>CAXTRM010000045.1:12968-17252 GCA_964246625.1 uncultured Acidobacteriaceae bacterium
GCGTAAGGAGTTCGGTGGCCGCCTCGACAAGGTTGGGGGCCTGGGCCAGGATCAACTCAGCAACGGATTCGTTGTAGGCGTGGGCAGATTCGTTGCGCGCGTCGAGGAACTTCCTCCACTGCTCCCATTCCATTGTGGAATAGCCGTGCTCATTGACCGTGCGGACAAGTTGGCCGAGGCTCATGGACTTGATCTGATCGGGGTCAAGGCCATCCAACCGGATCAGGGCGCGTGAGAGCGTGGGCCGGATCCGTGCCCAACAGACGTTGAAGTTTTGCACCACCCCGCTCCGGAGCACTTCCCGAAGGCCGTCGTCCTGGTGGTCGCTGTAGGCCTGGAGAGCGGCTACGAGTTGTGCAACGGTCTTCTCCAGCGTGGATGTGTCGACGGGATCCATCCAGATAATTCTAAGCACGGCCCAGGCCCGGCGCTGTGCTTTCGCATCGTGTGCTTCCGCATATATTCTCTAACCGAGCACAACCGCACGCAGGAGCTCTCTCATGGCAAGCCCTACCCTCCATCCCGCAACGCAGCACGACCTCACCGCCGAAGTGGCCGAATGGATCGAGGCGTTTGACGAGGTTGTCGCGCACGACTGGGAGCATGCCGGCGCGCTGCTCTCGGCCCTGCGCACCCGCGCCCGCGAGGCGGGCGTGCCCGCGACCGGCGATGTCACCACGCCGTACTTGAACACCATCCCCAAGCACGATGAGGTCCCGTATCCGGGCGACCGCAGCCTGGAGCGGCGCGTGGAAGCCCTGATCCGCTGGAATGCGATGGCGATGGTGCACAAGCAGAACAAGTATGACCCAGGCATTGGCGGACACATCTCCACGTATTCTTCGCTGGCAACGCTGCTCGAGGTGGGGTTCAACCACTTCTTCCATGCCAGGTATGGTGACCAACCGGGAGACTTCGTGTACTTCCAGGGCCATGCCTCGCCGGGTGTATACGCCCGTGCCTTCCTGGAGGGTCGGTTCGAGGAAAGCCGCCTCAAGAATTTCCGGCACGAGCTGCGGGATGAACCGGGGCTGTCCAGCTACCCGCATCCGTGGCTGATGCAGGAGTTCTGGCAATTCCCTACCGTGTCCATGGGCATCGGACCGCTCAACGCGATCTACCAGGCACGCTTCATGAAATACCTCGAGAATCGCGGCCTGATTCCACACACCGAGCGCAAGGTGTGGGCGTTTGTGGGGGACGGCGAGACCGATGAGGTCGATACGCTGGGCGCGATCTCATTGGCCTCTCGCGAAGGGCTGGACAATCTGATCTTTGTAGTCAACTGCAACCTGCAGCGGTTGGATGGGCCGGTTCGCGGCAACAAGCGCATCATCGACGAGCTGGAAGGGATGTTCCGCGGCGCGGGCTGGAATGTGATCAAGGTGATCTGGGGATCGGATTGGGACGAGCTGTTCCAACGCGATCACCAGGGCTTGCTGTTGAAGCGGATGGAAGAGTGCGTGGACGGCGACTTCCAGGCCTTCAAGGCCAAGGGCGGCGCGTATCTCCGGCAGGAGTTCTTTGGCAAATATCCTGAACTGCTGAAGCTGGTTGAGGACAAGTCCGACGAGGAGCTGGGTCGCTTGCACCGTGGCGGCCATGACCCGTTGAAGATCTACAACGCGTACAAGCGGGCGTTGGAGCACAAGGGCGGGCCGACGGTCATCCTGGCGAAGACGGTCAAGGGGTATGGCCTCGCGTCCGCGCAGGCACGGAATGCGACCCACTCCGAGAAGAAGCTGACGGACGAGGGATTGTCGGCCTTTGTGGCGCAGTTTGACATCCCCTTGCCCGAGGCAGCGGCCAAGGACGCCGCGTTCTACCGGCCCGAGCCGACCGATCCCGCGATCGCCTATATGCAGGCCCGCCGTGAGTCGCTGGGAGGTTACCTGCCGGCCCGCACTGTTCCCACGCCGACGTTTCAGGCGCCGCCGCTTGAGTTCTTCAAGGAGTATCTGCTCGGTTCCAAAGGGCGGGCGCTTTCAACCACGACGGGGTTTGTGGGCATCATGCGCGGGCTGCTGAAGGACGCGACAATTGGCAAACTCGTGGTGCCGATCATCCCTGACGAGGGCCGTACCTTTGGGTTCGAGTCCGTAATGAAGCAGGTGAGCATCTACGCGCCGGAAGGGCAGAAGTACACGCCCCATGATGCGGACATGCTGTTGGGTTACAGCGAGAAGAAGGAAGGACAGATCCTGGAGGAGGGCATCACCGAGGCTGGCTCCATGGCGAGCTTCACCGCGGCCGGGACGGCGTACACCAACTACAAGGTGCCGATGATTCCCTTCTATCTGTACTACTCGATGTTTGGCTTCCAACGCATCGGGGACATGGCCTGGGCCTTCGCTGATTCACGCGGCAAGGGCTTCCTGATGGGCGGGACGGCAGGCCGCACGACGATGCTGGGGGAGGGCCTGCAGCACCAGGACGGCCACTCGCATCTGCTCGCGAGCACCATTCCAACCTGCAAGACCTATGATCCGGCCTTTGTCTATGAGATGGCGGTCATTCTGCAGGAAGGGCTGCGCCGCATGTACCAGGCCGGGGAGGACACCTTCTACTACCTGACCATGTACAACGAGGATTACGCCCAGCCGGCGATGCCGGAAGGCGATGCGGTGCGTGAAGGCATCCTGCGCGGGATCTATCGCTTTCAGGCGGCAGCCTACGGGCCGGCGATTGTGCAGCTTTTTGGCTCTGGTCCGATCCTGAACGAGGCCGTGCGCGCGCAGGAAATCCTGGCCACCAAGTACCAGATCGCTGCCGACGTGTGGAGCGTCCCCAGCTACACCGAGCTGCGGCGAGATTGCCTGGACGTGGAACGCTGGAACCGGCTGCACCCGGCCGAGCCGACCCGGGAACCATTCGTTCTGGAAGCCCTGGGGGAGGCGCAAGGACCCATCATCGCGGCAAGCGATTACATGAAGGCCTTGCCCGATGGCCTGTCGCCGTGGCTGGGGTCGCGACTGCTCACGCTGGGGACAGATGGCTTTGGGCGATCGGACAACCGGGAACACCTGCGCCGCTTTTTCGAGGTGGACGCCGAGTCCATTGTGGCCGCTGCCCTGTCCAAGCTGGCGCGAGATGGAGCTGTCCCTGCCGAAACGGCACAGGCGGCGCTGGCTGACCTTGGCCTTTCGCAGGAAGCGCCCAGCGCCGCTCACGTCTAGCCTTTCATCAAACCTGTAGCTTGGCCCTGCCACCACAGACGAGCAGGAGGAGGCGTTTTGGCCGAAAACCCACTGTTGCCCAACGCCGAACTGCGGGCGCTCTACCGGTTGCTGCAGCGGGCCTGCCGTCTGGAGCCTGCGGCATCGGCGAGCGGCAGCGCGGGTGACCGTCGGTCGCCCGCGCTTGCCGGCAAACGTGCGGCCGGAGGTACTGCCAGGAGTGCCGCGGTCGACCTGGAAGCCCTGCTGGCCGCGACACTGCTCCAAGTTCGCCCGAAAGATGTAGTTGTTGCCGACGATCTCACGGAAGCTATCTCGTCGCTCCTCCAAGCTGCAACGCCAGCTGAGGCCAGGCAGCCCAGAGCAACCGTGCAGGGCTCCGGCTTCGGGGATCGGAAGTTGCTTTTCGCCACAGGGCTGGCCTCTGCGCTGCGGCACAGCGGGGACAGCGCCCTAGTGCTTCTGTTCGTCCGTCCGGGCGCCGAGGAGGAGAGTTGGGCGGTCGCCCTCGAGTGGGCTCAGCGGGAGTTATTGCCGCTCATCGTCGTATATGCCGACCGGAGTGGGTCGGAGGCCCTGCGAGCCGGCCCGGCAAACGCTGCCGGAGCGCTGGATTGGGGCACGCTCCAACGCACCGCAGGACGGCTGAAGCTTCCAGTCCTTACCGTGGACGGGGCCGATTCCGTGGCGGTGTACCGCGTCATGCAGGAGTCCGTTTTGCGGGCGCGAGCCCAGGGCGGCCCTGCTGTACTTTGGGCTGTGCTGCCAGAACCGAAGGGACGTCGCCAACAGAAACGCAAGGATTCGTCACTTTCGCGGCTGGAGCACTACCTGCAGACGCGCAACATCGCCGTCCCTTAAGCGCTTGTACGCACGACTCAACCGGGGCACAGGCAGGTGCCCACAGGGCTCGCGACCGCATACACTGAAGCTATGCTCCCCCGGCAGTATGTTTTGCGTTCCCGTGTGTTCGGCGTCAGCTTTGCGATTCTGGGCCCAGGCCTGATTCTTCTTCCTGCACGAGCGCAGACTCAAGGCACGCCTGCAGCACCGGCTCCCAAGGCCGCACCCGCGAGTTCCCTACCCTCCTTGCCGGCTGCGGACCAGG
>CAXTRM010000046.1:0-7607 GCA_964246625.1 uncultured Acidobacteriaceae bacterium
CAGGGAAGCGAGTGCTTCACTGCGCGCATCCTTGGCGTCGTTGCTGCGCTCCCGGACCTCGGCCAGACCGGCGTGGGCTGCGGCGCTCTTCGCATCGGCAGCCAGGGCGGACTCGAAGTCCGCTTCGGCCTGGGGAATAAGGCCCTGGTGCAACGCATCCTGCCCAAGCGCGCTGTACTCGGTGGCCTGTTGCGCGGTGGGTAGCAGGGCCATTCTGGCCGCCCGGATCTCGGAGAGCTGAAACGCTGCCTGCCGGTAGCTGGTCTCCGAATACGTCCTTCTCACTCGCTCCACAGGCCCAAACCCTTGCGCATCTGTCGTCGGCAGCTTGGACCCGGGTGGCACGGCTTTGAGTTGGCGCTGCAACTCCAGCGCTTCGTTGTCGTGCGGCTTCAACTTCAGCGAGGTAGCGACCTCGCTCAAGGCGCTGGCCGTATCGCCGCGCCGGAAATACGCCAATGCCAGGTTGTAGTGGAAGTCCTCATCGGACGGGTCCGCGGTGCAGGCGCGCTGGAACAGCGTCACCGCATCCTTCCCTTGCCGGCTCAGGGCCACACCTTGATCGTTGACCACTTCGGGCAAGGGCAGGCGATTGGCCACAAAGCCGAAGGCACTTTCGGCGCCTGCGTAATTAGTGGTGTTGAAGCGCGACAACCCCAAGAAGAACCCGGCTTCCAACGACAGCGGATCCGTTTGCGGCACCTTGCTCAGGGTCGTGGCCGCTTCGGTGAACTTGCGCTGGGTGTACTGCTCTTTGCCCAGGGCGAGCAGGGCGGCGGCATAGTCCGGAGACACCGACACCGCGGCGGTCAACCGTTGCAGCCGCTCCTCCGAGCTCGTGGCGTCGGTGCCGCGAATGTAATCCTCAAACGCCGGCAGCGGCACGGCGCCCGGCGCCGCCACAAAGGTGCTTTCCGCCACCCGGAACTGCGGGTCGATGGTCCGCGCCAGCTTCCACGCCACAGCGTTCTCTGCGTCAAACAGCCGCGGCAGCTCCGCACTGTCCTCCACCTGGGTGGATAGCCGGAGATCGTCGACCGAAAGAGCCTTGGCCTGGACCGCGATGCGGTTATTGGCTACTGTGTAGCTGCCCAGCACCACATAGTTCGCATCCAGCTGACGCGCGATCTGGATCGTCGTGGCACGCGACGGCCGGAAGTCCTTCGGCAGCCCCAGATGATCATAGGCAAACACCCGGTCATCGTGCGAGATCGTCAGAAAGCCTGAGGTGTTCAGCCGGCGATCCAGCGTGTCGGGGAACGAGTCCCCGATCCAGCTCAGCGACGTGTTGCCGGAGCGGTTTTCAAAGGGAAGCACGAGCACAACACGGCCCGCCGGTGTGGGCGCCTGCTGCTGCGCTACGGCACGGGCTCCCAACCCACACACGGCCATGGAAAAAAGAAGTGGGGCGGCAAGCTTCACGCGAAATGACACACCCCGATTATAGGTCTCGCCCCGTGGCTGCCAGCGGTCCGCGTGCTCAGTCCAGTGCGGCAAACGGCTCCCTGAGGTCCAGGCGGATTGACGTGCCCGGCACTACCAGCGCGCGTGCTGCTGCACCTCTTGATCAAAGGTGTGCGCTGAGCGACGCAGCGGGTCGATAAGCCAGATGTTGGCCACACCCATCGCTCGGTAGTCTGTCAGGACTGCCTGTGCCCGGGCCAGCCGGTCCTCGGGTGGCAGGATCTCGATGCGGATCGGCGGCGGCATTTCGGTGACCTTTTCCGTGGCGCCTCCGCCCGCAAAGTCGCAAGGTCGCAGATCCGTACCCGGCTCGAGGTCACACGGACGCGCCACTCTACAACCGTCTTCACCTGCCATTCCTTCTCCCTCAAGAAGGAGCTCAGGATCGTTTGGATCCCGCGCATGCTCAAACTCACCCAAGTTTCTTCCCTCGATCTGCCCTTCCACGAGGTCCACGTCCCGCTGGTAGCTCCTACGGACATACTCGTCGATGGACAACAGCGCGGGAACACTTGCCAGGAACATCCTCTCGCTTGAGCTTGCGCCCGCAGCTCAGGCCGGGCAAAACTAGGTTTTGCCGCTCCCAAACACGTCGCCCATGCGCCGGATCTGCGCACCCACATTGCGCAGCTTTTCTTCAATGCGCTCGTAGCCCCGGTCGATGTGGTACACGCGATCCAGAATGCTTTCGCCCTCGGCCACCAGGGCGCCGAGCACCAGCGCCGCCGATGCCCGAAGATCCGAGCACATCACCGCTGCCGACTGCAGCGGCCCACCGCCGCGAACCGTCGCCGTGCGTCCGTGGACCGACACATTTGCGCCCATACGGTTCAACTCGCTGACGTGCATGAAGCGGTTCTCAAAGATGTTTTCCGTGATATTGCTGGTGCCCTCGGCCTGCGTCATCAGGGCCATGAACTGCGCCTGCATGTCGGTCGGGAAGCCCGGGTACTCTTCCGTGCTCATGTCCACGGCCAGCAGCTTGCCGCCGGAGTGTACACGCACATTGTTGGCCCCTACCTCCAGCTTCACGCCGGCCTGTTCCATCTTGCCCAGCAGCGATCCAAGCTGTTTCGGATTGCAGCAGTCCACGTTCAGGTCGCCCCCGGTGATCGCCGCCGCCATCAAAAAGGTGCCAGCCTCAATGCGGTCAGGGTTGATGCGGTGCTTGGCCCCGTGAAGCTTGCTGACTCCCTTCACCTTGATGGTGGAAGTGCCCGCGCCCTCGATCTGCGCGCCCATGGCATTCAGCAGCGCCGCCAGGTCGGTCACCTCCGGCTCGCGGGCGCAATTCTCGAACAGCGACTCACCCTCGGCCAGCGCGGCAGCCATCAGGAGGTCTTCCGTGCCTGTTACGGTGATCTTGTCAAAGACAATGTGCGCGCCCTTCAGGCGCTCGGTGCGTGCTTCCAAGTAGCCGTGCTCCTGGGTGATCGTCGCGCCCATGGCCTCCAGGCCCTTGATGTGCAGATCGATCGGACGTCCACCGATGGCACATCCGCCAGGCATTGCCACCCGCGCCACGCCGGTACGGGCGATCAGCGGGCCCAGCACCAGGGAACTCGCCCGCATCGTCTTCACGATCTCGTACTTTGCCACCGGGTCTGACAGGACCGCACACTTAATCGATGTGCGGTGCTGGGCGCGGCCATACCCGAGTTCCACCTCGGCGCCCATGGACTCCAGCAGCTTGCGCTCGGTCTCAATATCGCGAACCTGCGGGATGTTCTCGAGGATCACTTCATCCTCGGTCAAAATCGCAGCGGCCATGCACGGAAGCGCGGAGTTCTTCGCGCCGGAGACTTTGATTGTGCCGAGCAGCGGGTTGCCGCCACGGACCACGAACTTATCCATCGGCTTAGTGTACGAAAGCCGGCAAGCCAAACGGGTATCCGGGCTGGTGCGGCGATGCGCTCTTCGAGGGATACCGGTCCAAAAGCAAAAGCCGGAGCAGGGCTCCGGCTTTCTGGGCTGGGTGAAGTCTATGGCGCTCTTAGGAAGGGGACTGGCCGTTGTCGCCAGGCTGCTCCATGGGCCCGTGATGCCGGTGCTCCTGATGCATCGCCTTAAGCTGAGTCATCTGGTCGGGCGAAAGCACGCCGGCCATCTGCTGCTGCGCATCCTGATCGATGCTCCGCCTCTGCTGATGCCGATCCTCAGGCGAAAGCTGGGTGTTGCTTCGAAGAGCTGCCATCTTCTGATCCCGGTCCGCCAGAATGGGCTCGATCTTCGCCGTCTGGTCCGCGGTCAGGTTCAGCTTCTTGGTAAGGTACTCCGCTTGACGCTGCGGGTTGGGCGCATGACGGTGATGCATCGGTGCGTCTTGCTGTGGCGCACTGGCATCCGGTGTCGGCTGCGCCTGCTGCGCACCCGCCACGGCGAGGCCGGCCGTTAGAACGGTAAGTGCGAGAGCCTTGGGAAGGATCGTACGGTACATGGTATTGCTCCTTTTGCGGCTCATTGTCCGCGCCGCTTGCTGATGAAGTAAACACCCCATACGACAAATGTTGCGCGGTCCATCTGTCTAAGCAAGACGCCGGATATTGCAGCTTGCGTCCGATCTACCTGGCCAAAGAGAGGCGTCGATTCTTACGTAGCAGTATCGTTTAGAAAATGTTGCGATACCTCGACATGTTGCGTCAACACTATGAGGAGATCTGGAGAGCCTCCTTTACCGTCGTAGCAGAGGTGCCAGGCCCCGTTCATCAGATCGGTAAAGGTTTTGCGGTCTTGAGAAGCCCTCCGAGATCGTCGCGCCCGCTCTGGACGTACTGTACTCAAGGCATGTCGCAGCCGTCTGATCACGATCCGCTCGAACTACATATGTACTCCTCCGTTCAAGCAGACGGGCTGGCCGAAGTACTAGCAATGGCAGCGCACTATCACCGTACGAGTGGAGCGCTTGGATTGAACCACACGGTCAATTTCGGCATTCCCTGGTACCCCGATTCGCCGTATGACCATGGACTGATCTCGCTTCCATACCTCGACGGCCCAAAACTGGAATGGCTGGATCTTGAGCAAACAAGGGTTCGCTTCCTGTGGCTGATTGCCATCAGTGGCCCCGAAGTAAAGTTCAAGCGGACTCTGGGGATTACGGCACTTGAGGACCGGATGGAGTCCACGAACTTTCTTTACGCTGACCCATTCCGACGCGAACTAGCCTAATTGGCGGTTCAGCATAAGACGGGCCCGTGATGACTTAGCCGGCACATCGCAAACACGAACCGCAGCGTGAGGGACACTTGTACGCGGCGAGATCGCAGACATAGCGAACCGGCTACAATTCCAGACGACTGTCCTCAATGGCTAGTCGCACATTGCCCTCAGACTTTTGTAGCCGCCGCACGGCCTCCATCTTGTCCACGCTGGCCTTCAGCATCACAACCGCGATCGGGATGCTCTTGCCTGCCGACTTGATGGTGCGAATCGCGGTCTCACGGTCGATGTCGCACAGCTTCATGAGCACACGGATGCCGCGCTCCACCAGCTTGGCGTTCTTCATGTGCACGTTCACCATCAGGTTGTCGTACACGTAGCCCAGCCGTGTCATCGCGCCGGTAGTGATCATGTTGGTGATCATCTTTTGTGCGCTGGCGGCCTTCATGCGCGTGGAACCGGAGATGACCTCCGGACCAACCTCGGCCGTGATGGTGATATCGGCCACCTGCGACAGGTCGGAGTTCGGGTTGCAGGTGATCGCCGCGGTCTTCGCGCCGCGGGCCCGGGCATACTCCACTGCCCCCACCACGTACGGTGTGCGGCCCGAGGCCGAGATGCCGATGATGACGTCCTTGCGCGTCGGCCGCCGCTTGGCCACATCACGCTGTCCGATCTCCGGGGAGTCCTCATTTACGTCCGACGCGCTGGCGAGCGCCTTCGGGCCTCCTGCCATGAGGTACTGCACCTGCTGCGGATTCGTGGAGAACGTCGCTGGGCACTCTGAGGCATCCAGGGAAGCGATGCGGCCCGATGAACCGGCACCCACATAAATGAGGCGCCCACCATCCCGGAGGGATCGTGCCACGGTGTCGATGACCAGGGCAATCTCGGGCAGGGCCTTCTTTACGGCACTCGCGACCTTGTTGTCCTCCTGGTTGATGATGCGGGCAATTTCCAGGGCGGACTTGGTATCCAGGCCGGCAGAGGCGTCGTTCAGCTTCTCCGTCGTGAGGCTCTGGAGATCCGTGAGGGAACGGCCCGTGTTCCGTTCGTTTGCGGGTACTGAAGGAGTCGTCAAAGTGGCCATTGCGTGGTTAACTAGTACACCCCATTCTAGCCCAGGCGCAAGGGCAGATCGTCCCCTGGGCGGGGCACCCTTGCACCCCTGATGTGGGATTCGGGTCTAAACTGTGTACAAGATCGATGCACACCGCACAAACGTAAACCGTTCGAATGCAGACAAAACCACCCCCAAATCCTGAGGAGACGGAGGCCGTGGCACCGCACAAGCGGCTTGCGGAACGGGCCATGAGTCTTCGCGCGTGGTTGGGCGATCTTGTGGTTTCCTTGGTGGTTTCCCTGATTATCATCCTGTTTCTTTACCAGCCGGTTCGGGTGGAGGGCACCTCCATGCTGCCGAGGCTGGAAGACCAGGATCGGCTCTTTATCAACAAATTTGCGTACCAGTTTGAAAAGATCCACCGCGGGGATGTGGTGGTCTTCTACTACCCCCACGACCACACCAAGAGCTACATCAAGCGCGTGATCGCCCTGCCCGGCGACGCGCTCTCGGTAGACCACGGGGCGGTTTCGGTGAATGGGGTGGTGCTCCGGGAGCCTTATGTGCCGGAGCGATACCAGGACGACCGGTCCATTCCGAACCAGATCATCCCTGCCGGGGAGTACTTCGTGATGGGCGACCACCGATCGATTTCCAGCGACAGCCGGGACTTCGGGCCGGTGCCACGGGACCTGATCTATGGCCGGGCAGCCTTTGTGTACTGGCCAGTCGACCAGGCCGGTGTGGTCAGGTAACGCCTGAACCGCAGCTGCAGCCAAGTCCGCCGCAGAGTTCTAACTGGTTTCAAAGCCAAGTCCTGCTGATCGTGGGGTCCCCGTCTCGCGAGCCGGTCGGTCCCCTAAAGCTCGGGATCTTTTCAGAGCCGGTCGAGGCTGTCAGCCGCCGGTTGCCGGCTGTGCGGCGTTGCCGTCAGCCGGTACATGCACATCGGGGTTGCCGGCCGAGGCATAGTGCACGATCTCTGCAAATGTTGTAGGTACAAGACTTGCGCCGCCGATCAACGCGCCGTCGATGTCTTCCTGGGCCATCAGGGCAGCGATGTTGTCAGGCTTGACCGATCCGCCGTACAGGATGCGCGTATTTTGCGCGGCCGGCTCCCCACAGCAGAGGCGGAGCTCTTGCCGGATATAGCGGTGAGCGGCCCCGGCGATCTCCGGCGAGGCGGTGGAGCCGGTTCCGATGGCCCAGATCGGCTCATAGGCGAGCACCAGGCGACGGGCCTCGGTGGCAGAGATGTTGCGAAGCGCGGTGCGAATCTGGACGCGCAGGACCTCCTCGGTTTTGCCGTCTTCGCGCTCGCCAAGCAACTCTCCGAGGCACACGATGGGGGTGATCCCGTGATTGATCGCGGCTTTGAGCTTGAGGTTCACGCGCTCGTAACTTTCGTTGAAGTACAGCCTTTGCTCAGAATGTCCAAGTAACACATCACGGCAGCCGAGGGAGACGAGCATGGTGGGCGAGGTTTGCCCGGTGTATGGCCCTTCGTTAAGCCAGTGCATGTTCTGGGCGCCCGCCCGGACGTTGGTTCCCTGGACGCCGTCGAGGACGTAGGCCAGGGAACTCATGGTGGGGAGCACGACAATCTCGTCGCGGCTGTGGCCTTCTACCAAGGGGAAGAAGGCGTCCAGAAAGGCCAGCGATTCGCGCGGCGTTTTGTACATTTTCCAGTTGCCGGCAATGATCGGCTTGCGCATCAGCGAGGAGCTCCGGACAGGGATTGCTTGCAGCATAAGAGCAAAGGGGCGCGAAATCGGTGCGAAAAAGTGTGCTCTTTCGGCACTTTCAACATGGTTTTACGCACTAAGCCGCCGTCTCCGAAAGCGCGTCCGACAGCGCATCGATGCCGGGCAGCGTTTTGCCCTCCAGGAACTCTAGGCTGGCCCCTCCTCCGGTAGAGATG
>CAXTRM010000046.1:7617-16066 GCA_964246625.1 uncultured Acidobacteriaceae bacterium
GGTTTGCCGCCGACGATCGTGGTGGCATGCGCGTTGGCGGCGAGCGCTTCCGCGATGGCGTTGGTGCCCCTGGCAAAGGGTGCGAGTTCGGCGACGCCCATGGGGCCGTTCCACACCACGGTGGAAGCATCGGCAATCTCCCGGCTGAAGAGCTCGATGGTTGCCGGTCCGATGTCGAGCGCCATCATGTCGGCAGGAAAGGGGGCGTCCCCGGAGAAAATGGTCGTATGGGCGTCGGCGGCAAACCTGTCCGCGAGCACATGATCGGTGGGCAGAAGAAAGCGCACGCCGCGTTCGGCGGCCTTGTCGAGGGCCGCCCTGGCCACATCGAGTTTGTCTGCCTCCACCAGGCTCTTGCCGGTGGTCTGGCCGCGGGCGTTCAGGAAGGTATAGGCCATGGCCCCGCCGATCAGCAGCGCATCGACCTTTTCAAGCAGCGCATTGATGACCTCGATCTTGTCAGAAACCTTGGCCCCGCCGATGATGGCCACAAACGGCTTGGTAGGGTCCGTCACGGCCTTTGTGAGAAAGGTGATCTCTTTTTGCATGAGGAGGCCGGAGGCGGCCTGCCCGCCGCGTTCGCGCACGATGCGGGCGACGCTGTCCGTGGAGGCGTGGGCGCGATGCGCGGCACCAAAGGCGTCGTCGACATACAGGTCGCACAGGCCGGCGAGCTGTGCGGCGAAGCCGGGGTCGTTGCTCTCTTCCCCGGCGTGAAACCGAAGATTCTCCAGAAGAAGTGTTTGACCAGACTCGAGATTGTTGGCCAGCTCTTCGGCGATCTCACCGACGCAGTCCGGGGAGAACGCGACGTTTTCGTCGGGCCCGAGGACATGGTCGAGCAGTTCGCGCAGGCGCGTGACCACCGGACGGAGGCTTAACGAGGCGACCGGCTTGCCCTTGGGACGGCCAAGGTGAGCTGCAAGGATCACTCGGGCACGCTCCCGCAACGCGAACTCGATGGTGGGAATGGTTTCGCGCAGGCGCGTGTCATCCGCGATCAGGCCGTCCTGGAAAGGCACGTTGAAGTCGACGCGGATGAGAACACGCTTGTCACGAAGGTCGAGGTCGCGGAGAGAAAGCTTGTGAGTCATCGGTATGAGGATAGCTGAGGAGGGCCCCGGTTGTTTGTCCAGATCCGGGGATTCGATGAGGAGCTTCGGTTTGGATCTGCACTTCCGGAGTGTTGGGCGCCGCCAGGCGCGAGGATCGGACCCGCAGGCATCTCACTACACACTTCGCGCGATCAGGGAGCACCTTGCATGAGTCTCGAGACCTTGTCCTATATGGGACTGCCACATTGCATCAAGCTCTCCAACGGTACCGTGGACGTCATCGCGACCACGGACGTGGGTCCACGCATCCTGTTCTACGGGCCCGCGGGTGGACGCAATGTGCTTGGGCACTTCCCGGATGCAGCCAAGGAGACGGCGCTTGGGATCTGGAAGCCCTATGGCGGTCACCGTCTGTGGGTGTGGCCGGAGGTACTTCCGGCAACCTACGCCCCGGACAACGATCCGATCGAGTACACCGCAGAAGGAGAGTACGGGTTGGTTTTAAAGCAATCCGTGGACAAGGCTGGCATGCAGAAGGAGATGCGCGTGTCGATGGCGCCTGAGGGGACCTCCGTGCGGCTCGAGCATACGGTGACCAGCCACAGCCTTTGGCCGGTGGACATTGCGGTGTGGGCGGTGAGCATTGTTGAGCCTGGTGTCTCGATTGTGCCGCGTGTGCCGTTTCAGACGCATGACGAGTACGTCCCCGTGACACAGCCGATGGCCCTTTGCGCGTTCACGGACCTGCAGGACCCTCGGTTCACCCTGGGGTTGAAGTACCTTCTGCTGCGCGGCGATCCAGCCCGCCCGAGCTCGCAAAAATTGGGATTGCGCAATAAGCAGAACTGGTGCGCGCACCTGGTGCACGACATGCTCTTCGCCAAGCGCTTCACCCATGACGAGCGGGCGGAGTATCCGGATTACGGGGTGAACACCGAGGTGTACACGGAAGGCCGCTTTCAGGAGCTGGAATTGCTTGGGCCCCACCGTGTGGTGGCCACGGGCGACTCCCTATCATTTACCGAGGAGTGGCATCTGTTTCCCGACATGGTGGTTCCGGTGCCGGAAGATCTGGAGCTGCTTGATGCCGCCATCGCGCCAAGGATCCAGTCTCTCCTTTGAGGATCGTGGCGTGAGATACCTGCCTTGCGCCTGCTCCTTCCGATAAGGCGACTTCCGAGAACCCTTGGGATTTGGTCAGCTGACAGTCATTAGCCTTACACGCCGGGCTTAAGGGCTACGTCGGAAGCGGTTTACTTCAGAACCAGACGCACCGGTTGCGGGTCACCCGAACCCTGGATGACGATGTCAAGATCCGCAGTGGAAGTTTCTGAGGTGAAGGATTCGCCAGTAGACGCGTGCAGAGTGTAATGTTCACTTGAAACCCGGTCGAAATCGAAGCTTCCTGTCTCCGTAAGCGGCATGGCCCGGGACAAGCCGGGTTCACCGGATGGATGTAGCCGAATCAGTCCGCGCTTGACCGGCCGACCAGCAGCATCGACCACGACTCCCGCAATGTGATGACTATCAGAAGGTACGCGAATATCAAGCTGTTCTGCACGGCCGTTGCTACCGATTGTAACGATGGTGGCTCCCGCCGCGCGTGGCGTCCCTGGTGCAAAGAGGATTGGGCCACCTGCGGAGATCATGCCACCAGCGACCTTGACCATGCTGCCAGGTAGCGTCGCAAACACGATGTACCTGCCTGGAGGTAAACCGTCAAAGTGGTAATGGCCACGCTCGTCGGTATGCCCCGCACCACCGAAGCGTCCCCAGGTGCCCGAAGCGCTCTGTTTCTCCAGATTGACTGCAACTTCCTCGAATACGGTCTTTCCGTTGTGCGCGGTACTGCCGTCGGCGTTGATGACTGTGCCGTCGATCGATTGAGCAAACACCGGTCTGGCAACGACGCTCGTGAGCGTCACACAAAGCACTAAAAGAAGACACCGGAATTGCATGCAGACCTACCAAGTACCTGATTGGACCGGCAAAGAGGAGCGACTCAATCGAAGGAGATGCCAGCCTTCGCGAGCAAGATTGCACAATCGGTATGCGCTTTGTAAGCATAGACCCCGTTTGCGAAAGTTGAGCGGGTACGCTGTCACAAACCTTCGTTTGTGGTGACAGGCGGGATTTAGTTCACACAATGCGACTTGTCGTTACTCATCGACCTTACTGCGCGAGGTGAAGCAGTCTCGCCAGGGGGTACTCCCCGTAGTAGAGCCACATATTGATGAAGAAGTGGAAGGCGATGAGCACGTAGAGATCTTTTCGCAGGCGCATCAGGAGGCCAAGTGCGAGTACCAGACCGATCAAGGGCCAGGTGAAGGGAATCTGCCAGAGGTGGTAGAGGGCGAAACATGTGGGGTTGAGAACCCAATTTGCCGGCCCCAGGAAGCTCGACTTCTTCATGAGGTAGCCCCGAAAGTAGAGCTCCTCGCCAAGGAAGTTCCCCAGAAAGAAGAGTGCAAGAGCGTATGGGGGAAATGCGTAGAGACCGGCTGGGTCCTCGCCGAAGATGCTCCAGCTTGGGACGTGAAACAACGGAACAGCCTGGCACAACCTGCTCAACGGATCCCACACGAACTGCATGTACGGAATCGAGACCAGGGCGAACAGAACACCGGCAGCACGGTGAAGAGACCTCCTCGGTCGATTCGATCCAGGCCAAGAAAGCTAAGCGATTCACGGAGGGTCAACCCATCTGCAACCCGCAGAAAGAAGAACGGAGACAGCAGATGCCAGCCAAGCGCGATAATCAGCAGCCAGCCGAACTGCAGATAGCGAGGGGAGAGGTGAGTGACTCGCAACTCAGCAGAGAAGAGAGGCGACACGTTGATGACCAGAGCCATAACAAGACCCGGCAGGAAGTAGAGCGCAAGGTAGGCCAGCTTGCCAGAAGCGGTAGTCGGCCGGCACCCAGCTTCCCATCTGTCGTACGTGGGATCCTGCTTTAGAAAGAACCTCCTCAGTTGTGCCACAAAGCGCTCACGCTCCGCCCGTGTCTCTTCCATTCCGTCGTTCCCCCGGTCCCGTGAACGTAGCTGATCGTCAGCCGAACCCACGGGGTATGCGTCCAAACGCGAGGGAGGTGCGACGAATAGAAAGGACAGAACGACGAACGGTTGGCTAGAATCTCGGGCAATGACCGCAGCGACTGCGCACCGAAGTCCGGGATACTGGCAACTGCAGCTTGGAGGCTGGTTTCTTCTCTACACACTCTGCCTCGCAGCCGCCGCACCACACCTCCGAGAGTCGTACGTTTTGGCTTACAACACGTGGGTGGTCATCGTTCTTTTCGTCGTGACCCTCGCCCTGCGCCCCGCCTTACGGGCGTTAGGCGCACGCTCGAAGATGTCGTGGTTCAAGCTCCACAGCAGCACCTTTGGGCTCTGTTTTGTCGTTGGGTCAGGTGCAACCTACGTCGCTTCCCTCATCACATTCGGGTTTCGAGACTTCCGGCTCAACTACTGGAATCTGAGCGGCGTTCAATGCTCCTTCATCCTGTTTCTCTGGGCGGCGCTCTATTTGGGAGTGCGGCAGGGGAACGCTGTACAAGGTTCGTCAGAGGTGGTGTATCCCTCGCGCGTGCAAGAGCCTCGGGAGGAGAGAATCGCGGAGAAACCAGCCATCTACTCCTCCAGCTTCGCCGTGAGGAGCGGAAACCGCGTCGAGATTGTTCCTGTTGACAGCGTTTTGTGGATCGCATCCTCTAAGGACTATGTTGAGCTCCACACTGCTCGATCAACTCATCTCCTGAGGGAGACGATGATTTCACTGGTGCAACGCCTCGACCCTCGAATGTTCATGCGCGTGCATCGTTCCCGTATCATTCGCGTCGACCAGATTCGAGAGCTCGTCCCGCTAGAGAACGGCGAGTATCTCATCAGGCTGAAAGACCGTAGCGAACACCGCTCCAGTCGTACCTATGCAAGCGTGTTGTCGGAATGGATACGCCGCAGCACGGGACAAGTCTAGTCCTCAACTCTTGATAAACGCCGTTGTCGGAAGTGGTGCGATGCTCCGTGTTCCACGGTGCCGGTCGAGGCCGGTTCATTGACGAGAATGCGACTTCAAGGGAGTAACCATAGCCGAGCAGCTAAGAGGCGTTCGGTTGTGCGTACCTCTATGAACTACTTTTCGGGAGGAGCCTGGGCAGGTGTGACCAACAAGTCTGCGCAAACCGGCCGAGTAGGCTGAAGTCAGTATGCCGAGTCATCGCAGATGCGCTGTCGTTGGCCTCCTATTGCTTGTGTGCACTCCGTAGTGTTTGGCGCACTCCGCTTGGACAGCGTGAATGCCTCTGTAAAGACTCCGTGGCTGCGAGCTTCGGGGGCGGCCGTTGTGGCCCTACGGTTTGCTGCACTCGCTTTCTCGTTGGTCGGCCTGGTACACGACCAGGCAAAATGGGCTGCCTGATCGGTCCTGGCGATGAGCCTGCTTGCTTGTATCTACCTCTTTCTTTCAGGGCTTTTCGTGCTCCTCTGAGCCAGGCTTGCGAGATCACAGCTTTGTCGCGGGTACGTGGCCTTCAGGTTCCGCGCAAGTTTTTACAGCTGCGAGGCAGCCGAAACGCACCAAGATCCCGTGGTCAGCCTTGATCGCAGGACAGGTAGGCTCGCCCATACAGTCCAGCCGTGTCCTGGAGCAAGTGAAGAACGGGAGCCAGATGGTTGCCTGCGAGATCAGATCAGGCAACGTACTTCAGCTCCATCCTCTTGTGCCTTACCTGGCTTTCCGTCGAGAAGGTGCCCCCACTCCGTTCGGCTCCGCCTGGAGTGCGCGGTGGAGCGTCATGGCATAGATATGGAGATCGCTGTCGTGGTCCCATGCGACCCCGGTCAAGCCGGGTGCGACCCAGATCGGAACGGAGCGAAACGGCAGTGAGATGGCGCGGAGCTGCTGGTGTGGATCCAGCGGCAGGGTCGTTCGGTACAGGGATACCGCCGCCGAGTTCTTCCCGCCGGCGCTGAACCGGTAGGGCATGGGAACGGCTACGCTGTTGCCGAATTCGGTGCGGTCGCTGTCCCAACTGGTGAACTGGAGCGGCACTGAGGCGATGCCGCCGTTCTGGTAGGTCACGATAGCGGTGAGGCCGTTGCTGCCCGTGCTGCCATGGCTGGCGGCACCGACGATGTCGAGCTTGTCGTAGCGACCGGATGGCAAGACCATGGCCTGGCCGTTCACCTTGATGAAGTTCTGGTCGGCCCCCGTCGTTGTGGGCGCTTGGTAGGTGACCCCGCCGAAGGTGACCGGGCCGGGCGGGGGCAGCAGGTCGGCGGCGTAGCTGTCGCCTCCGCCGTCGAAATTGCCCTGACTCGGGTTGGCTTGCGTGGCTACGCCATCCTCGTTGTAGTCACCGCTGAGGTCGACCGCACACGAGGTGCTCGTCACGATGGCGCAACGACCGGGTACCCGGGCCGAGATCGTTGCCTGCTTCTGGACCGGCGCGGCTCCAGGCATGCTCGCGGTGACCGAGACCTTATACGCACCTGGCCTGGTCCCGGCCGGAGCGGTAATGGTGAGTGGAACCTCCACCTGGATAGGGGAGCCGAAGGAGGCCATCCCCACGCTCGTGGAAGCAGTCGAAACCAACCATCCCGGCGGCAACGTGGCAGCTACATGCACCTGCGACGTGCCGGGGGTCTTGGTCAGCAGAGTCAGGGTGAGTGTCTGGTTCGACGCGTCGCTCGCAGAGGGCTCCACCACGGCCTGTGCCGGCGAGAACTGGGCGCTTAGCTGCTGCTCGGTACTCGTCACCGCGTCGACTGACGGGGGAGCGTCGTCCTCAGCCGTAGCCCAGGCGGTCGGTGAGGTGCTCAGCGTGTACTCGATGGTGCCACCGTGGGCGATGTCGGACTGGTTGACCCAATCCCGGTTCCAGCTTTTGCCATTGACCTTGGCGGAGGCAATGTACCGCATGTTCATGCTGACCCCGGGCGCCGAAAGGGTCAGGATGCCACCCTGCCTATTCTCGTAGTCCCCAAGGCGCACCACCGTGTGGGGGAACAGCGGGGTGGTCACGACGAAGAAGTTGGCGCCGCTCATCGTCGGGTAGAGGCCGATCGCGGACATCACGTACCACGCGGACATCTCACCCATATCGTCGTTGCCCGTCATCCCTCCGGGGCTGGTGGTGTACAGGGTTTCCGCGGCCCGTACCACGGTCGCCGTCCTGTCTGGCCGACCGGTCCACGCGTACATGTAGGGAGCCAGCAGGTTTGGCTCATTGTCAGGATCGTACGTTGTCGGGCCGTAGTAGTCGTAGGGGTCGCTGACCCACACATGCGCGGCGGTTTTCCGCGGGTTGACGAGAAGGCCGGGATAGTCGAAGAACTGATCCAGCCGGCTCGTAGCCGCTTTGGGGCCACCCAGTATGTTGACCAGCCCAGCGGGGTCCTGGGGTACCAGCCATTGATATTGGCTCGGATCGCCCTCGTGAAAGGCGTGATTGCCTGTGCCAGTGTCGTACAGGCTCAGCCAAGTGCCGTCCATGGTGCGTGGATGGAAGAAACCGATGCTCTTGTCGAAGAGGTTGCGGTACGACTGGCCCCTTTGGGCGAACATCTGCGCGTCTTCTGTGTGACCCAGTCCCTTCGCCATGAGCGCCAGCGAGGCGTCGGCTGCCGCGTACTCCAGCGAGGACGAAACGGGGTAGTAGCAGTCATTGTCGGCACCATGAGTCGGACAGCAGGAGGCGCCGGAGCCCTCGGTGGAACAATTGGCCGTCGAGGTCACCTTCAGCCCATAGGGGATGTAGCCGAGCCGGTCGAAGTACCCAGCCCCCGCGCGGCCATTCATTGGAAGCTCGGGTGGCGGGACCTCTGTGGCGTTCTGGCGAAGGTACTTGTAAGCCTCCTCGGCGTACTCCCCCGAGAGCAGGCCTTTGGACCAGCCCTCCACCAGGAACGAGGTGATGGGATCGCCCGTCATGATGTTGCCCTCGCGGGTTCCCAGGAACCAGCGTGGGAGCCAGCCCTGTTGGCGAGCGATCGCCAGGATCGACAGATCGATGTCGTGCGCGACCCTCGGGGCCAGCATTTCGATCAGCTGATTCTGCGTGCGAAAGGTGTCCCACAACGACAGGTTGCTATACGGGGTGAAGTCCCTAGCCGTTTGCAGCTTGCCATCGAACCCCATGTACTGGCCATCGACGTCGCCGATCACGTTGGGGTCCAGCACGGAATGGTACAGCGCGGTGTAAAACACGACCTGCTGGTCGTGCGTACCGCCGGTGACCTTGATCTGGTCGAGCAGGGCGTTCCAGTGCTGGTGAGACGCTTGCTGGGCCGCATGGAAGTCAAATCCGAACTGGCTGGTCTCGGCGTCGAGGTTCTTGCGGGCTCCTGTGATGCCGGTGAATGACAGGCCCACCTTGACCACCACCGGCGCAT
>CAXTRM010000046.1:16076-17185 GCA_964246625.1 uncultured Acidobacteriaceae bacterium
CGTGTCGAAGCTGATCCAGCCGCCATTCAAGCCTTTACCGGGATTGGCAGCCTTGCGCGATCCCGGGGTCAGTCCCGACCCGCTCCAGGTGCCATAGGCCGTGAACGGACGGCTGAGCTCTGCCACGAAGAACGCCTTGTGATGGGAGTACTGCGCCCAACCCTCAACGGTTCGGTCGTCGACCATGTGGATCTCGGAGCTGGACGCCCTTGCGCCAACGTTGAACAGCACGTTCGCCTCCCTCGTCCGCGGGAAGGTGTACTGCTGCCAGCCGGTGCGCGTGGTGGTGGTCAGATCCACCCGAATGCCGTTGTCGAGCAGCACCTGGTAGGAGTCAGGATGCGCCTGCTCGTGGTCATGGCTGAAGCCCGAGGCATAGTCCGATGGATTCGACGAGGTGACCGGCCCCGTGGTGGGCATCAGCGGAAGGTAGTTGAAGTTGCACGCGTTGATGGTGGATTGGCTGAAGCCGTAGATCTTGGCCGCGGAGGGCGAGTCACAGCTGTTGCCGTGGGTGCCAGGACGGTTCAGTACCAGCGGAGCTTCCTGCACCATGCCGAACGGTTCCCCGGCGGCAGGGATATCCCAGCCCTCGTTCTCAGTGCCGATGAACTCGTTGACAAGCGCGCTGGGGTCAGCAGGGGTGCGCGCCATCGGAAGCTTGCTTTGTGTGCTCGCAGCGCCGGTGCCTGATGCGGCGAACGCGGCTAATATAACGGCGACGAACATGGCGGAAAAGGACCCTGCGACGGCCTGGGTTGCGGCCGCTGCTGCGCGTTGCAAGGCACCGGTTACGATGGCGGTCTGTCTGCTTGTCATGGTGGCATCCTGCTTTTTGCCGGGAGGGCTCGGAGGCGGTTCTGCACGATACGGGTTGCGCTTCGCGACCGTTCCTGCGTCGTCGGTATGTTCTCACAGGGGAACAGATTCCGCGGCCAGGGATCTATCTACCGGCAGTGCGGGCCGGCGCGGGCCGGCTAGCTCACTCAACGAGCAGGGTAGAGATGTCTGCTTCGAACAGTTTGGGATCTTCGCCCCCCGCATGGCTTACAGCAATACGACCCTTCCGATCGATAAGGACGGTGCGAGGCATTGCGCCCAGATGATAG
>CAXTRM010000047.1:0-2322 GCA_964246625.1 uncultured Acidobacteriaceae bacterium
GCCCGATTGAGATCCCTCTTGGAGCCGAGGTGATCGCGGAGCAACGGCCCTCACCCCACCGCACACTCGGGCGAGAGGCATGGCGTCGCGAGACCGCGGAAGCGGCAACGACGGACAGAACGCCGGACGGCGCCAGCGGTGAGGGTGTCCCGGATGCTCGTTGGCCTTTGGAAGGGCTGGCCGTTGAGGTAGAGATCACCAGGTTTGCCCAGCCTGGCCGACCCGCAGTGGGCCGCGTGCTGGAGGTGCTGGGGCCGCCAGATGCCTTCGGGGTGGATGTGGAAATCATCATCCGCAAGCACGCCATTCCCCACACCTTTCCCGCACATGTGCTGAGCGAAGCCCGAGAGCGTGCCTTCCAGACCGTCGCGTCGCTGTCGAACGCCGAGGCGAAGGCTCGTGAGGATTTTCGGCGCTTCCCCGTTGTCACCATCGATGGGGAAACTGCACGCGATTTCGACGACGCGGTTCTGGTTCGCCCGCTCGAGAACGGCAGGACCGAGTTGCAGGTGCATATCGCGGATGTGAGCAGCTATGTCCTGGCCGGGTCTGCCCTGGACACGGAGGCCCGTGTTCGGGGAACGAGCGTGTACTTTCCTGACCGTGCCGTGCCGATGCTGCCCCATGAGCTTTCCAGCGGCATCTGCTCCTTGCTTCCCCATGAGGATCGCCTTGTTCTCAGTTGCGTGATGGAGATCGATGAACGCGGTGAGGTCGTCGGCTATCGCGTGGCGGAAGGGATCATTCGAAGCGCCCGGCGGATGACGTATACCGCTGTCCAGCACTGCCTGAATGCGTCCCCAAAGGCGGAGCGATGGAACACGGCAACGCCAACTACCGCCCCGCCGACGGCTGAAGATTTGGCGGAGCGCGAGCGCCTTGCGGTGGAACAGCCCGAGCTCCCCGATGCTTTTGACCGCATGCTGGAGCTGGCACTTCGCTTGAATCGCAAGCGCACCCGGCGCGGATCGATCGACTTCGATCTACCCGAACCCGTGGTGGAGTTCGATCCGGACGGCAACATGAAGGCCATTGTTCGGTCAGAGCGCGGGTGGGCTCACCGGCTCATTGAAGAGTTCATGCTGGCCGCCAATGAATGTGTGGCCACATGGATCACGGCCCAGGGTATTCCCTCCCTGTACCGGATTCATGAAATGCCGGATCCGAAGCGGATCCTGGAATTCGAGGAGACAGCCGCGGCGTTCGGCCAGACGCTCGGTGTTGGCGCACTTCCGGTAAAACAGTTCAGCATGCGAGCCGATCGCAGGGATGCCCAACGGCAGTCCGCCCGAGGACGCAGCAGCCATTCGGTGCCGTCCCACCAGGTGCCTGAACGCATCCCTGTGACGCCACAGATGTACCAGCGTCTTGTTCGCAGGATCGAGGGTAAGCCGGAAGAGCGCATCCTGGCCTACCTCATGCTCCGCTCGCTGAAGCAGGCGCGCTATGCGGAGAAGAACGAGGGTCACTTTGCCCTCGCAAGTCCCTGTTACACGCACTTTACCTCGCCTATTCGGCGCTACCCTGACCTGATTGTGCACAGGCTGGTCCGGGCCCTCTTGCGACGCGGTGCCGACCCCCTTGGAGCGGCAGTTCTTTCTACCGATCCCCAACCCTGGAAGGCCGAAGCAGATCGCGCCAAAGGCCTGCATGCGACCGGGTATCAGGCACCTCAGCCCGTGGCACCTGTCCGTCTCGCACGGAAGATTCAACCGGAAGCCGAACCGCCAGAGCCGCGTAGAGAACGCCCACAGAAGCGGGCAGGCCGGATCGGGTGGAGCCAGCAGGACGCAAGCACGCTGCCCCCGTCGACGGCGCAGCATGCGCCTGCCCTGGAGGAGGAGGCGACGCCGCTCACAGGGCCTGAACCGATTGCGGCCCCCGAGTTGGAGGACATCGCCACGGAGAGCTCTCAAGCGGAGCGGCGCGCGGCGGAGGCGGAGCGTGAGCTGATTGAGTGGAAGAAGATGAAGTTCATGGCCAACCGGATTGGCGACGACTTCCCAGGGCTGATCCTGTCGGTGACCAAGTTCGGCTTCTTTGTCGAGCTGGACGAAATGTTTATCGAGGGGCTTGTGCCGCTCGGGTCCATCGCTGGGGATTTTTACAGCTTTCGTGATGCGGACCGCAGCCTGTGTGGTGCGCGGACGGGACACTGCTTCCGTGCCGGGGACCGTGTGGAGGTTCTTCTTGATCGCATCGATCACCAGCAACGGCGCTTGCAGTTCGCCCTGAAGCCAGGAACGGAGCCAAAGGCAGAGGGCGGGTCTTCCCTGCGGAGGAGCAAGAGCGAGGCGAAGAAAGCGCGTGAGGAAGCCAAGC
>CAXTRM010000047.1:2332-4017 GCA_964246625.1 uncultured Acidobacteriaceae bacterium
CCGCAAGTCCTAGGCGGATGGCCTAGGGCTGGTCCAGGGTCGGCATGTCCGGCGGCACAGGCAGGGTGGGTGAGCGTGGCAGCTTCCACACCATGAGCCGTTCCGTAAGCCGGTAGCGGCTGGGGTTAAGAAACCATCCCGTGGTGGGGATGGTGCGCCACCAAACGAGCGTGCTGCCGGGCTCGGGTGAGTGATCCAGCACCATGTAGTGCGCACCCTGCTCGTGCGACCACCAGACACGCCGGTCGTCGTTGGCGTCGGAGAGGAACGGGATCACTCCGGGCCGGGTGATGCCTCCCATGTCGATGATGGGGTGCTCGGAAACAAAGGCTGCTTCTCCGATCGAGTAGTGCGCTACCGGATCGGTAGCCGGAAGTGAGTGGAGATAAGCTGCAAGGGCCGCGTAGTCCCGATCAACCTGGATCTTGTTGTTGATCAAGGGCCAGGTTGCAAGAAAGCTGATCACGACGCCGAAGACAAGCCCGAAGGACACACCTGCCCTGTACAACACGGGACGCAATTTTTGACCGATAGCCAGAACCGCGATGGTGAGAAGCGGTGCGGTGACAAAGATATACCGCGTCTGCACATAGGTATGGTCCAGGACATAGAAGAGGCAGTTTAAGGCAGTCCAAAGAAAGAGCAACCAGCCGGCAGTGCTGAGCGAGCTCGCCAGGGCCTGAACCGGGACGGCGCCGGGCCGCTTCCGCGCATGAAGCAGCCAGAACAGGAAGGCAGCTGCCCCGAGCAAGACCAAGGGAAAGCCAAAGGCGTAGATCTGCAGCAGGTGCGGCAGAACCGATTCATTGGGGGCAGCGCGCTTGGCCGCGTTTGTGTTGGGCAGGATGCTGCCAAAGGTGCGCGCAGCGTATACGGCCCAGGCAATCCCGGGGGCAATCACCAACAGAAAGCCCGCGAAGAACAGCCGGAGCTTGCGTGAGGCACGCACCGGCAGGTTTGCCCATCGAACAAAGAGCACGAGTCCCATTAACAGCGTGAAGAAGGCCATCTCCGGCCGCAGCAGTGGGGCGATACCGGCAGAGGCACAAGCAAGCAGGTAATTCCGTTCCCCGAACGGCTGCGAGGGGGTACCGCCGGAGAGGGCGACAAGCCCCCAGCAGACCAAACCCGCTGCTGCAAGGGCTTCCATGCCCGAGTAAGCCCAATAGCCGAAGTAGGGGTTGACGACAAGCACCAGCACCATCGCTGCCGCAAACACACGGCTCGCGGTAACAGGGAGTTCGGCAGTCAGCTTACGGGCAAACGCAAAGACGCCCCCCAGGGCGAATAAGGCAGCAAAGGCCGTGAGGGTCTTCCCTGCGGCCAACCAGTCCGGAATAAGGAGATGAAACGCCGCCAGCAGCCACACCCAAAGCGGAGATGTATCGCCGTAGACAACGCGGCCGTTAAAGGCAAAGCCCTTGCCTCTGGACAGGGATCGGGCAAATTCAAGGTGGATCCAGGCATCGTCTTCCCAGTAGTGCAGCGCGTGCACAAACCAGAGCACCGCCCAGAAGGCAGACAGCCCCAGCAGGAGATAAGCCAGCATGGGAAAACGAGGCTCATCTGCATGGTTGCTGCGGACGGCTTGCATACATCTCCTAGGCGAATGGTGTGACGGAATGTGCTTGGAAGTTCGCGCTGCTTCCATGATGCCCTGCCCACGCTGCGTTGCCAATGCTCAG
>CAXTRM010000047.1:4027-6298 GCA_964246625.1 uncultured Acidobacteriaceae bacterium
TGCTGCAACTGCGTCGTCGTGGGCTGCTGTCCCAAATGCGTTCGCAACGCGCGAGGCAGGCGCCTTCGACGTCTGCGAGCCAAATGTCCTTCCGACGCAGGATCGAGCCGGTACAGGATCAACTGGTCCCGGTCAGGATCGTCCATCGCCGGGTAGGTTGCGACGCGTACGGGATGGTAGAGCGGCGCTAATGCGTCCATCTTGTCGTCGTCGATGTCATTCCAGGCGACATACCAACCGGGCCTGTACTGCCGCACCCGCTGGTCGAGATCCAGCGTGCCGAAGTCATCGTCGATCGAGGGCACGCCCGTCATCAGGGTAAGGTCGGATCCGGAAACAGACAGCACAAGCGCTCGCTGGTGCGGGTCAGCGCGGATCGTGCGAGCGATGGCCCGCGCCGCCGACACATAGGTGTACTCGGGATGCAAGACGAAAGTCAGCTGCAGAAGTGCGTCTGGAACCGCGATCGCAAGGACGATGAGACCCACAACCGCCGGCCTCAGCCACACGAAAAGAGCTCTGGCTTCTGGTTGCGCTCCCTGTTGAAGCTCCTCGAGCATGAGCGCAACCAGCAGCGTAACCGGCACCGCCAGGACCAGGTAATAGCGTGGCTGAAGATTGTTGTGGTACGCGAGAAAGAGGAAGTAGCTGCCGGCCCACGAGAGCAGGGGCGGCACGAGCGGGTGCCCGAAGAAGGTTGGGCGAGCAAACATGACCAAAAGCAGAGCTGCGACGAAGACAGGGTAGAGCACACCCCCCATCCAGCGCCCGTCGCCGAAGGTATTGGCCAGCACCGTCGCCAGGGGCTGCAGTTGGAAGCCGGTATAGGCGTTTGCGGAAAAGAGGTACTGGTAGTCCTCCCAGTAGTGGGGCTTTACCAACAGAAGGAGGTACCCCGCCCAGACGAATCCCATCACCCCTGCCGGGACAGCCGCGATGCGTAGAGCGGACTTACCCTTTCGTCCTGCCTGCCGCCACAGCATGGCCCCTACGGCGGGAAAGAGGGTGATCGCAGTCGTCTTGGTCAGCACGGATGCGGCCAGCAGCAGCCCCAGCAGAATCCGCGGTCCGAGAAAGGCGACTCGCCCTGGCAAGCGCAAGCCCGTAGCCCGTTCCTCGCGCACGTACGAGGCCACCAGCAGGGTGAGCACACCGAGCACGGCCAGCAAAGGCTCCAGGATGGCCATGCGCTCGAAGACATAAAAGAACGGGCTAAGGCTGAAGAAGAATACGGCGAGGGGTGCGGCCCGCAAAGGCCCTCGTGTCCCCTTGCCAGCCCCCGGGAAACGACGAAGCAAGGCATAGCTCGCCGCCAGCAGCAATACAAGCGTTCCGACGGCTGTCGCGCGTGCGGCCGTGAGACCGACGCCCATGAAGCGAAAGACCGCGGCCTCCAGCAACGGCCAGACTGGCAGGGCGACGGCCGGATTGAAGTCCCCGGCAAGGTACCAGTGCCCCAGCACGTAATGCCGAACAGCCGCATCGCTGTACCAGCCCTCATCGGTGTATTTGGACCAGTCCATCCAGGGAGAGCCGTTGGGGAAATCCGCCTGGAGGTGCAGAAAGTGAAGAACGAGGAAGAGAAACGCCAGTGCCAGAAGTGATCCGTGTACCAGACGCGATAACGTAGGTCGCCTGCTCGTGGGAGAAAGGCGCCGCTTCTGACCCGCAGCTAGGACATCGGTGGCCATCGGTGTTGATCCCTCTGCGCAAAGGCGAGCTGTTCCGGACGAGGGGTTATACCAGCCCTGGCAGTACGTGGTCGATGGGCTGCGCGCTGGACGGGCACGTGTGCTCGACCTCGTTTGGAGCGACCACAAGGTAGTGCACATCAAGCGAGTGCACGTTGTCGAACAGGTACGAGCCACACACCGACCATCCAGCCAAGGTGCGCTCAAAGGTTACCTTCTGCAGAAACTCCCGGCTCCCGAAGGCGAAGACGGGATGTCGGACCATGCACTGTTTGAAGCGCTGCAAGTACTTCAAGTGGGCAGCAGCGCGTCCGTTTACCAACCCGTAGGGATCGCAGATGTCTGCCTGCGTGAAGTACCCCACAAAGCCGACATCTTCGGCCACGCCCAACTCGCCCCGAAGACCGACCAGGCCGGGTTGTGCACGGAACTGATTCAGCGTCGCTCCACGATCCGCAAAGATCCGGGAAAAGGTCCGGGACTCCCAAACGAAGGCGGGCACGAGCACGACAAAGAACAGCACCAGCAACGCCCTGGAAAGGCGAGCAAAGCCGGCTGCCTCGCGCTGCGCGTCTTCGAG
>CAXTRM010000047.1:6308-16994 GCA_964246625.1 uncultured Acidobacteriaceae bacterium
GGAAACAGAAAGGCCCACCCAAAGTAGCGGATGCCCTGGATCTGCTGGCCACGTGCTGCGGCAGCGAAAAACATCACCGGGAACAAGCTGCTGGGGATCAGGTCCGTAACCCGGATGCGATCCCAGGCATAAAGCGCGGCGAGGCTCAAAAGCCAAAGCAGCAGGAGACCAACGCCGAACGAGAAGCTGCTGGCCACCGTCGCCACCGTCATTTGGAGGGTGTCTGACCACGCTGTCGCGCCAAAGGCCTTTGCAACGGCGGTATCCGGCAGCACGGCATGCATCAGGAGCTTGATCAGGCCAGCCGCGGCCGCTCCCCCCAGCAAGGGCATCCCGCCTGCCAGAACGACGCGCATCGGATGCTCCACAGCAAGGCGACGGAGCCGGCCCCGCGACATCTCCCACCAGGCCATGGCAGACACACACAGCGCCAAAAGCAGAAGCTCCACCCGCAGAAGCACAGTGAGGAAGCCGTACAGCCATGCGATCAGCATGAGCCACGCGGGAAGCCGGGGAGACCGGATCAGCGCGCGCACCACGCACACGGCCAGCACCGCATCGAGAAACACCAGCCCTGTCTCCATGCCATCGTTCATCCAGCGCACAGCGGAGGGGGCCACCATGACGGTAAGCAGAGCGACCGCGATGAGCCACAGGGAGAGGGGCTGCTCCGCGCTGTGGTGCAGGCTACGGTATAAGAGCCCGGCCAAGACCATAAAGAGGGTGAGGTACACGAGGGAAGCCACGCCACGCGGCAGCAGCGGCGAACTCGTCGTTGCCCGCAAGCCGGCGAGCAGCGTCACATACAAGAGGCTGGACGTACCGTAAGAGACATGAACGCCGTCGTAGCTGATGCGGTGTTCGTGGAGCAGATGGTCCGCATAGCGCAGATGGATCAGTGCGTCGTCAAGGCTATAGGGCCAAGAGATCACGATCCAGCCCACCAACCACACGAACAGCCCGGCGGCCAACGCGAGAAAGGCTCGTTCCCGACCTTGCCGGGGCCGCAGCCCGGCTTTGGTTGCGCGCTCCGGCTTACTCATAGGCGAGCGCGTCGATGGGATCTTTGCGCGCCGCCTTCAATGCCGGGTAGCTCGCCCCGAGCAGCGCGCCGATCAACGTGATGACGGTCGCCAAGCCAACCCACTCCCCCGTGAAAGTAAAGGCCAGGGATGGGAATCTCGCATGGAGCACGGCCTTCAGGAGCATGGTCGCCAGGATACCGAAGATGACCCCGCAGATTGCGAGCAAGCCCGTCTCGCGGAGCACGACAGACACGATAGTTCCCTTGCCTGCCCCCATGCTCTTCAGAATGCCGATCTCGCGCGTGCGCTCCATCACGGCCGTGTACATCGATTGAAAGATCACCAGAAAGCCGATCACGGCCGCGATGCCAATGACTACGCGGATACCAATATTGAAGGCCGGAATGTGCTCCGGGGTCAGCTGCGACAACAGCTCTTCCAGCGTTTCGACGCTCCAATCGCTCATGCCTTCTGTGCCGTGAATCTCGCTCTTCACTATCGCCTGGTACTGCGGTGGGCTCTGCGTTTTCAGGTAGAAAAATGCTGCCTTTCCCGGTGTACCATCTGCGTCGTCCAGAGTGGTCAATTGCACGTAGCGCCGTGCACCCTTGCCGTGCCGCACGATGCCGCAGATGCGGAACTGATGCCCCAGCTGCGGGATCTTCACCACGTCGCCGACGTGTGCCTTGGTGTTGGCCGCTTCCACATCGTCGATCAGGATGTCATAGGCGTCATGAAACGGCCCACCCGCGAGGAACTCAAAGGCCCGAAGCGCGTTGTAACTTGCGTAATCGATGCCATACAGGTTCTGCACCTGGGAGCCGATCAGAATCTTGATGCCAACCGGCGAGACGACCTCGACATGCGGCAAGCCCCGCAACACATCGGCAACCTTGACACTTGCCGAGGCACTGCTGGTCGCCAGGATGGCACTGCCAGCCGACGGGCGAGCAATCAGATCGTACCCGGCACCTGCCGCCTGGTCGCGGCTGCCATTCAGGATGCCGTACATGATCCCCACAATAGAAAGGATCATGATCACTTCGATGCCAACCGCCAAGGCACTTATGACGGAGCGCAGAGGGCGATGAATCAAGTTGCCGAGGACCAGCTTATTCATTCGTTTTCGGTTCTATGTGGCCGCGTTTGCGCCGCTATCAGCATACCGTGAGGGGGGCCCTAGGCGCCTTCCAAGCCCGTCGAGCCGTCTGCGGAGGGCAGCATGAGATTAGCTCGGAGCATCGGGGCGCGCTCACGCCCGCTCAGCAGCTTGCCAAAGATCGGCGTGACGTAGCCGCTGATAAAGATACAAAAGATGGTGGCCAAGTTGCCGAGCCACACATAGTTGATTGCGGCACCGAGCAGGCCTTCCGGCGCGATATGCGAGAACAGAAGCATCGGAAGCAGGCCCCACGGTTGGGCGCGTAGGTCCCCGCAAAGAAAGTCAGCCGTTACAAAGAGCAGCAAGAAGATGCAGGGCTGCAGGAGCAAAACCGCCCGCCAGCCATCCAGATGAAAGGCCTCGGCGGAAGGACTGTACGAGATGCCTGTCGACCAGTCGTCTTCGGCCAACTGGCCCATCTCGTGAGCGTAGCGATTGCCTCCCACGTACACGCCTTCCAGCTTGTTCGGATCGAGGTAGTGGGGAACCCAGTTTTGGAAGTACACAAGAATGGGATAGTACCCGAAGTAGTGGCCTTGCTCGGTGAACGCGATCAACTGCCCATCGTTGGGCAACATCGTCAGACGATCCATCAGCCCTTGGGGCTGGCCGTAGTACCAGTAATCAGCTCCCGCGTACGCCGCCACGCGCTCCTTGTTGGTCCGGTACAGCAGCGCCGGGTCCGCGATGTACTTTTCCACGATGCCAAGGCGCTCTTGCGTGGAACCTGTAATGGCATCCACCCTGCCCACATTCGACAGTGGGACCATGAACCCTTCTGCCACAAACGCAAAGGCAAGAATGCAGATCACATGACGGAGGCGGATGCGCAGGCCTGCCCAGGCTGCCCCAAAGAGCCAGCAGGCAAAGGGCATGAACATGGTTTGCTTACTGAACGCCAGCAGCCCCCCGTACAAGCCGTACGTCATGGCGCACAGGGTCAAAATCGAAGTGCTGCGCGTCCCGTTGCTTTCCCGCACAACGGACACCGTGCCCAGCAGGATGCCAAGCGGCAGAAAGTAGTTCAGCATGGCGATCGCATGCAGGATGGAGCCGTTACCCCCAGGGAAGAGCGAAAAGCTCAGATTGATCAGGAACACGACCACGAGACATCCCATGGCGGAAGTTTTCAGATTCATCTGTGGAACCTGAAATACCCCGGCGATGCCATTCACGGACGTGGCGATCTTGCGCGTAAGAAAGGCGACAACCAGCATTACACCCACCGTGACTGTGTAGACAGCAATCGTGGTGATGGGCGCTTGGAGGTGTGTGTCGGCAGGCTGGCCCAGGAGGGCCTTGAACACGGTACCCACACCTCCGGCCAGGGTGGCGTAGAAGAAGATGTACGCACCTGAAGGACGGGTGAAGCCTCCCGCGATATTGAAGGCGAACACACTCACCATGAAGAAGGTGAAGACCAGCGCGACGTACAGGGGGCCGGTACCTTCCACGAGCTCAACCAGGGCAAGCACCGCGCTGAACACGAAGGCTTTGGCCACGGGAACTCTTCTGGGCAGCACGATACGCATGATCTAAGCCTGATTGTATCTATCGAGAGATGATTCTTTGTTGGCGTCCGTTCCTTCAAGCAATGGCGGCCTATATGCAAACGCTTTCCATGCAGCAGCTTACAGGTACGTAACTGCCTGGATGCACGGCTTCGCCGAGCCCCTACAGCTTTTAGGGGATACATGGCATGCTAAACAGCAACAGGTACCCGCACAGGCAGCTGCTCTTTGCAGCTGCCTGTGCTTGCCACGGATTTCTACGCAGGACCAGATTTCATCAGAAAGGCTGGCCCTGGCGGTAGCAGATTTGTCGCGGCTCGTGTAGAAAGCGGGAAAGGAGCTCTGGTGGTGGAGATCGGAGCAGACTCGCAACTTCGCATAGGGCGTGACTTACGCCAGGAGCGCGAAAGGCGCGGTGTCGCACTGGAACAGGTCGCCAAGGCGACCCGCTTTTCCATGCGGCATCTCCAATCGCTCGAGGCCGACCTATTTGATGAGTTGCCCAGCGGCGTGGTGACCCGTAAAGGGCTGGTGCGCAGCTATTGCCAGTATCTGGGTCTGGACGGTGAGGTCTGGATGGAACGTTTCGCCGGCTCGGGCGCTTTCGAGCAGACGGAGCCCGACCTGGCCCAATTTGCGGAAAATGTGCACCGTGCTCGTCTGGAAGCGATGCCGCCGGTCCGCCGGCGCTGGTGGGGCGTAATTGCCATGCTCCTACTCCTGCTCGCGCTTGCGTATGCCGCTTGGCACTATGTGATCCAGCCACGGATGGGTGTTCGTCACAACGATGCGTCTCCTGCCCTGAGTTCGGCAGGGCAGCCAGGCCAGAGTCCGCCATTCTGTTCCCGCTTCTGGTACACAGCTTGAGCACAGGGGCAGGCTCCTGCACCGCGCATTCACTCGCAAGGTAGAATAAGGCTCGTCCCCGATGTCGTCTTCGACAAGGACGGCCCGGTTTCCTGCTTGCAAGGTCCCGGGCGTCGGGCGTCCGCAACATCGCGGGCGGGTCCGGCTATCTCACGCGAGGAGTACCTCACTTTGTCTACACCCGATCGTTATCTCTTTACCAGCGAAAGCGTCACCGAAGGACACCCCGACAAGATCGCGGATCAAATCTCTGACGCAATCCTCGATGCTTGCCTCGCTGAAGACCCTACCAGCCGCGTCGCCTGTGAGACCCTTACCTGCACCGGCCTGGTCGTGGTCGCCGGCGAAATCACCAGCAAGGCCCACCTCGATGTGCAAACACTGGTGCGCGAGACCGTTCGCCAGATCGGCTATGACGACGCGCAAAAGGGATTCGATTGCAATACATGTTCAGTCATCTCGGCCATCAATAAGCAATCACCAGACATCGCGCAGGGTGTGGACACCGGTGGCGCCGGCGACCAGGGCATGATGTTCGGTTATGCCACCAACGAAACGCCGGAACTGATGCCTACGCCCATCTCGCTTGCGCATCGCCTGGCCGAAAAGCTCTCCGACGTGCGCAAGTCCGGCAAGATGGCGTACCTCCGGCCGGACGGCAAGAGCCAGGTCACCGTGGAATATTCAGCTGAAGGCAAGCCGGTCCGCGTCGACGCCGTGGTCATCTCCACGCAACATGCCGAGTTCTCCGACCGCGATCCGCAAAGCAACCTCCCCAATGAGCAATTGCACGCAGACATCCAGGAGCATGTGATCGAGGCTGTCATTCCGGCTGACCTTCTCGACGAGAACACCAAATACCACATCAACCCCACAGGGCGTTTTGTCATCGGTGGTCCCATGGGAGACTCCGGACTGACCGGGCGCAAGATCATTGTTGACACCTATGGCGGCATGGGCCGGCACGGGGGCGGTGCCTTTTCCGGCAAGGACTCCACCAAGGTCGACCGTTCTGCGGCGTATATGGCCCGCTACATCGCCAAGAATATCGTTGCTTCCGGCTTGGCGGACAAGGCAGAAGTGCAGCTCGCCTATGCCATTGGCGTTGCAGACCCTGTGTCTATCCGCGTCGACACCTTTGGGACGGGGAAGGTCGCTGAGACCCGCCTGATTGAGCTCGTTCGCGAAAATTTCAAGTTGACGCCAAAGGGCATCATCGAAAGCCTGAACCTGCGTCGCCCCGTTTTCAAGGCCACCGCAGCCTATGGGCATTTTGGCCGTACAGGCGAAGCCTTTACCTGGGAGCGAACGGACAAAGCCGATGCTCTGAAGGCAGGAGCTCAGACGGAGTTGGCCGCGCAGTAACGCGGCTTAAGACTGCCGCACGCCGTAAGGTCAGGAAGCAGACATAAGGAGGGCGAGCTTTGGCTCGCCCTCCTTATGTCTGTGTGGAGACCCGGTTTCGCCCTGAGCTCTTTGCCTGGTAAAGCGCTCGATCCGCCCGTGCCAGCATACCCGCTACCGTGTCCGCCACGTCGTGATACGTTGCCGCCCCGATGCTGACCGTCAGTGTCGAAGCAGCTGCTGACATGCATGGCCCCAAGGAGACGTCCATGCGTTCGACGCTGTCGCGTATGCGTTCAGCGACGATATACGTTGCGGCGACGGGTGCATCAGGAAGCAACACAGCAAATTCCTCCCCACCCCACCGGCAAAGCACATCGATTCCTCTGACGGAGTCCTGCATACGTTCCACCGCGGCCACCAACACCTCATCGCCGCGATGGTGTCCGAAGTTGTCATTAACGCATTTGAAGTGATCCAGATCGACCATGAGCAGGGAGAAAGGTACGCAGGTCTGCTGGCTTCGCCTCAGCTCCTTTTCGCACCAGTCGAGAAATGTGCGACGGTTATACACCCGCGTTAACGGGTCTGTACTAGCCGCGTGTTCGGCTTCCGCGGTCAACTTGGCCGTTGTCATCCAGAAAAAGCCAAAGGCAAGGCCAAGCGCGACAGCGAGGTAGGAGGAAAAGGCAACGAGGCTGAGCCGCTCATGCCAGAGCAGGTCCATGGGAAGAAATGCAAGTAGCCCACTCCTTAAGAGATTGAAGAGTGCAAACACGCCCAAAATCAAGCTACAAAACACAGCAGGCGCACGCATCGCGCCTTGCGAAAAGCGCTTCAGGGCTGTCACAGTGACCCCGGCCTGGACGGCAACAAGTACGCCGATGGTCACGACGCGGGGCCGATTCCCGGAGATGCCGAGCAATTCAACAAGGTCCACAACGACTTGCGCACTGATCAGGGCGAATCCGTGCCAGAAGGGCACATGCTGATGCGGGACCAGGCGCAAAACGGCCAAGTGCAGCAGCGCGAAGGAGGCAAGCAGGCTAACGTCGGCCAGCAGCACACTCAGAAAGGGAACGCCACGCCAAAGCAGCAGCCCGGCACCCAACGAGCCCAGGGCAAAGGACGCGCTAAGCGAGCCAAGGCCCAGGAGACCCGGACATGCCCACCGAACGACCAGCATCGATGAACTTCCCAAAGCCAATAGCGTCGCCCCGAAAAGGACCAAAAAGAAGATCGCTCCCTGCAAACCGGTCATCGTACCCTCGTTCTACCGGCGTCCTTCCGGGGCCGCACCTTTGTTATCGGCAGGTGAGACCTTTCCTGTACAGCACTTCCGTTGCATCTCTACACTTCGGCCTCACCCTTCGGTAACGGGAGCGAGCACCCTCGCTCTCCTGCACAGTGGTTCGCTTCAGGGAAGCGCAAGCGACCGAAATGGCTGCCACGGCATCCGACCGAAAAACCTCGAGCAAGGTGCGCGCATGCTGATTCGGTCCGAGTACGACATCCAGTTCCAGATTCCCTCTCCGACGCCCGTTATCGCGTTGTTGCACGTACATCCATCGCTTGAGTCACAGCTGGCGGCACCGGACCGTCTCACCATAGAACACACCGCTGCGACCGGGGAGCAGGCGACACCTGACGTTCTTCCCGTGGAGGACTATATCGACAGCTTTGGAAACCGGTGTGCCCGCTTTCATGTGCCTTCAGGATCTCTCCGGCTTGCAGGGTCTAACGTGGTCGACGTCGAAGAACGCCCCGACCCTCAGGGCACCGGTCTGGCACAACTCCCAGTCCAGGAGCTGCCTCACGAAACGCTGCAGTTTCTCCTTAGCAGCCGCTACTGTCAGGTCGATCAGTTCGTCGGAATCGCTCAGGATCAGTTTGGGTCTTTCGCCCCGGGCTGGGAGCGGGCCGCAGCGATCCGGGACTGGGTGCATGACAAGGTCATCTTCAACTACAAAACAGCTCGCTCCACCAAGACCGCGATGGACGTCTTCACCGAGCGGGCCGGCGTGTGTCGTGACTTTCAACACCTTGCCATTACCCTGACCCGCTGCATGAACATCCCGGCCCGCTATGTCACCGGTTACCTGGGAGATATACGCCTTCCTTACGGGGGCCCCGGCGACTTTTCGGCCTGGTACCAGATCTGGCTCAACGGCCGGTGGTGGGATATGGACGCCCGCCACAACAAGCCGCGCCTGGGCCGCGTCCTGATGGCAGCGGGACGCGACGCTACCGATGTGGCGATCACTACCAGCTTCGGCGTGGCTAATCTCACGCACTTCTCCGTAGGGTCGTATGAGGTGGATGCAGAGGGACGAGCGGTCCCGCTACCGGCCAGCGCGGACGCGACATCAACGCATCCTGCTCCACGAAGCTGACGGCCCGAAGCAGGAAAGCGTGCCGCACCGAGGTCCGTCAGACAAGTGCAGCCTCCACCCATTTAGAAGCTGGATACAAGAAGCGCCTTTCGAATCAAGGGTTGAAGAGCCCCCCAGGTGACTCGATAGGGCGCCGCACAGGTACAGTAGAACGGTACGGGAGTGGGTACGCTATCTCTGGTGCGCTGTGTGAAAGCTATGAAATTTCGTCCGATGCTTCTTGTTCTCCTGATCCTGTTCGGTGTGTACACCCTTTCCAGCCGGCTCTTTCCCACCGCCGGCACCCTGGCAGGGATACTTCACCCCGTGGTCGATGGCGCGGCAACGCAAAAGGTGGAAGGTCCTCTGGGCAGCTTCAATCTGACGGTCGCAAGCGCCGCGCCCTCCTTTGACCCTGAGGAGCAGCAAAACATCGCGGTCTACAAGCGCGGGCTGCCCAGCGTGGTAAACATCACGTCCACGCAGGTGGCCTATGACTTCTTCTACCGGGCCGTGCCGCAGCAAGGCCAGGGGTCGGGGTTCATCCTTGACCGGCAAGGGCACATCCTTACCAACAATCATGTGATCGAGGGCGCCCAGATCGTCGAGGTCACCACCTCAGACAAGCACAAGTTCAAAGCGCAGGTTGTCGCGCACGACCGTAACCATGACCTTGCGCTGCTGCAGATCCAGGGCTCCTCCAACCTGCAGCCCGCCACACTGGCCGACAGTGCCAACCTCGCGGTTGGGCAACAGGTATACGCGATCGGCAATCCGTTCGGCTTTAACGGCACCATGACTCGCGGCATCATCTCGGCCATCCGCTCCATCGAGATGCCTTCTGGCAACAAGATTGAGGACGCCATCCAGACCGATGCGTCCGTCAATCCCGGCAACTCCGGCGGACCCCTGCTGAACTCACATGGCGAGGTCATCGGCATTACCACGCTGATCGCCTCGAACCCGAACGGGGGTGCGGATCAGTCTGCCGGTATCGGCTTTGCCATCCCGATTTCCACAGCCAAAGCCGTGCTGAGCGACTTTGCCACGTATGGCCGCGTTCGCCGACCCTCGCTGGACATCGTCAGCCTTCAAATCGGCCCCGGAATCGCTCAGCAGATCGGTCTGCCGGCCGACTATGGCGTTTTGGTTGAGCGCGCCCTGCCCGGGGGCGCCGCCCAGCGCGCCGGTCTCAAGGGCGGCACCGATCGGGCCTACATGGGAAACGAGCCCGTCATGCTCGGGGGAGACCTGATCGTTGGCTTCGATGGCCAGGAGATCACTACCGCGCAGGATCTATCCGTGGCGCTCAATGCCCACCGTGCGGGCGATACCGTAACCCTGACCGTCTACCGCGGCCAACGCCGGCTGAACGTCCGCGTGACCTTGGACGACGCCAAGCAAACGGCCGACGATGCCGGCCAGGCTGCTTAGGCAGGATGTAACAAGAAAGGGTCTGGACATCCCAGGCCCTTTTCTCTAACGCAGTGTTCTAGAAGATAAATCGACCCAACAACTGGATCTGCCGTGCACTGTAGATCACGTTCGAGGTACTCGCCGGAGTCATGAACTGCGCGGAGGACGCTGGCAAAGGTGCCAGGCAGCCCACGTTGCCAGTGGTGTCTGCCGGGCAGCTTCCCGTGCCCGGCGCCGTGTACGCGACAATCGCCGTGTTCACCGACAGGATATTGCGATGGTTCACGAGGTTGAAGGCTTCCCCGGCCAACTCGAACCGGTAGCGATCCCCGAAGACAGGGAATTCACGGGAAAGCCGGGCGTCGAGGTTATGCACCCCGGGACCGGCGAAGCCGTTTCGCCGGGCGATGAAGTCCGGCACACGTGCGCTTGGTCCTGAGGTAAAAGCTGCGTTGGTGACACCAGCATCGGTGGTTAGATTGCCCAGCTTGCCGCCGGTCAGATAGGTGATGGCGCCGCTTATCGTCGCGGTCACAGGTTCCCCACTCTGTGCCGTGTAGGTTCCGGAGAGCAGCCATCCGTTAGCCGCATACGCTGCGAACCGATTGTCGATCGGGAAGTTCGAGCGGCCTACCAGTGTGCCGACAAAACGGCTGCGGATGTCCAGGTCCGACCGGGCGTACTCGGCGCCGATGCCTTGGCGGCGACCCTGGCCGAAGGGAATCAGCGGCGCGTCGGTGCCATTGAAGGTTCCGTTCCCTCCGTAAGTTTGACCGCCGTCCATCGCCTTCGCCCAGGTGTAGTTCGCAATCAACTCCACTCCGCGGCTCATTGGCTTACGCAGCGTCGTTACGAAGGAATGGTAGTTCGAGTTCACCACCGAAAAACCCGTCGCCACGGTGCCCGTCGTTGTGTACAGACGGTTGGTGTAGATGGGCACAACCTGGTTTGTCACCTGGCCGGTAGAGGGATTTGTGTACTGGTAGGTG
>CAXTRM010000048.1:0-7134 GCA_964246625.1 uncultured Acidobacteriaceae bacterium
CCCATTTGCGGGACGGTTGGGGGGAAAGCAAAAGCCCCGCCGGTCGGCGGGGCCTTTGCGAGACAGAAACGTTACACGCTGAAACTGGAGCCGCAGCCGCAGGTTGACTTCACCTGGGGGTTGTCAAACTTGAACCCAGCGGCCTCAAGGGTTTCCACATAATCCACCGTGCATCCATTGAGGTACATTGCGCTGGTCGCATCCACAAAAACCTTCAGGTCCTCAAAGCGAACGACCTTGTCCATCATGCCGGCTGCGTTTTCAAAGCTCATAGAGTACTGAAAACCGGAACAGCCACCACCCACAACGCCGATCCGCAGACCGGCGGGCAGGGGATCCTGCGTGGCCATGATCTCTTTCACCTTGGTGATGGCAGCGTCGGTCAAGTTCACCGGGTTTGTCTTTGTAGGTGACGGGCCGGTGACGACCTCTGGTGTGGGAATTGCGGCAGTGGCCATGTAAGACTCCTTTATTCCGCCGGGGCGCCCTGCCCTTGGCATTCTAACTAGTGTAGCGGTCACCGGAGATCTACTTCAAGTCCGGAGTAACACGCGTTGGATGCGGCAGCGTACAGCGTCGGTGCGGGAATCGTACACTGGGAGGATGCAGCTTCTTGAAGCGTTCGCGGCCGCCTTCATCAACACCTTCGGGATCACGCAGCCCACCGAGACCCAGCGCCGCCGCGCCGCCTGGTTCATCTTCATCATGATGCTGGTGACCCTGAGCGTGGTCAGCGCCATTGGCTATGCCTTCTATATGACCATGCATCGCTGAAGCACCGACAAGTCACACCTTTGTGTTACGAGAGACATCTTTTCTGGCATTGACTGACGGCGTAGGATTGTCTCGGTCCTGAGTACCCGCCCTGTTCCGCCTCGAAACGGAAACGTGGCCTGTAGTGGGATCGCATCTTGGCTTCCGAGGCGACAACCGTGCAAATTCAACCCTGGATGATCCTGACGTGGGCCATTGTTTCAGCCGCACTTGTGGCCGTTATGGTGTACCGCGCGACCCTGACCCAGCACGAAACCGACCAGCTGTTCTTGGGTGACGAGGATTCGCTCTCTGCAAGTCACGTGGAACACGAAAGAATCCTGGCTCGCGTCAACAGGATCCGCCCCCTTTACCAAAGCCTCACGGGCGCGACGATCTTGATGAGCGCGCTGATCGCCGGGATCTACGTGGTTGAGATGTGGCCACAGGTGTCCGCCTCACTCCACTAACCCCCTTCCGGGCAGGTGGGGCTTCGTGGTGGGGCTTTCTGTCTGCCCGGAAGACGCTGGGTGTGGCGTCCCACCTGTCACGGCGCCCCTTGCTGCCCTTGTGCCGCGCGCTGCTCGTGAAGAGCTAGCTCGATGCCACGGAAGTCGCAGAAGAATCCCTGCTCCCTGCCTCTATCTTCACTAAGCAGATGGTCCGCCATGGCGACCTCGCGGGCTCGTCAGCTGAGTAGAGGACCCATCGGCATCTTCAAGGGAAAAGAGATTCACCATGCAAATCAACTCGGGGCTTGTTCTCACCTGGGCTGTTCTTCTGTTAGCCACCGTTCTGGTCATGGTTTGCCGCGGCACAGTGACGCAGCATGAACAGGATCAGCTGTTCCTGGGCGACGAGGAAACGGCCAGCCTGAACCAGCGCGAACACCATCGCCTCCTCAAGGTCGTCAGCATCATCAAGCCGGCCTACATGATCCTGCTCGCATCCACCATCGCCGTTTCGGCCTTTATCGCTGGTATCTACGTCGTGCAGGTCTGGCCATACGTACACCTTTTACCGCAACACTGATCTCGTTGAGCCGGGTTAGTGCGAACTGGCCGGCTCAGCCTGGGGTTGCACATTGGACGAATTCCAGTACACTGGGGCAAAAGCACGCAAACCAGCCTTTGCCCCAGGAGTTCTCCCATGGCATTCGTGTCTTCCGGTGCACTGTCCCGACGGTCGTTACTGAAACTCGGTGGGTATGCGGCGGCCAGTCTGCCCCTGCTTGGGGAAGGCCATTTTGCATGGGCTGCCCTCCGCGGACGCGCTGTTGCAGCAAGCCCGCTGACCGGCGCTCCCGTCCTGATCAATGCGAATGAGAACCCCTTAGGGCCGTGCTCTCGAGCGCTCCAGGCGATTGGAACAAGTGCTCAAACAGGCGGACGGTATGATGCCTCCGGCGAAGTGGACCAACTTACGGCCGTTCTCGCCCAGCAACTTCATCTCCCGGCCGACCATATCGCCCTTTACGCCGGTTCCAGCGAACCACTGCACTACGCTGTGCTCGCGTTTACCTCGCCATCGGCGCCCTATGTCACTGCCGACCCAAGCTACGAGGCAGGGACCTGGGCGGCTCAGGCAGCCAACGCACCGGTCATCAAGGTACCCTTGACATCGAACTACGCCCACGATATACGGGCGATGGTGGCCGCCTCTCCCCATGCCGGCGTGATTTACATCTGTAACCCCAACAATCCCACGGGTACGGTGACGGCAAGAGAGGAGATTCTCTGGGCGGAGGAACACAAGCCGAAGGGCTCTCTGCTTCTGGTCGACGAGGCCTACATCCATTTCTCGGAGATGCCGAGTGTTATCGACCTTGTGGCGGCCGGCAAGGATGTGATTGTGCTCCGCACCTTCTCAAAGATCTACGGGATGGCCGGTATCCGTTGCGGCTTTGCCCTGGGTCGTCCGGATCTGCTGAAAAAACTGCAGCGATACGGTCTCAACTCCCTTCCTGTGACGGCTGTGGCAGCCGCCCGCGCCAGCCTGCAGGATGCCGGCCTCATCGACGAGCGCCGAAAGATCAACGACACTGTGCGCGGGTCCACCTTCACTTGGCTGGATAGCAAGGGGTGGAGGTACACGCCTGCTGTTTCGAACTGTTTCATGATCGATACCGGCGTTCCTGCCAAGCAGGTCATCGATGCCATGCAGGCTCGGAATGTGTACATCGGCCGTGTCTGGCCCGCGGTCCCGCAGCATGTGCGTATCAGCGTTGGGACGGCCGAGGAGATGGCCCAGTTTCAAATTGCCTTCGAGTCGACGATGGCTCAACTCAAAGCTCCGGCCAAGGCGTAACGACTTACGCTGCCTGATACTTTCCAAGTTCCCTAAGTATGGTGGTGGTGCGCGCAAGGGCGTCCAGAGCGGCCTGAGCGCCTTCGCTGCCATTGCGAAAACGCAGCTCGACGAAAAAGATGTACTCCCATGGACGTCCCGGAACCGGTCGGGACTCTATCTTCGTTAGGTCGGCATTCGCGTGCGCTAACCCCTGCAGAGCACGAACCAGGGTACCAGGGCGATGCTCAATGGCGAAGGCAATACTAAGTTTGTCGGCTTGCGATAACGGCTGGAAGGGTGAGTCCGAGCGCCGGAGCAAATGGAAGCGCGTGAAGTTCTCCGGGTGATCCTCAATATTTGCGCACAGCACCTCGGCACCATAGAGGGTAGCCGCGAGGCGAGGCGCAATGCCCGCAGTCTCCCGCAGCCCCTGCTCCATCATGTGACGAACACTACCCGCGGTATCGAAGTACGGCTGTGCACGCCACTGGCCCGACCCCGCCAGGAATCGCCGGCACTGGGAGAGAGCTACCGGGTGGGAGAGGATCTGCTTGATCTCTCCAAGCCGAACGCCTGGAAGCGCTATGAGATTGTGCTCGATCCGGAGCAGATATTCCGCGTCGATGCGCAACGGCGCATGAAGCAGGAGGTCGTAGTGCTCGGCGACAGAACCATGCAAGCTGTTCTCGATAGGAAGCACAGCGGCGTCCGCACGATCTTCCACCACAGCCTGAACCACGTCCGCAGACAGGCTACAGGGAACAAGCGTAGGGCTCTCACCAAGCATTTCGCGCGCGGCAATGTGGCTATTTGAGCCCGGCTCTCCCTGGATCGCAACCCTGCTGACCGCGTTCAATCTGCCTTCTCTCCTCTTCAACATCGGCTCTTTGCTGAGCACGGAATATCCCGGTTTTAAGGACAACCAAGCTTCTTTGCCCAGACTCTCACCATAGCAAATACCGCGGCGAAAACCGCGGACATTTGATCGTCTGTGGGTTGCGCTGGCTCCCACATCTCAGGAGATTCTATGCTTTGGACCATCACCATCATTCTCGTCATCCTTTGGGCAGTCGGCTTTGTGGGATTCCACGTCGTCGCCTGGTGGATCCACCTCTTGCTGGTGTTGGCTCTCATCGTCCTGATCTTCAATCTGATCGGCGGCCGCCGCAGCATCTAATGGTCCATCGTGGTCGGTTCACAACATTTTCGGACCAGACAGCCTTTCTTAGAACAAACTGTACGAGGTGACACATGAGCGTGAGTGACAGCACAGTCAAGGGTAAATTCGACGAGCTAACTGGAAAGGCGAAGCAAGCCCTCGGCGATCTCACCGGTGATCAGTCCACCGCCAACAGCGGCGCCACACAAGAGGTCAAGGGGCATGGTGAGCAGGCGTGGGGATCGGTAAAGGAGGGGGTGCATGATGCCACCGCCAGCCGGATCACTACGACCTCCACTGGCGTCACCAGCGATGCAGGTACTGCCGCCGACAACGGCGCGCACGACACCCGCAACTCGGTGACCTCCGCCGCGGAGAACGTGAAAGATCACATCAAGAACGCCGTGGAAGACTTCAAGCGCTAACGGATGTACCAATGAGAGAAGGCCCAGCGAGATGCTGGGCTTTCTTGTGTGCACGGAAAGGCAATTTGCAAACCGTTTAACGGCGCCAGAACACGTCACCCGCTACGAACAGGAAGAACACGACCGAGATCACACCGTTCAGGGTGAAGAATGCGGCGTTCATCCGACGCAAGTCTGAAGGGCTGATGATGGAATGCTCGTACGCGAGTAGCAGAACCACGAGGCCCATGCCTGCCAGCGCCAGAACGCCCAGCCCAAAGACATGTACGAAAACAAAGAGCAGTGCAGCCACGCCGAGATGCATCAGGCGCGCGACCCAGAAGGCTCCCTCAAGCCCAAGGGCCGCTGGGAGGCTGTGCAGGCCAGCCTGCCGGTCATGGGCGAAGTCCTGACACGCATAGAGCACGTCGAATCCACCAACCCAGAGCAGCACAATGGTTGTCAGCAGGATGATGCGGGGATCCAGTCGTCCACGCACGGCGATCCATGCTGCAGCGGGCGCAATACCCAGCGCAAGTCCGAGCACCAGATGGGAAAAGCGGGTGAAGCGCTTCATGTAGCTATAGGCCAGGACCACCGCTAACGCCACAGGCGAGAGTTCCAGTGTCAGGCGGTTCAGGGTAGCTGCGGCGCCGATAAAGACTGCAGACGCGCCAAGAGTAAACGCAAGCACGAAACCCCTGCTTAACAGGCCCGCAGGAATGGCGCGAACGGCCGTCCGTGGATTGGCAGCGTCCAGTTCGGCGTCGGCATACCGGTTAAAGGCCATCGCTGCTGAACGAGCGCTCACCATGCAAACCACAACGAGGGTAAGAACGCGGAGACTTGGCCAGCCATTTGCCGCCAGCACAACCGCCGTGAGAGCAAACGGAAGCGCAAAGATCGAGTGCTCCCACTTGATCATTTCCAACGTAAGGCGTGTGTTGCGGAGAACGCGTTCCATGAGGTTCAGTGTATCGCCGAGCGGAGAAAGCTCGGCAGCTGCGCTACTTGTCTGCTTCCCTGCCCTGCCCGGCTACCTGGAGCTCGTTCGCGACCGAAAACACATTGGGAACGGTCTGGGCGCGAACTCCGATGATGTCCTTGTCTCCTGTGTTCAGCACAACGCCGACCAACGTGACATGGCCATTATCTACGACGATTCGGATGGGCTTTCCCGGGTCGATCGCGTATTTGGTCCCCACCGACGATCCATACACGGCCTGATACATGGCTCGTCGAATCTGCCAATCCATGGGTGAGGTCGGCGCCACCTTCAGCCGATCGACCAATCCACGCACGCCCTTGGTGTTCGTGGCCAGGCTAAGCGCCGAATCTTTGTCCACCGGTTCGACGACCTCCCCTGTCAGCAGAACAATCCCATTCTGTACCTGGAGACCGATGCTGTTGAACGGGTAGCTGCCATAGCCCTGGCGATCAAAGGCAAGCGCCTTGCCAAGCTTGTTATAGATCTGCTGATCAGAAATCTCTCCGGCATTGACCGTGATCTGATTGGTGATCGTTGACGCCTCGTGTGTCTTGGCGACGCGCTTTTCGGCATCCAGCTTGTCGGCCAGAAGGTCCACCGTGCCCGTCAGGGTCACCGTGCCGCCGCTTACCTGCGCCTGCACGTCCCTGAACTGCTTCTTGTTCAGTTGGTGCTGAACGTCCGCCTGCAACTGCGCTCCCCCGCCGTCTTGTGCCAGAACGGGTGTGCCAGCCAGCACGAAGGACAGAACGACAAGTGGCAAGGATTGGAACGAACGAGACATGCGGGCTCCGTGCACGGCGCATCGTTCCACGCCGATTCCAAAGTTTAGACGTTGGATCCACGTGCCGAGACTCTAACGCAACTGCTCGCCGTCAGGAGGGGCGATCGCGGCAGAGTCCACGGCTTCACGGGTCTACTTGTAGCGCTTCCGCAACCGGTACACGATAGAAAACACGCCATTCTCGTCGCGTGTCGCTACCAGCGTCGTGTCGTCGGAGATCTGGTATTGCACCTGGATCAGTTGCTGCGCGCTCTCGTTAATATTCGTCGCAAATACAAGGGTCAGCTGATTGGTCAGTGGCTCCTGCACCGTAATGCGGGCAGTGGAGTTGCCGAGAGTGCCTGTATAGCTCGGGTCGAGTTTGACTGATCCTGCCCCGAACAGCTTGCCTACCCGACTGCCCACCGTTGCATTCAGTGCCCCGGAAAGGATCGCGCTCGTGGTCGGGTCCGTGCCGGCCTGCACCTGCTGCTGGTTGCTGATTTGCGATTGCTCCTGTGTCTTGCCAAGCGCCAGCAGGTTGAAGATGTCGGCCTCGGTCAGTGGCGGGGAGGAGCGGTAGATCGGCTTCAAGTTCGTAGCGTCGCCATGCACGCCGACAGTTACGTTATAGTTCTGCACCCGGGTCGTGACATCCAGGTCGATGATCGGGTTGATACGCACCGGATCGGTGAAGTAGATGACGCCGCGCTCCAACTGGTATGTCGTGCCCGCAAAGGTTGCGCTTCCATCGGTGATCCGGACAGTGCCCAGGATC
>CAXTRM010000048.1:7247-12411 GCA_964246625.1 uncultured Acidobacteriaceae bacterium
ATGAACGTCCATGCGAATCTTATTCAGGATCGAGGTCGGGTCCGGCGGTACCGCCACCCCACCCGTTCCCGCGAAACGGGCAAAGTCCACATCCGCCCCGATACCGAAGCGGGTAATCAGCACGTTGCCGGACAGGAACAGGGCCTGTCCACCGCCCTGCAGGCGAATCGTGGCGTCAGCCGTGGTCGACAAACCCGCATACCGGACGCGAACGTGGTCGATCCTGGCGCTCAGGTCGGAGAACAGACCGCGCTGGTAGCCGACATACCCACCCAGAGTAATCTTGCCTCCGCCAGAGGTGCCGCTGATATTGCGGAGCTCCAGCCGGTTCTGGTTGAAGACCGCGACGCCCTGTATGTTACTCAAGCCGTTGGGAATGCCATCCACCGCCAGATTGGCGTTCTCAAAGCGCACCTGCCCATTCAGTACAGGATTCTTGAGCCGTCCGCCCACCCCTGCATCCAGGGTCACCTTCCCCGAGGTAATCAACTGCGGGTCGATCGTGTGCACCAGTGCCAGGTCCAGGCCACCATCGGCATGGATGTCTATTGCTCCCCCCTCCGGGTTGCTGTCACCGAACACCGTCGCCGATCCACTCACCCGCAGGTTGGTGTCCGGGCCGCTCACGCGGAAGCTGTTTACGGCAACAACGCCTCCGCGCAACGCGAGTTGAATGGGCTCGGTCTGCTTCACCGTGACGCCCTGGACCGTCAGGCTGAAGGCAGAGAACGTGGCAGATCCAGCCAGAAGCTGTGGCTTTGCCGCGGGCCCGCTCACGGTGACGGTGGCCGCAATATCGGACGTGGCATCCGTTGCACCGGGCTGGAACAAGGCCACGGCCTTGGCCACATCGACACCCGCCAAGGTCAGCTTTGCCTGTGTCTGGTAATCCCCGGTCAGCGCAGTCTGTCCATTGGCTGCGATCTGCGCGCCCACCAGCTGCGACGTCAGGTCATAAAACACGGTCGACCCGGTTGAGTGGGCTGTCAGCTTCAACTGCCCCAGTGGCTTGGCCTCGTAGCTCAGGTCGGTCAGGGAAAGATTTGCCTTGAGGTTTGGCTCCTGCGCTGTGCCATTCGCGCTCGCCGTAAAGCTCAGCACGGCATCCGCGGGAATGTTCTGCTTCTTCACAAGATCCAGCGTGGAGAGCCGAATATCCTGCCCCGCCAGCTGAGCCGTGATGTGCTTGGAAGCGAGATTGTAGCTGCCGTTCCCTGTGACGGTGACACCCTGGGCCGCCACGAGCACGCGGGTTGCGTCGATCTGCTGGCCCTGTACTGTCGCATCCACCGCCAGGGTGGAGTACGGCTGGCCATACGCCACGCCATTTCGCAGGGTGATGTTGCCGCCACCGTTCAGATTGCCCAGCGTGCCCGCGACCTGCGCGTTGATGTTTGCCGTGCCCGTGAGCTGCACATTGTTCTGCTGGCCGGCGATCTGCAGGAGGTCGGTGACCTGCGCATCGGCTAACTTGATGTTGCCGCTTACCTTGGTGAAGTTGTCCCAGTTGTAGCTGACCACGCCCCGACGCGAAACGACCCTGTGGGGTTCGGCCGATCCTGAGACGTTCAACACCGCTGTGCCACGTTTGATGGTGGAACCCGCGACTGCCAGGCCGCGATTGGGCACATACTCCGCATCGGCCACAACAGAGTCAAGCAGCACGTCCGTCGTGGTGCCGTAGCGGACCTCCAGCGCGTTGGCCGCCAAATGCCCTTTCACATCCAGGTTGCGCACGGCCCCCTTTGCCGTTCCATTGAACGCAAGTGACCCGTGGAGGACCACCGGCAAGGCCGCCACTCCCTTCTTCCCGTTGGCGGCCACTCCCGCAAGCTGCAGGGTGCGGTCGAACTCGGAAAGATCCCGGGCATTCAGGTTGACCGAAAGGTCCGTCAAAGGATCCCCGTGGTTGACCCCAAGCACGCCGGACGCCGCCAGCGTGGTTCCCGGTGTTTGGAGGTTGAGTTGCTGGATCCTCACAACCTGCGACCGGCCATCGTAGTGGGCCAGCACGCGGCCCGAGACCGGCACATTCGAGGTGTTCGCGCGACGCTCCCCGAAGGGCGAGAGTGTCAGGTCCGCACCTACCTCGACCGTATCGGCGATGTTGGTGGCAGGCCCACCCCACTCCGCGGTCACCGGTCCACTTACCTGTGTGTCCAAGCCCAGATCCCCCATTTTGCTGGGGCCGGTAATCTCCAGGATGGTCCGCAGGGTAATGCCCTTCACGCTGACCTTCGCAAAGGCGTGGGCGCGCTGTACAGGGGTCACGTTGACCGACTGCACCGGCGGGGCCGCTCCGACATTAGTGGCGGCATTGTTGGCCGTCTTGGCGGCAGCAACCGTGGTCGGGGAGGTCGAAGGCGCACTCGCCGGCACTTCGCCCAGCCAGTTCTCGATCTTCAGATCCCCTGCGATGGTGCCTCCCCCGGGAAGGCGTCCGGTCAGGGCGTTGAACAGCAGCTCGGTAGGCGTGACTCGCAGCTGTGATCCGACGTTGACGTTGTGCAGGCGCACATCTTCCGTGCGGTAGCCTGCGTCCTCCAGCTTGATGTTGCCAAGCAGCAGGTAGCCCTTCTGGCAGTTCGGATCCGGCGGCAACTGTGACGCCTTGATCGGTGTCGACGGCGACACTTTGGTCTGCTGTGCCTGTTGCGGCGTCAGCCCGCAGTTGTGGCCATGGACATCGAGGTTCAGCACCCCTGAGGTCAGGCCTTCTACGCCCCCCAGCAACCCGATCTCCACAAGGCTGACAGCACCGCTTACATTGGCCTGCCAGTCTGGCTGCGCAAAGTGCTGGATCTCGGCGTTGGCGGCCAGATGGGAGTTATGGCCTGTATAGAAATCAAAGCTGCGCAGACTTGCCGCATCCCGCCCTAATTCCAGGTCCAGATGCAGCTTTGAATCCTGCACAGGCAACTTCTGCATCTGCGTTTGCAGATCTGCCAGGTTGACATCGATGCCGTACCGATCGGTCTTGGGCAAGTATTGCACCCGTGCATCGAGATCCCTGGCCGCAGCCTGGAACGGAATGGGCCGATCGTTGATCGTCACCAGCCCATCGGCAAGCTCAACCTCCTTTGCCTGGAGGTCGAGCAGGGAATCCTGCACAGGTTCGGTGCTGGTTGAGGGGTGCTTTGGAACCGGTTGGTTGGTTTTGCCGTCCTTGTCGATGATCAGATTGGCGTGCGGCTGTTCCACACGGAGGAAGTTCAAACCCACTCGTGACTGTGCGCCCCTGCCAACCGTGTGGCTCAGAAACGTGTTGATCTTCAGGCGAAGGAGAATCTTTGCCGCCGACAGGTACGGCGCCTCGCCGGGCCCCTCGGTGCCATGAATGACGAGGTTGTCCACCTCGATGGCAAGATGCCACAGGTTGAAGCGGATATGCCCGATATCGACCCTGCCGCCCGTGGAGTCTTCCAGGACCGACTTGACCTGCCCTCCAACGCGGCTCTGAAAGTCTTGGGTGCCCGTGTACCAGTTCAGGCCGAAGATCATGACGAGCACCAGCACGGCCAGCGAGATGAAGATCCACCCGAACAGGCGGGCGATACGGTGGTTCGAGCGACGGCTTCCCTTCGGTCCCGCGGCTTCGGTGCCCGATGCGCCGGTTTGTGGAGGCTGGGCGTCTCTCATGGCGCCTCCTCTCCCGGGTGCAGGACCGTGATGCTGCCCTGGGCACGCAGACTCTGCAGCCAGTCCCGCAAAAGGCTAGATACCTGCTGCTGCTGTAACACCTCACGGATCCGCGGCTCGACCGACTTGAACGGCGCTGGCTTGGTGCCGGCTTTTTTGTATTGCGGCAGCATCGTGTTCTGGTAGAACTCCCGCACCTGGCCGTCGCTGACCGAGGTGCCCGCGCCGAAGCGCTCCTGGATAAAGGAGAGGACCTCCATGCGCTCCTTCCACCGCGTCCTGAACTCCTCGGCGGAAAAGCCCTGCGATGCCAGGTAGTGCTCCCACGCCGCATCCGTGCCACAGCCCTGGCTCTTGCACCCGGGCAGGGTCGCACGCAAATTACGGATTTCCTTTTCCACATCCGCGTCGGTGATGGTCTCCTCGGTTTCCAGTCGCGCCTGTTGCAGGATCAGGCCCCGGTTCACCAGGCGCTCAATCTCGCGTGCCCGCGTCGGCTGCGTGCCTGCCGAAGAGGGGTAGGGCTGGATCACCTCAAAGCGGTGCTCCTCGTTGACATCCGAGTCCAATACCACCTGCCCATTCACGATGGCAACGACCCGGTCGATCTCCTCGCCGGGCTCCGCCGGCATCATGGACGGTACAGCCTTGGGGATGGCCACCTTGCCTGGCACCGACTGTTCCTGCGCTACCGGCGCCTCCGCGGTGGGCTGCTGTGCCTGGTCTGCGGGCGGTGTCGTCCGCTGGTCGTGTTGCCCTTGCTGATCGGCAGGGGTCGCCGGTACGGGGGCGTCCTGCTGCGCCCAAAGCGTCAGGGGTGCGGAGCCAAGCAGGCATAACAGCCCAGCCTTGAGCGCTCGCCGGCGTAGCCCATCGACCTCAAAGAAAAAGTGCATTGCTAGAAGGCCTGCCCAATGGAAAAGAAGAACTGAAAGTGGCTCGCCTGACCCACATACGGGGTGGCCCCGGTGTAATCCTGAAAGACCGGGTACACAGGCGGGTTGAGGTTGTACGAAAGATCAAGGCGGATGGGCCCGACCGGCGTGTTGTAGCGCGCCCCCAATCCGACCGCATGCGACCAGTAGTTGAAATTACATGTCCCCACGGCATTGCTTTGCTGGTCGTTCGGTGTGTTGCCGGGAGTTCCCGGCGGGATGGTCACGTTGCGGCACGTCGCCTCGTCCGGCTGGTGGAAGTTCTTGATGCTGCTGAACATGTCGCTTGGATACCGAAACACATTGCCCATGTCGTGGAACAGAACAAAGTTCACATTATTGCCCACCACGGGCAGGGTCGTCGGCGGCAGTCGCAACTCAAACTGATTCACCACCACGCCGGAGCCGCCTACCGGGTACCCGGTTGTCAGGTCGCGAGGCCCTGCGTCGTTGATGCCAAAGCCACGGTGCGACTGGGAGCCGCCGGCATACAGCCGTTCTGGCAAGGGGATGGGATTGCAGGTGGCATTCTGCGTGGCGTACTGCGGCGCACAGGAGTTGTTGGTCTCGCCGATCGCCTGTGCTGTGCC
>CAXTRM010000048.1:12421-16648 GCA_964246625.1 uncultured Acidobacteriaceae bacterium
CTCAAACCCCACCCTGAGGTTTCTTGCAAACGTAAACGGATGGGTCGCCTTGCCAAATGTGTAGTAGCTGGAATGCGAAAGGTCGAGGCGGTTGAAGTTCGTCGCCGAACCGAAGATCGAATCCGCAAGGAACTCCTGCACGGAAAAGTACTGTCCCCGGCTGGCGTTCAACGGACTCGGATCACGCGTGTCATGGAAAAACGTCAGCCCGGGACCGCCCACGCGTACCGGCTGCGAAAACTGGGAGATCAGCGTCGGGGAAATCTCCAGGGAGTCCTGGTTGACGTTGATCAGGCGGTACTGGAAGTCGTAGATCAGGTGATCGGCCCGCTGGATCTGCTGCGTCACCCGCGCGTCGAACTGTGATGTTTGCGCCTGAAAGGTCGTAATGTTCTGAACATTCGAATACCCGCCGGAGATCGTCGCCGTCAGGTTGGGATTGCCGAGCAGGTTCGGGTTGTTGAAGCTCAAGGAGGCAATCTGTTCCAGCAGACCGTAGGTGGTGTGCAGCGTGAGCGACTTCTGGGTACCGAACAGGTTGACCCGCGAAACATCCAGTGACACCCGGGGACTTGCTCCTGCGCGGCCATTCTGCGCCGCGGTGCCCAGCGCCCCGCTCTGCAGATGCTGGTAGGGCAGATACGATGGCTGGTTGAGTTGTGCTTCAAAGCCGAAGCCATAGGTCACATCCCAGCGCTTGGCCTCGGTGATCTGCACGAGCACATTCTTCTGGAGCGCGTCTCCGCGCGGGTTCTGGATCGCCGCGTTGACCTCGTTGAACAGCGCCAGGTTGTACAGATTGCGCTGCGTTTGCAGCAGGGCGGCCTGATCCAGGGGATCGCCCGCATGCACCAGCAGCTGCTTGTCCACAACCGAGCGCTTGGTGTGCTCGATGCCGGAAAGCAATACATTCTCGATGGTGACCTGCTGGCCTTCGGCTATATTTAGCGTCACATCGGTGATCGTTTTGTTGTCTGGATTCACCTTGGGATTGACCTCCACCTGCGCGTGGTCGAATCCGTGCGATATGTAATAACTCAGGATGGCGTCGCGATCCTGCGCCAGTGTGATCAGGGAGAAGGGCTGCCCTGGCTCTGCGATCAGCATGTCATACACGGTCTGTTCGCGTGCGGAATCGGCCCCGGCTACCTCTACAGCTCCGAACTTCTGTTGCGGTCCTTCATCCACCGAATACGTCACCGCAACCTCGGCGATGGTCTTGCCGTGCTTGCCGGGCCTGTCCACATCCTGGGCCGTGGCCGTCACCTTGGCATTCAAGAACCCGCTGGCCCGGTACAGGGACTGGATCGAGTCACGATCCGCGTCGCGCAGTTGGGTACTGTAGGCGCCGTTCCTGACATAAAGGCTTGCCTTCTTTACCCGCAGCCGCTCTTCGAGGGTCTCGGTGCTGAAGTAGTGATTGCCGGTGATGGTCACGGAGGTGACCCGATGCTTGGTCCCCGGGTCGACGTCATACTGCACCGTGACGTTGCGCGTTCCCTCGCCGATCAGCTTGACCGAGTCCTTCACATCGAAGTACCCCTGCTGCTGCATGTAGTCGCGGATATTGAACGCGCCTTCGTTCAGCAGGTCGTTATCGACCGCACCCTCCTCGTACACAGGCACGAGCAGCTTCTTTCGCGCCTTGGACACCTTGGTCCCATTGATGACCACCTTTACCACGGGCCCCTGCTCCGCATTAAAGTCGAAGTCCAGCGCCTTCTGCGGTGGCCTGTAGGTCTCCTTTTGTAGCGAGATGGTGCCTTCCAGGCGATCGTTCTTGATATAGAACGCACGGACCCCCGAAAGCGCGTTACTCGCGGTTTGCCGGCCCACCTTTGGTTCACAGCCCTTTTCAAGCAGCGACACCAGGCGCGAACAGTTCAGATCGCCCTTTTTCCGGAACTGCTCCACAGAGATCCCCGGATCCTTGCCCGTCACCGCGACCGTGCCGACGCGCGCCTGCGGGCCGATCTGGACCTCCACCGAAACGTTTACCTGGTGGCCCACATCGTCCATCTGCGTGGTCAGATTGATGGTCGGCTGGTAGTACCCGTTCTCTGCAAGGGACGCTTTCACCCCATCGAGCGCCGTTGGCAGATCGCTTTCTGTGTACGGGGTGCCTGGATCGAGCTTGGTGGCAAACTCCAGCAGCGAACTAAGCCGCTCGGAGATCACGCCCACAATCTCAACGCGCCCGACGTAGTACCGCGGCACGCCTGCATAGATCAGCGTCAGGCCGTCTGCCCCACGCACCGCGCTGAGCGAGATGTCCCGGTACCGCCCGCTGTTGAAGAGCCGCACGAGGTCTGCACGGACCTTGAGTGGATCCAGGCGCTGGGCCGCCTTTTGCGCCAGGCCCGTGATGGTGGGATCGCTCGAGGCGAAGGTCACACCGTCGAAACGGATTGCGGCAACCGGGGTTCCGGCCTCGCTCCACACCGAGGTGGCCAGGGCAGGGACAGGGTTGGTCACCACCGGCGGAACCTGCGGGACCGTGGGCGACGCCGGGTTGGCGGTCTGGCTGGCCTCAGGCACGGCCTGTGCTGCATTGGGGTTGGCGGAGGGCGTCACGGGTGTCGCCTGTCCGGCAGCGCCGTTGTTCAACGTGTCCGGGCTCTGGGCCAGGGCGTTGCGGGGGACGGACAAGAGCGCGAGCCCGAGCACGGGTGTGCACAAGCACGCTGCCTGCCGCCAGGGTCGGCGGCTACGCTGCTTGCCTGGGATGGAATGCCCTTTCTGCTTCATCCGACCCGACACCGCACGTCCTTCCCCTCCATGGACCTGGGGTCCGTTCACACAATCTCACCTGGCCGCGAGCCACCGGCGTGGCGCATACGGAGCCAAGGCGCAACTTTGCCCTAAGGCGCTCAGGATAGTACATGCTGGGACGCGGCGGTAGTGTTGAGGGTTGGCCCTCGCCCGCATGCGTCCGTCTGGCCCGATCCCTATACTGAACCCATGCCGTCGGCTGACGTCTCTGTGGACATCTCAGAAATTCGTTCGGATCAAAACTCCTTGGCCACTCCAGCCCCGATCGACCCACGGGAACGCTATTCCCGGCAGGTTCTCTTCCAGGGCATCGGCAGTGCCGGCCAGCAAAGGCTGCAGGCTGCCCGGGCGGCCATCGTGGGCCTCGGCGCGACCGGCGCTGCCGTGGCAGGGCTGTTGGCGCGGGCTGGCGTCGGCCACCTGACCCTCATTGACCGCGACTTCGTCGAACCCAGCAATCTCCAGCGGCAAGTCCTCTTTGACGAGGACGATGCCCGTCAAAGCGTACCCAAGGCTACCGCTGCCCGGGAGCACCTCCGTCGTGTCAATGCGGAGATCCATGTAGCCGCCCACGTCACCGACCTTGTTCCCGGCAACGCTGACACCCTGCTTGCCGGGGCGGACCTTGTGCTTGACTGCACTGACAACTTCGAAACCCGTTTTCTGCTGAACGACCTTTGTGTGCGCGACGGGGTGCCCTGGATCTACACCGCCGCGGTAGGTGCCTACGCGGCCACGATGAACATTCTTCCTCAGGGGGAAGCCGGGGGAGCACCCACGGCCCGCTGGAGGGCGCTTGCCGCTCCGACCGCCTGCCTGGCCTGCCTGTTCCCCGCGGCGCCGCAGGGCGAGGTCGAAACCTGCGAAACTGCCGGCGTTCTTGGACCGGCGGTCAACTTGGCGGCCTCCTTTGCCGTCGCTGAAGCGATGAAGTTCCTCAGCGGGCAGCCGCAGCACATGCGCCGCACGCTGCTTTCCCACGATCTTTGGACCGGGGAGCGGTCCGAGATCGCCTCCGGGCGGCCCCTTCCCGGTTGCACCGTTTGCGGTGAGCGTCGCTTCCGCTTTTTGGCCGGGGAAGGCCGCCCCCAGATCACGCTGTGTGGTCGCAACTCGGTACAGATCCATGAACATCGCCGTCCCGTGGATCTCGCCAGCCTGGAAAAGCGCCTTGCACCCCTTGGCTCGGTGCGGGCCAACGGTCTTCTGCTACGCTTCTCTTACCCGCCGTATACGCTGACGGTCTTTCCGGATGGCAGGGCGTTGGTGCAAGGCACCACAGATGTCGGTCTCGCGCGCTCGCTGTATGCACGCTTCCTGGGCAACTAAGACGTACGTCCAACCGACACAAGACAACTTCGCGCGTCTGTTCGTCTCTCAAAACGGGACAGGTCCCAACAGGCACACTTGCGTTAGGCTAAACGAGGCAATCGCGCCGGCATGTACGCACGGACC
>CAXTRM010000049.1:0-1118 GCA_964246625.1 uncultured Acidobacteriaceae bacterium
ATCCAACTCGGCCCGCTGACGAAGGTCGGTTCTGGACTGGGCGGCCTCGTGGGAGAGCCGGTCGAGTTGTGATTGCAAGTGCAATCGCTTCCGCCGTTCCTGCACAAAAGCACCCGTCATTCCCGCCAGGGCAGGCACAAACGCGACTAGTCCGACAGCGGCGACCTGAGTCATAGGAATGGTGACTAATAGTAATGCATCATGTGGCCCGACGACATGCAACTAATGTTACTTAAGTAGAGAGCCTGGTAGAAAACTACCGAGATGAACCTGCAACGTCAACGATGGCCTCGCGGGCTTGCTCGGAAGCAACTTTCCGATCGTCGTACGCGGCGGGTGAGAACGGAACTGGCGCCGCGGCGAAGGCGATCTCCGCGTGGATCGGGGAAAGGCCCAGCAGGTTCCAAAGATGGGCAGGCAGCGTTTGCTCGCCCCAAGCAACATCGTGCAGTATGCTCCTGCCTGCGGCGGCATCGGCCGGGGAGAGGCGGTACCGGAGGAAGCCTGCGGTGACCGGGGCGTGCACCTCCAGGGCATTGGCGAGCAGGCCGCTGTGCAGGGGCAGGAGGTCCACATCGCCGACGCCGGTCTTGCCTTCCGGGAAGAAGACAATCGGAAGCCCATCCCGGAAACCTTCCGCCATGGCGCCTGCGGCCTGGGCGGCGCTGCCACCCTGGCCGCGAACGACGTAGACGGTACCTGCCATCATGCTGATCCAGCCAATCAGGGGCATGCGGCGCGTTTCGATGGCTGAAACGAAGGCACATGGTCGGACGGCGGCGTGAACGAGGATGTCGAGGTAGCTGAGATGGTTGGTGATGACTGCACCCTGCTCCGGCACCGGGCCGTACACCTGCCACGAGACGTCGGCGGCACGCAGCACGCGCCTGCAGAAACGGGACAACCAAGCGGCCCGGTCGCGGCGTGTCTTCGGGCGCGTCAGGACGAGGCCGGTAAGAGAGTACGCAAAGGTCCAGACGATCTTTACGCTTTTGCCCAATTTTCGTAGCAGATGCATACCCCTTGTACGATACAGCCGCGACGAGAGGATCGCAGAACCCCACGAAGAAACGTGCAACTATTGTGAGCCGTGAAACTCCTGCACCGGATCCGCAGAG
>CAXTRM010000049.1:1128-16151 GCA_964246625.1 uncultured Acidobacteriaceae bacterium
AGTCGCTCCTCCGTGAAGGCTTCTGACTCCGGCGGGCCTGCGTTAAGAAAGCCGCCGGCTTTGTCCAGCTGGTACGTCTTCTCGACCAGCGAGTTGGAGTGATGGAGGTAGTCGAGGTACTGGTTCCACTCGTCGTCGATGACGCGAGGCTTTGTGGCTGCCACGAGGGGAGCAACCTGGGCCGGCTTGATATTGGCGGTGACGTAGACCGATTCGAACTGCGAGTGGATGTGATGCTCGGTGGTATACCCGTTGGGATTGGCCGTTTCCGCCCAGCCGTTGTAGTTGATGGTGGTGTGGAGAGGCTGCGAGCCGTCGGCGACGTAGTGGCCCAGCCAGCCTGCCTCAAACAGGATGATGGTCTCGATACCGGACAGGTCCTGATTGGCTGCGCTGAGCTTGCGGTAGTCGCGAAGGTCGGATTTCAGGCGTTCCCATACCTCTTCGACCTGCCAGGGCTGAAGGCCAACCTTGGCCGGGGTGAGAGGCAGGTCAGGATGCTTTTGCTGTGCTGCTTCGAGTGCCTCCATGAACTCGAACCGGCGGCGGGGAAGCATACGCCCGTCCGGGCCGCAGCCCGGGGAACCAGCAGGGCAAGGCGTACCGGCGAGATCGGCCCACTCAAGGTCGAGGAAGTGATCGGCCGCCTGCGTGTTGTTCAGTTCATCTTCCGCCTTGTTGCGCCATTGATCGGGTTCGGGGCCCTCGTACTCAACGATGTCGGCCGCGTTGCCGTTGCGAAGAAAAGCCGGCACATCCGACGGCAGACTTTCGATGGCAAGGCGATTGATCATGCGGTGGCCATCGCGACCCCAGGCGTGGGCAGAGGGTATGAAAAGCAGTGCAGGCAGGGTGCATGCGGCAAGGCAGGCGAGCGAGCGGAGCGGCGACATTGCCGTGAGTATAGCGGCGCGACAAAGAAGGAGAGGTCAACAATCGAGAGTTGATCTGCTGTCACAATGCCGCCGGTTGGGCTGCTGTGGTCAGCAAAGCTCAGTCAGGGGTGGGTCCAGCGGTAGCGGGCGTCGGTCTGCATGCGATACGACTCTGGTTGAAGGTGCACGTATTTTGGATCGCTGGACGCGCAAGGTAAGCCTCGCTCAGCGAGGGATGGAGGGACGACGAGGGACGCGGGGACGCTATCATCACTGGCGATGGCCTTGCCAGGGCTAGAAGAACCCACACGGAGCGTTCCAAGGTCCGCAGTACATCTTGCGCCCAGTTGGCCTGCATCTGTGGGAACGGGCCTAAAAGCAAATGACACGATAGGCCCAGCAGGAGAACGAGAGTGAAGAAAGCGATACAGATGAAGGTTGCGGCCTTTGCCTTGGTGATTACGAGTGGATGCCTGTGGAACCCTGCTCACGCGCAAGGGGCCCAAGTGCAACCAGGTGCGACGCTGCATCCTTCGTACTTCCGGGCATTTGACGATCTTACGGCGGCTCGTCATTACTTGAATGATGGGTGGTCTTATGCGCCGGTGAGAACGGACACGATGGCAGCGGTTCGCGAGATTGATGGGGCCCTGCAGGAGATCAAGTCTGCAGCGATCGAGAAAGGCCGGGGGAGGGATTTGGCAGACACCTCGCGCCCTGACCTCAGGATCAGCCCCCATGACCGAGTTCGCAAGGCGCAGGAACTCCTAGCCGCAGCCCACCAACAGATGGCGCAAGAAAACGTCCCCTCAGAGCGAGATCTCGAGCATCGCATTACCGACCATATTGACAGTGCACGCAACATCGTAGACAGGGCGGAGTCGACAGGGAAGTGGGAAAAGTAAGCTCCCCGCCTATGAAGAGCCCAGTCGGCAGGCTGTGCTCTTCATAGATACCTTCCCTAAACCAAGACGGGTTGCTCAACCAGCACAGGGGAGTGGAAGACGCGACGGTAGCGGGCGATCTCGTCAGCCGGGCCGGTTGCCTTGCGAGGGTTATCCGACAGTTTGACGGTGGGGATGCCATCGGCCGAGGTGACCTTGCAGATGAGCGAGATTGGGGCGAAGGTATCCTGGTCGGGCGCGGGGCGGCGTGGATGGCAGTCGCGGAAGTCGTTGGTGAGCAGCGTGCCCCAGCCCGCAGAGAAGCGGATGCGGTGATTGAAGTAGCGGTGAAGATCGACGATGTTCTGGGCGTCCAGGCCGTCGGAGGCAATGAGCCGCTTGGTCTTCGGGTCTTCGCCGCGGGATTCGAGCCAGGCGATGAACTCGTCGCCAGCTTCGAAGGGGTTCTTCGAGTCAGCGCGTTCCCCGGTCCAATGGGCCGCGTACCCTGGCGCGCCTTCGAGAAATTGGGTTGTGCCGAAGGTGTCCGGGAGCATGATGAGGAGCTCGCCGCCGTAGCTTTTCTGCCACAGGTCGAGGACCTGGTATTGCGACTGGCGGAGGGCGTCGTCGGAGACAAGCGAGGCGAGCGCGGCGAGCACCATAGGCAACTCATGCGCATTGGTGCCGATGGCCTCGAGATTGTGCTTGTAGGCGAGCGCAGTATTTGAGGTGCCGGTAAGCCGGGAGCCGAGGGTGGCCGCAAGGGCGGTAACGGCGTACTCCTGCCAGAGAAAGCTGTGACGGCGGCGTGTGCCGAAGTCTGACAGGCGAAGGCCGTCAACATGCCGAAGCAGCTCGATCTTGTCCCAAAGACGGGTCTTCGCACGAGCGTACAGCACGTCAAGCTCGAGCTCGGAGAGTTCCGCGAGGGCAGCGCGCGTCTTCATCTCGCTGACGATGGCGAGCGCATAGACCTCCCACATGGTGACCTCGGACCAGAGGCCGCTGAAGCGGAGGATGAGCTGGCCTTCCTGCTCGCCACGGCCTTCGGAGATCTCGTAGCCGGAGAGGCAAAAGCTCTTTTCGAGCCAGTCGAGAAAAGCGGGCTCGAAGATGTGGCGGGTGCCATAGAAGGTGTTGCCGGCCAGCCAGATGAGTTCGGAACGCAGAAAGCGCAGCTTGCGCACGTGATCCAACTGGTCGCGGAGCATGGCGGCGGAGATACGCTCGGCGAGACGGACGCGCACGGTGCGGTTGTGGATCTCGCTGGTGACGTGCGTTGCCGGGAAGTTCTTCCAGATGAACTGGAGCATGAGGAGCTTGTAGAAGTCGGTGTCGAGCAACGAACGGACGATCGGGTCGAGCTTCCAGTTGTGGTTGTGGGCGCGCTCGGCAAAGTTGACGTTCATGGCTGTCTCTAGGGTAGCGAAAAACGCGGCACGAGTGGCAAGAAGCTGGACATACAAAAGCAGATCAGGCGATAGCTGGAGGAGACTCCTCTGCCATCGCCTGATCTGTTTGCTTCGGTGATGCGACCGCTGCTGCCGTAACGACCGACTAGCCGGTGATGCCCTTATTGATGAGCACTGTCACGACCACGCGACGGTTTTCTGCCTGGCCTTTGCGGCTATGGTTGCTGCCAAGCTGGTTGGTGGTTCCCATTGCGGCAGGTGCAAGGATGCGCGTGAGCGGCACGGCCCCGGACTGCTGAATGATCGAAAGGACCGCGTTGGCCCGCTCGCTGCTTAGCCGCTGATTCAGCGCGGGGGAGCCCGTTGCGGAGGCGTATCCCTGCACCTCGATCATGAAGCCCGGCGTGTTGGCGGCGGACTGCACAAAGCTCGTAAGCTCATCGCGATCCTTTGGCGTAACGACCGATTTGCCGTTCGCGAAGTTCACCGTGATGCTGCCTTTTTCTTCGTACTGATCAAGCTGACCGAAGCGTTGGTTGGCCTTGCCGATAGCCTGGCCGTTCGCCGTGGTGGCCTGGTTGGTGGCGTTAAGGCCCTGCTTGGTGGCGTCGATATCCTGCGAGTTGCGAGCGATATCCTGTTGGCTTGAGGCGATGTCGCGACGGTCGCTGCGAAGCTGGTCCTGCGCGGCCGCGACCTGCTCGGCGACGGGGTTCAGGCCGGCATCGATCTGCTGCGCTGTGCGGAACGAGCTACGCGAAAAGGTGACCTTTTTTGCAAGCAGTTTGTGGTCTGGATCGAAAGCACCTTCCACTTTGACGTTCAATCCGGGGACCAGTTCGGTGACAGCAAGGTCCTTTCTGCCGAGGCCGAGGAAGCCGCCGCCCTTTTCGGTCGCCTTCGTGGTGTCAGAAAGAACCACGGTGAGGCGCGGTGTGTCCTGCGTCTTGATGGACATGGTGGGGCCATTTCTGCCGATCACCAGACCTTCCACAGTTGTGTCTTTTGCCTGCGCTGCAGCGCCAAGAGATGTTGCGATTGCCAGTGACAGAGCCAAACCACGGGTGGAGCTAATTCGACGATGAACGTTCATTCGTTACCCTCCTGAAATGGGTACCGGTCAGCGGAGAAAGATTCGCGTGTACCGCTGCCGTTGTGTTCTGCCATGAAACTCGAGGGAAGAGCGTGACAGAAGCATGTGAGTTGGACGCCCTGAGCGTAAGGGGCGATGGTGCAGCGTTCCGTGTAGAGGCAAAACAAGCATGCATGCCTGGTGCACGTGGGTGGCTGAAAACGTCCGTACACCCTTCTGTGTACGCGTTCGCCTGGGTGCTTGCTGTGGAGCTGTGTTCGTTCTGTTCAGGCACCAGAAACAGTAGACGGGGATCGTGCAGCGTTTGATTCACGGGCGGGTTTGGGGCATCCTAATAGGCAACAGATGACTCCGGGATGCGGTTGATCGGCATGAGGCCCGCGCACGAGAGATCTGCAACTCCGCTTTCATGCAAAAGAGCAACGCAGTGAGGCAGACTCATTGTGTGTAGAGGTTGGACAGAAACCGTTTCGAGGAGCGCGGCTGGCTTGCGTTGCGCTCGCGTCCAGGCTCAGAGGCAACCCGGTCTCAAGCGACCTCGGCAAGAGAACACATTTCCTGGAGAGACAAGATGGCGACCAAGCAGGAGCTACTGAAGACACAGATCGAACAGATCGACATGAAGCAGTTCAACGTGGTGCCGCTGGTGGATGCGATGAGCAAGATGGCGTACAGCTCTCGGGACCTGGCGCGTGCCGCGTCCATCTACGACATGATGCTGCGCGACACCGAGTGCGGCGTGGTTCTATGTCTTGCGGGGTCGTTGATCTCGGCTGGTTTGCAGAAGATCATCGTCGACCTTGTACGCAACAACATGGTGGACGCGATTGTGTCGACAGGCGCGAACATCGTGGATCAGGACTTCTTTGAAGCGTTGGGCTTTCGGCATTACGTGGCTGGCGAAGAGTACAAGTACGGCGCGGGCGATGCAGAGTTGCGTGAGTTGATGATCGATCGCATCTACGACACCTTCATCGACGAAGAAGAGCTGCGTATCTGCGATGAGACCACGCAGAAGATCATCGACGGCATGAAGCCCGGGGCGTATAGCTCGCGTGAGTACATCCGCGAGATGGGCCGCTACCTGAAGGAGAACGGGCGCACACCGGAGCAGGGAAACAACGACTCGATCGTGCTCGCGGCGTACGAGAAAGGTGTGCCGATCTTTGTGCCGGCGTTCTCGGATTGCTCGTTTGGCTTCGGCATTGTGGCGCACCAACACGCACGTCAAGGCAAGCCGATGTGCTCGATTGATTCGGGCAAGGACTTTTATGAGCTGACGCAGATCAAGATCCAGAACCCGACGACGGGCCTGTTGATGATCGGCGGCGGCGTGCCAAAGAACTTCGCACAGGACATCGTGGTGGCGGCGGACATTCTCGGTGTGGACGCCTCCATGCACAAGTACGCGATCCAGATCACGGTGGCCGATGCGCGCGATGGTGCGCTGAGTGGATCGACGCTGAAGGAAGCGAGCTCGTGGGGCAAGGTCGATCTGAACTACGAGCAGATGGTGTTTGCCGAGGCGACGATTGCGTTTCCGTTGATTGCCGGCTACGCGTTTCACAAAAACGCGCAGGCGGAACGGACCGCGAAGAACTTTGCGGAGAAGCTGGAACCCGTGCTGGTGTAAGCAGCACACCGGACGGCACGCGGCGGGGCCCGGCTCCGTCGCCTTCTCGTCTCAGAAGCAAGGTAGAGATGGCGTTCCTTTGCGGGGGCTGCTGCCGCAGGAGGCTCCGTCCAGGTTACAGCTCAGGTCCAGGTGGGGGTGGTGAGGAGACGTTTTGCAGCAGGTGCAGCACGCGTTCCACGGACCAGTCCAGCGACTCGCAACCGCTTACAACCAAAGACGCGCGATTGCGGCTTGGGATGATGTATTGCTCCGCCATCGGACGTACAGCTGCCTCGTACTGTTCGCGAACACCCTGTTCGGTGCGCCCACGTTCGCGCATATCGCGATGGATGCGACGGGCCAGGCAGACCTCGTGCGGTGCTTCCACGTAGATGGAGTGAGTGTAGAGCGGAAGCAGGTCGGGATAGTGCAGGGCCAAGATGCCTTCCACAAGAAGGTAAGGAGCAGGCGCAAGCGGGGTAAACGCGCCAGGCACGCGGCTGTGGGTTTTGAAGTCATAAACCGGGCGCGAAACTGTTTCGCCCTGTGCAAGAGCGCGCAGGTGCGCGATGAAGAGCTCGGACTCAAGTGAGTCGGGATGATCGAAGTTGCGCTTGTCTCGCGCATCGAGCGGGAATTGGGACAGGTCGCGGTAGTAGAGATCGAGAGGGAAGAGGGTAGCGTTCAGCTGCGTGGCGAGCTCGCGGGCGAGGGTGGTCTTGCCGGAGCCGGAGCAGCCCGCGATGCCGACGAGCTTGGGAGGCGGCTGCTTCGATGAAGAGGCTGGGCTCACATAGCCAGTGTAGATGGGCAGATGCCGGCTACGCGGCAGGAGATCTCGTCGAGCTGGCCTGTGGAGAAGCGATCGGGGAGAGGGCCCTAGGTGTCCGCGAGCGCTTTGCCCACCTGCGGGATAAGCGCCTTCAACAGAGCGGTGAACTGGGCTTCAGTGCGGGCGCCGGTCTCCATGACTTCCTCATGGTGAATGGGCGCGCCGGAAAGGCCCGCGGCCATGTTGGTGACCAGGGAAAGGCCGAGGACATCAAGGCCCATGTGGCGCGCGACGATGGTTTCATGCACCGTGCTCATGCCGACCAGGTCGGCCCCGAGAGTGCGAAAGGCACGAATCTCAGCCGGGGTTTCGAAGCTGGGGCCAAGGACAGCAAGGTAGACCCCTTCAGGCAGGGGGATGTTCAGTTTTTCGGCTTCGGCATGCGCAAGGGCGCGAAGGTTTGGCGCATACGCGGCGGTCATGTCGAAGAAGCGAAGCCCGGCACCCTGCCGCTGGGCAAAACGCGGCTCGTTGGGGCCGAGAGCGGCGTTGAGGCCAGTGAAGTTGATGTGGTCGCTAAGGCTGACGAGCGTGCCCTGGGTATAGGCGGGATTTAAGCCGCCGGCGGCGTTGGTGAGGATGAGCGCTTTGCAGCCGAGAAGTCCGAGGACGCGAGTGGGAAAGGTGACTTCGGCAGCCGTATAACCTTCATAGGCGTGAACGCGGCCGGACATGACGGCTACGGGTGTAGCCCCCACGGTGCCCACGATGAGCTTGCCCGCGTGACCCTGTACGGTGCTTTGTGGCCAGTGCGGAATGTCGGCGTAGGAGAGCTCAGTGCCTTGCTCTACCTGGGTTGCAAAGTTGCCAAGACCGGAGCCGAGTACAAGGCCGACAACAGGCCGGAGGGCAGTGCGGGCGCGAATGGCATCGGCGGCGGCGAGGGCGCGGGTATACGAATCGAGCATCAGGAACAGCTTAGCGTGAGTGCTTACCGGGGAAGGAGAAGACTAACGATCGAGGCGCTCATGAGATTAGCGAGCGTGCCGGCGAGCATGGCGCGCAGGCCGAGCCGTGCGAGCTCGAGGCGACGATTGGGGATGAGGGCGCCGATGCCGCCGATCTGCATCCCGACGGAGCCGATGTTGGCAAAGCCGCAAAGGGCGAAGGTGGCGATGGCAAGGGTGCGACCCGAGACCTGGCCTGCTTTGGCCATGGTGCCCAATTGTGTATAGGCAATGAACTCGTTCAGCACCGCGCGCGTGCCGATAAGGTTGCCGACCTTACTGGCCTCGGACCAGGGAATGCCGATAAGCCAGGCGATGGGAGCGCAAAGTGTCCCGAGGGCGTTGCCGAGAGAGTGTGGAAAGGGAATGTGACCGTGGGCCCAGAGCACGTCGGAGATCCCGAGCATGATGGCGTTCAGCAGACCGATCAAGGCAAGGAAGCTGATGAGCATGATGGCGACGTTGAAGGCGAGCTGGCCGCCATCAATGGTGCCACGAGCGACGGCGCCGATCAGGTTCTCGTTTTTGTGTTCTTCCTCGGTGGGGATGCGCACGGTGCCGAGGGTGGCAGGCACTTCGGTCTCCGGAACGAGCATTTTGGCGACAAGGATGGTGCCAGGAGCAGTCATGATGACGGCCGAGAGCAGGTCCTGCGCACGGATGCCGAAGCTGATGTAGGCAGCCATGATGCCGCCGGAGACATGCGCCATACCCGAGGTCATGATGCACATCAGCTCAGAGGTGGTAGCGCCGTTGAGGAAGGGGCGTATGGTGAGCGGCGCTTCGGTCTGACCCATAAAGATCGATGCAGCGACGTTGGTGGACTCCGCACCGGAGGTGCCCATGGTGCGTTGCATGAGCCAGGCCATGCCGCGGATGACCCATTGCATGATACCCAGGTGATAGAGCACGGCAAAAAGAGCGGAAACAAAGATGATGGTCGGAAGGACGGCAAAGGCGAGCACTTCAAGGGGGCTCTTCGGATCGCCGAGCTTACCAAAGACGAAGCTGGAGCCATCGACGGAGTGCGCGAGCAGGGCCGTGACCGCGCCAGCACCGGTGCGCAGAATGGTTTGACCAAAGCTCCACTTGAGCACGAGAAAGGCGAAAAGGACCTGAAGCGTGAGACCCCAGCCAACGGTGCGCCAACGGATGGCCCGCCGATTGGTGGAAAGCGCGTACGCGATGCCGAGCAGGACGACGAGACCGAGCAGACCGGTGAAACGGGCCACGTACACGCTCCGACAAGAAGAGATCAGGGCTGAGTGTAACGGGTTGGGCCTGTTTCGCCTAGTTCAGGAAGCGTGCCGGCTGTGTCTGCTTCGCTTCCAGCCAATGCAGGCTCAGTGCAACACCTGGAGGGCACCCTCGCCTGTGAGCGGAGAGACGTCAGCGGAGGGCCAGAGCAGCTGATACGGGCCCTTGCCCACGGAATGTGCTCTCCCTGGAGGGCATTTGTGGCGCGGCCTTGGACGCGATGTCGTTGATGTAGGGATGAACCTGAAGCTTTGGAAGGGGCTTGGAGAAGTAGAAACCCTGGATCAGGATCGCCCCAAGTTGGTCAAGAATTTCCAGTTGCGCCTGCGTTTCCACGCCTTCGATGATGCATGTCAGTTCAAGGTCGCGACACAGAGTAAGGATCGAGCGAACGATTTTTCTGCTGGCCAGGTTGCTTTCCAGGTTTTGGATGAAGCAGCGGTCGACCTTGATCTTGTCCAGCGGTAAGGCATGAACGTAGCTCAGACTGGAATGCCCTGTGCCGAAGTCGTCCAGCGAGATGGACACGCCGGTGGCCCGGATCATCGACATGTGTTTGCTGGTTTCCGCGAAGTTGTTAAGCAGAGCCGTTTCCGTAAGCTCCATGCATACCCGCTCCGGGCGTATGCCGCTCCGCAGGATCGCAGCAAGGATCTCCTCCGTCGTTTCCAGGTTGGCGATCTCAAGAGGGGAGACGTTGAATGCCAGCTGGATATTTTCTGGCCAGGAAAGTGCCGCCGCAAGGGACTGCTTGAGCATGGCGAGTGTGAGATCACCAATGCGCCCGGTCCGTTCGGCTATGGGAATGAAAACGGCTGGTGAAACCGGGCCGAGGATCGGGCTATTCCATCGGGCCAGGCACTCGAAGGAGTGGATCGTGCCTGTTTTGAAGTCGAGGATGGGTTGGAACAGCGGATAGATCTCTGTGTCGAAGTTGGCTCCACGCAACGTTTGCTCGATGAGACCCTGCTCCCGGATCAGGGTCTCATGCTCTTCGGAGAAGAGCACGACACGGGAGCGCCCCGTGCGCTTGGCGTGGTAGACGGCGTAGTCGGCTTGCTCGAAGAGACTGGGACCGTCCCAAGCATTTCCTTCGGGAGCAACCGCAAACCCAACAGAGCAGCCCACAGAGATAGTTCGACTCTCAAGGGTAATCGGCTGGCTGACCAGGTCGATGATGAGGCGGCCGAGGGAGACAAGATCCTGCCCCTCTGTTACGTAGATGAGGAAGGCAAATTCATCGCCTCCGAGCCGGCAAAGGTGCTGTACCTGCACGGGGAGTTCCTGAAGACGATGAGACACATCGGCCAGAACTTCATCGCCTATGAGATGGCCGTAGGTGTCGTTTACCGGCTTGAAGCCGTCGAGATCGATGATGCCAACAGCGGGCACAGAAGAGGGAGCGCCGAGGCGCACGGGCAAGTCCTTCAGGATCTCAAAGAATTGTCGCCTGTTCGGAAGACCTGTCAGGGCGTCCAGGTGAGCAAGCCGAAGGTTCTCTTCACTTAGTTTCAGGGTTTCCGTGCGGGCCTTTACCAGGCTAAGGAAGTCACGCTGGTAGCTGAGCATGGCAAAGACCATGACCGCGGCCGTGATCGTGATGGTGAACGTGACCACGGTGGTACTGGGAACTCGCATGGAAAGGGACAGATAGCCGGTCGGAATGATGACCGAGCCGAACACGGCCAGAGCCACGGTGCGCAGGTGCATGAGGCAGTAGAAGCCGCACATGGCGGAGGCGACCAGCTGAAGCAGCAGGAAGTAGCGAGTGTGAACATCCCCGTATGAGAAGAGCTTGATATCCATGCTGATGACCACGAGGGCCGTTACCACCAGAGCGCGGGTCGCTCTGCGGAGGTGCAACGAGGCTGTCTCATCATCTACCTGTGCATGCTGGTGTGAGATCCACCACACTGCACGCCACGTACCCAGGACAGAGGCCAGGAGTGGAATGGCACACGAGAGCCACCACGGTGCCAGGTGAGCAAAGACATACATCACGGCCAGCATCATGGTGATGAACGAAGCGTAGTACGCGGGCATCTTCCTGGCGAAGGAACGAAACTGCGCCGCGGTCACCCCTGGCAAGGATGTGTCGTCATCAAGCACCATGTGTCTACCCTAAGAGGAAGAAGGGGGCATGCCCGTACGCCCTTCTGGGCATTCGCATACACCGGCCTGGGGAGCGCCGGGCGTGTTCTGTGCCGCGACGACGCAGAAGAGAGGGAGACCTAACCCAAGGGTAGGAACTCCGCTTGACGCAGGGCCGTAGGAGAGCGAGGCGAGGCCAAAGAGCCCAGGGGAGCGCGAGCTCTCTGCCTGGAGAGACAAGTTCTTGTCTGCTTATCCACACCAGATGTTGGGGTGATCTGGTTTTTCTACCCTTTCTGTGGGTTATAGTCAGAACACTTCACGGTGCCTTGGCCTTCGCGGGTTTGAGGTGAAAACGGGAAGCCGGTGAGATTCCGGCACTGCCCCGCAGCGGTAAGCAGGAGCGAACGCCGAGCAAAGACACTGACCTGGTTGGGTTGGGAAGTCTCGGCAAGTAGATAGCCTGCAGAGTCCGAAGACCTGCCGTGAGGTACATTCACTCGCGCCTTCGAGGGGGAGGCGATGGTGGCCAGGACCGTGTTTGTGCCTCCGTGCGATGCTGCGTGCGCGGAAGCCCGGCTGTTTCTTGCCTGCCGTCGCCTTCGCTCGAGGCCGCAGGAGACGTCTGATGGCCACATTCGTTGCACCGCCTGTCCTTTCCGCTGAGCGAGAGGTCGCCTTTGAGCCGAGCTCTTCTGCGCAGAGCCCCGTTGCTGGTGGCCCAACGCCACCAGCAGGGACGTTGCAGGTCGTTCGGCGCGACGGGAGCTATTCGGCGTTTGACGCGGCAAAGATCGCCGTCGCCATCACCAAGGCGTTTGTGGCGGTGGAGGGTTCTGGTGCCACGGCCTCGCGTCGTATCCACGAAGTGGTGCAGGAGTTGACGACACAGATCGTTGAGACGTTGACGCGGCGCGCTGGCGGCAACGGGGTGGGGCAGGCACGCGCCCTGCACATCGAAGACATCCAGGATCAGGTGGAGCTGGCGCTGATGCGTGCCGGGGAACACAAGGTGGCGCGGGCGTACATCCTGTACCGACAGGAGCGCACCGAGGAACGAAAGCGTCGCGAGGCAGAAGACGCGCCGGGGACGGCCCCAGCCCAGAGCCGGCTAAGGGTGAAGATGCCGGACGGACGAGTGGAAGCGCTGGATGCGGCACGCATGGAAGCCGATGTGCGTGAGGCCTGCACGGAGCTGGAGGGCGTCGATGCCGGGGCCGTGCTGGCCGAGGTGCGGCGAAACCTGTATGACGGCATCCTGCTGAAAGAGATTGGGCTGGCGCAGGTGATGGCGGCTCGAACCCTTGTAGAGGTAGAGCCGAACTACGCCTACGTGAGTGCGCGGCTGCTGTTGAAGACGCTCGAAGTCGAGGCGCTGGGCCTGGTGCTGCCACGTGGAGTGCACGAGACGCAGGGCAGTGCGCAGCGGGCGCGGGTCGTGGACTACCGTGAGTACTTTCCGGCGTTTGTGCGGATGGGCATTGAATTCGATTTGCTGGATCGGGAGTTGGCCAACTTTGATTTGGCCAAGCTGGCAGCATCGTTGAAGCCGGAGCGGGACCGGTTGTTTCAGTTCCTTGGGCTGCAGACGCTATATGACCGGTACTTCCAGCATAAGGGTGGCGTGCGGTTCGAGTTGCCTCAGGCGTTCTTTATGCGCGTGGCGATGGGACTTGCGGTGCGGGAGATCGAGCGCGAGGCGCGAGCGATCGAGTTTTATGACCTGCTGTCGAGCCTTGATTTTATGTGTTCGACGCCAACGTTGTTCAACTCGGGGACGCAGCGGCCACAGTTGAGCTCGTGCTTCCTGACCACAATCGATGATGACCTGAACGGGATCTTCAAAGCGATCAAGGACAACGCGCTGCTGAGCAAGTATGCGGGCGGGCTGGGCAACGACTGGACGCCGGTGCGTGGGTTGGGGTCGCATATCAAGGGGACCAATGGACAGAGTCAGGGTGTGGTGCCGTTCCTGAAGGTAGCCAATGACACAGCCATTGCGGTGAACCAGGGGGGCAAGCGCAAAGGGGCGGTGTGCGCGTATCTCGAGACGTGGCATATCGATGTGGAAGAGTTCCTGGACCTGCGCAAGAACACGGGCGATGACCGCCGACGAACCCATGACATGAACACAGCGAACTGGGTGCCGGATCTGTTTATGGAGCGGGTGGAAGCCGATGAACCATGGACGCTGTTTTCTCCCGACGAGGTGCCGGAGCTGCATGACTTGTACGGTACTGCGTTTCGCGTGAGGTACGAGGCCTACGAGCAGCGGGCGGCAGCGGGTGAGATGAAGATTGCGCGCACGGTGCGAGCCGTTGAGCTGTGGCGCAAGATGTTGACGATGCTGTTTGAAACAGGGCATCCATGGATTACGTTCAAGGATGTGTGTAACCTGAGGTCGCCTCAGCAGCACATGGGCGTGGTGCACAGCTCGAACCTGTGTACGGAGATCACGCTGAACACCCATGCCGGTGAGATCGCGGTGTGCAATCTGGGTTCGGTCAACCTGGCTCAGCATACAAAGCCCGATGGGCTGGACGCGGAGCGGCTGAAGCGAACGGTGAAGACCGCGATGCGCATGCTGGACAACGTGATCGACATCAACTTCTACACGGTGCCGGAGGCACGCGCGTCGAACCTGAAGCATCGGCCTGTGGGCCTGGGACTGATGGGTTACCAGGATGCCCTGTACACCTTGCGTATCCCGTTTGCGTCGTGGGAGGCGGTGCGGTTCGCGGACGAGAGCATGGAGCTGCTGAGCTTCTGCGCGATCGAGGCCTCGTGTGAGCTGGCGCGGGAGCGTGGGGCGTATGCGAGCTTCCACGGTTCGTTGTGGAGCCAAGGTGTGATGCCTGTCGATTCGATTGCCATCCTGCGGGCGAATCGCAAGAGCGAGGTAAAGGTTGACTCTTCTGCAAGTGCACGGTTGGCGCTGGATTGGGATGGGCTACGCGAGCGTGTGAAGAGCGTGGGCATGCGCAACTCGAACACGCTGGCCATTGCACCGACGGCAACGATCTCGAACATCTGCGGCGTTACGCAGTCGGTTGAGCCGACATATCAGAACCTGTTTGTGAAGTCGAACATGAGCGGCGACTTCACGGTGGTCAACGGGGCACTGGTACGAGACCTGAAGGCACGGGACCTTTGGGACGAGGTGATGGTTTCGGACCTCAAATACTTCGACGGAGCCATGGGTGCCATCGACCGGGTGCCCGAGGACCTGAAGCAGCTGTATGCAACGAGCTTTGAAATTGAGGCGACCTGGCTGATCCAGGCTGCAGCGGCACGGCAGAAATGGATTGACCAGGCGCAGAGCCTAAATCTGTACATGGCGGAGCCGAGTGGCCGCAAGCTGGATGCGCTGTATCGCGAGGCGTGGCATGCGGGGTTGAAGACGACCTACTACCTGCGCTCCCGCGCAGCGACGCATGTGGAGAAGTCGACGATGAAGAGGAGCGACGGCAAGTTGAATCATGTGGCGGTGACGCCTGCGGCAGCACCGAAGCAGTGTGCGCTCGATGACCCGACGTGCGAGGCGTGCCAATAGGGTGGTGCGTCGTGGGCTCTACGTTGTACGAAGAACAGCTTGGAGGGATGATGGCGTTTCTGGATTGGGATGAGCCGGTTGCTGTAGTGGAAGAGCCTGTAAAGGTGGTGCAGGAACCTGCCAAGGTTGCCGGGGTGTCAGTCCCGGTGAAGGTACAGGCGAACGTGCCGGCCCCGGTGTCCGTGGCTCCTATGCCGCCTGCTGGCGTTCCTTCAGCAGGGCTGGAGCACCACCTGCCAGAGGTGGTGACGAGTAGAGGTGGCCGTGTGCGTGTGGATCAGAAGGCCATGATCAACTGCCGTGCGGATGTGAATCAGCTGCTACCGCTGAAGTACAAATGGGCTTGGGAGCGCTACCTGTCGGGCTGCAACAATCACTGGATGCCGACCGAGGTTTCCATGCAAGCAGACATCGCGCTGTGGAAGAGCGCTGATGGGCTGACCGCAGATGAGCGTTGGGCG
>CAXTRM010000049.1:16161-16634 GCA_964246625.1 uncultured Acidobacteriaceae bacterium
GCGCAACCTTGGATTCTTCGCAGCTTCGGAGTCGCTTGTGGCGAACAACATCGTGTTGGCGATCTACCGTCACCTGACGAATCCGGAGTGCCGGCAATATCTGCTGCGGCAGGCGTTTGAGGAGGCCGTGCACACGCACACGTTTCAGTACATCGTAGAAAGTCTCGGCCTGGATGAGGGAGAGCTATTCAATATGTATCGCGAGGTGCCTTCGATCGCGGGCAAGGCAGAGTGGGCGCTGACGTATACGCAACACATCGCCGATCCGGAGTTTGCGACCGGGTCCGAAGACCGGGACCGTGCATTTTTGCGCGACCTGATTGCGTTTTACGTGGTGTTTGAGGGGATGTGGTTTTACACCGGGTTTGCCCAGATTCTGTCGTTGGGACGGCGCAACAAGATGGTCGGCATCGCAGAGCAATACCAATACATTCTTCGCGATGAGTCGTTGCACCTGAACTTTGGCATCGATG
>CAXTRM010000050.1:0-1387 GCA_964246625.1 uncultured Acidobacteriaceae bacterium
GTCATAGGTAATCGCCTCGTGGGCGCGGAAGACCGCTGTGATCTCCCGGAGCCTTTGCTCCCACTTCGCCTTATCCAATGTCAGGGGCGGCTCTGCGGGAACGATGTCGGCTTGCGGCTTTTCCGCGGAAAAGTCCGCCGAGGTGTCCTCCTCCTTGGCTCGGACCTGCTGCTCGGTCTTTACCTTCTCCAACGCGTCCAGCGCTTTGCCATATCCACGGTTCGTTGCAAACCACAACGACCGTTCAATGGCGCTGCGATCGTCACTCAACGGAAGCGGCAACGTGGTCAGCGCACTCGTCCGGTGGGTTCCATGCGTGTTGTCCAGCGTCGGGGAGCCAAGCCGCACCTGCACATCCGCCACACGGGTGTGGTTCTGCGTCGATTGCGTGATCGCCCCAAACTGCGCGGTCATGTTTACCGTCTCGGCATCGGCAACCTGGTAGCTGACGAAATAGGGCTTTGGCTGCTCCACCATCCCACCACCAGGGGCTCCTGCACCGCCAAAGGCCTGCGCAGCCGCTGCTGCAGGTTGGGAAGCCAGGACCGCTGCTCCAAGCGCTCCCATGGCTCGATGCAACTCGCTCTCCATCGCCGCAATCAACACGGGATCGGCGCCTTGGGTCGCTTTCGCCCCGGGGGCGTCGCTGCCCTTGGAAGCCGGTTCGGCCAGCGTCGCCCTTACCTCGGCCGGGCCGTGCGGCACCCCGTGCTGCGCGGCAGCTGACCCAAGCGCCAGTGCCGCGGCACTCACCCACGCTGCCCCACGCCAACGCCCATACCGCCGCGTCTGCTTCCACATCCAGATACACTTGCTCACACGCACCACCCACGGGCCCACGTTCGTGCGCCTGGGCGCACAGGGTCAGTGTAGCGGATCGTTGTATGAGGCCGTGGCAGGCCTCATGGGCGGCTTCCGTTCGGCTCTAGCCGTGAAGCTCTTTTTCTGCCCGGTGCCAGTAATCGACATGGTTGCCGTGTGGCTTGCCGTCGCGCTCCCACAAAAGATACGCGTGCAGTTCAATATCGTGATGGGTCGGCTTGGCCTTGTGCGCCGCTGCCTTTGGCTGCTCTGCCGCTGCGGTCTGTGTTTCCGATGGGTGTTGACCCGCTGCAGTCTTCTTTGCGGCAGTCTTCTTTGCCACCGTCTTCTTTGCCGCTGCTTTTGCTGGTGTTGCCTGATCTTCGGCTACCGTCTTCTTGGCAGCAGATTTCTTCGTGACCATCACTTCCTCCCTGCCCGCTCAGAATACCCGCAAGCGCCCCGTGTTGCCCCTGCTTTCGTGGCGAAATCGGAATCCGGGGCCTGTCGTGCCCGCTTGCAAGCGTTGTCAGCATCCCCCACACTCAAAGCACCCATGCGATCCCGCCTGCTCGCTGCCTTTCTG
>CAXTRM010000050.1:1397-1774 GCA_964246625.1 uncultured Acidobacteriaceae bacterium
GCCTTTCTGGCCATCTCCTTCTTGCTGCCAAGCTCCCTCGCGCACGCGACGCAAACGCCTGCCGAGCAGCAGGCCAGCACCTATGCCGCGCAGGAACTCGCCGCCGCTCCCCCGCGCGGCAACCTTCCCGACTACACGCTGTCCCCGGTACAGCTCGCAAAGGCACAGCACCTGGAAACCGTCCGGAATGCGGTGAACTTCGGCGGTGCCGCCTGGTCGCTGCTGCAATTCGTCCTTATGCTCTGGCTCGGCATCGTCGCCTTCCTCCGCACGCGCGCCCTTCGCCGCAGTGCCTCGCTTCGTGCCCGGAACAGGCTCCGAAGCGCGTTCTGGCTTGAGTGCCTGGTGTTTGCCTCCCTGTATACAGCCCTGACCTC
>CAXTRM010000050.1:1784-6087 GCA_964246625.1 uncultured Acidobacteriaceae bacterium
GACCTCTCTGCTTGACCTTCCCCTCACCCTCTATCATCAGCACCTCGCTCTGTCCTACGGACTTTCCGTTCAAAGCTGGGCCAGCTGGTGGATTGACCTCCTTAAATCCTTTGCCCTCAGCCTGCTCGGCAGCGTGCTCTTTTTCGCTCTGCTGATGTGGATCATCCGTCGCTTGCCCCGTGCCTGGTGGCTTGTCGGCTGGGCCGTCGTCACTCCGATCCTGCTCTTTCTCGTCTACCTGTCCCCCTACGTCATCGACCCCCTCTTTAATCGGTTCGAGCCTTTGCAACAAGCGCATCCTGAGCTCATTGCCCGGCTGGAACAGGTCGTCACCAAAGGACACATGAACATTCCGCCTGAACGGATGTTTCTAATGCAGGCCTCCTCCAAGGTCACGACCATCAACGCCTATGTCACCGGGTTCGGCGCCTCGAAACGCGTTGTTGTCTGGGATACCTCGCTACAGAAAGGCACCCCCGATCAAGTTCTCTTTATCTTTGGTCACGAGAGTGGCCACTACGTCCTCGGGCACATCACCCGCGGCATCCTGATGCTGATCTTCGGCCTCCTCTTGGCCTTTTTCATCGGATACCATGCCGTCCGCTGGGCGTTGGCACACTTTGGCTCGGCCTGGGGCATCCCCGCTCAGGAAGACTGGGGCACCCTCATCGTTTTGTTCTTCGCCTTTGCCGTGCTTTCCGCCGTATTGCAGCCTGTCGTAAGTGGCCTCAGCCGCGCCCAGGAGCATGCTGCGGACGTTTACGGTCAGGAGGCCATCCACGGCCTGGTTGCCGACCCGCAAGAGGCAGCCCGCTCCGCCTTTGATCTGCTTGGCTCCAACAGTTTTGTGGTGCCGAACCCCAATCTGTTTCTTGAGTTCTGGTCAGACTCCCATCCCGCCATCGGTCGTCGTGCCGCCTTTGCTCACGCCTACAACCCGTGGGCACCAGGCCTGTCGCCCAAGTACTTCCCGAAGCCCTGAGGGCCTGCTCCGCAGTACCATGGCCGTCTATGGCTGTTGCACATCCAGATTGCCTCTTCTGCAAGATCGTCTCCGGCGCCATCCCGGCCAAACGCCTCCATGAAACCGGTGACGTGCTCGCATTTGCCGACATCAACCCCCAGGCACCCATTCACGTTCTCGTCATCCCCAAGCGTCACATCGCCTCTCACGCGCATGCCTTGCCTGAAGACGCCGGGCTGTTAGGCAGCCTCTTCAGTGAGGCCGGCAACATCGCCCGCTTGCACCATCTCGACCACGGCTATCGCTTGGTCGTCAACACCGGTGTCGATGGAGGGCAAACCGTCGATCACCTCCACGTCCACATCCTCGGCGGACGTCCCATGGGCTGGCCTCCGGGCTAGGCCCGTCGGGCTGGGGCGCCCTCGAACCCTTAAAGTGACGCGTGAAGCTGGTGTTAACTCCTGTGGTTCCGCTCCACCGTCTTGCGGTCCGCGTCTAACCCCGGCAATGCACCTCAGGTTTCTTGCTCTTCTCCTGGCCAGCGTGGTATCCGCCTCGGCCTCGGCTCCAGCCCAGACACCCTCCGCCTCTGTGACCCTGCTCCAGCCGGGCTCGGCCATCACCGCGCAAGTCCAGGCGGCTTTGGGCGTGCAAGCTCCGCTGGATCAGCTCCACACGTTGCAGACCGCGGGCCAGGGGGCCTCCCTCGCCGCGCTCAGCCTCCGTCAACTCATCCTGGAGCGCCTCTTTGCCGCTTCCTTTGAGATCGATTCCGCCCTCGGCCGCATCGACACCGAAGCCTCCTACGCCAGTGAAGATCGGTACGTGCTCCAGATACACAACCAGCGCCAGGCAAACGCGCTTAACCTTGTCACCTTTGCCGCCAGCGGGGCCCTGGGTGCCGCCGGCTCTGCCATGCAACTCACGCACGGGCTCAACCATGCCGGCACGGCACTACAGGCTGCCGCTGGCGGTACCTCTCTGGTTCTGTCTGGCGTTCAACTGAAAACGGCCGGGGGGCGGCAGGCGATCCGTTCTCCCTACAACATGCTCGCGCAGATCCTTGATCAGCCGCCCAACGACGAAAGCCACTACCCCGCTGTCGTTGCGGCCTACCTGCAGGCCCCCCGCCCGGAGGGCAAGCCGTCCATCGCTGAGGGACTCACCGGGGCCTGGCGTCGCTTGGATCGCCTCAAGCAGGAACCCAAAAGCGATGGCGCCCCCATCGAAGACCTCGTGGCAGACCGCACCAGCAATCGACGGCTCACCTCGGACGAACTTGCCGACCGCGAAGCCATGCTCCACGATCTCCACGCCAATATCGTTCTGCTTCGATCCCAGCTACAACAGATCCTCCTCACCTTTTCGACCCTGCAACCTGCCACCCCTTAAAGCCTCGTCGGCCTGCCCTGCCCGTCAAAGGATGTTCACGGCCCGGGCCGCCAGCAATGCCACCGTCGTAAACGAAATCAGGGATTGCGTCATCATCAGGACCTTGGCCCAGCGCGACAGCACCGGGGCATCCGTCGGGGAAAATGCCGTACTGGTGTTGAACGCGACAAACAGGTAGTCGATGAAGTGGGGACTCCAGTTCGTGTAGCCCATCGCCATCTTGTCGTCATCGCTCAACGTCATCTGCGGAAACAGAAAGGCGCCGTTTTCGTGAGCGGCTCGCAGATCCCGTTCGTGCGGTCCCCCGGCGTCCAGGCGCCAGTACCACGAGGCAAAGACCAGGATGTTCGCCACCCAAAGGGCCGCCGCGGACCCCAGCATTGCCAGGGGTGGCTCCCTATGCGAGGGCAGCGCCCTCAGCAGCAGCCCGAGCGACCAGAGCGTGTCCGCGGTAATCACGCCATTCAGCACGTACCCCAACACCTGATTCGCCGCGTGGCTCCCACCTAACCGGGCCCATACCGTAGGGACGGCCAACACGCCCACCACCACCAGCAACAACCACCGAGGCCCCACCGAAAGCGCATCTGGCAGCGCCAGCCGCAACCCACACACCCCCAAAAGTGCCAGCAGCGCCGGCCAACGCGGTTCCGTTCGAGCCTGAGCCATACCCCTCCTTCTCCCAAACTGCACCTTCGGCGTGAAATGGAAAAACCGCTACCCGGTGGCGGCCGACCGCAAAGACTTAAAGCGTTACTGAAGCCGGTGTTTACTCCCTTGATTCCCGCCGCGTCATCACGCTCGCGTCACAGCACCCCCGCGCCGCCCCTCCGTGCTGCGGAACAGGAACACGGCGCAAAGTGTAATCAGTGGCTCAAGGGGGTGCCGGAATCTGGGTTGCACGGTGATGGCGTAATACACCGCCGGCACACAAAGAAAGGCCAGCCCGATCAAGCCCGCACCGGCAACCCGCCTTCTCAGCATCAACCCCAAACCGAAAAGTCCGGCGAGGCTGGTTGCCGCATACTGCAGGATCCGGAGGTACTCCCTACCCGGATGGCCATCGTCTGGATGAGGCACCCCAAACCAGAAAAACTGGATACGCTCCAGCGTGTAGCGCACAAACAGGTCCGGCCTGGCTCGAAGATTCTTCTTGGCCAGCTCGCCCTTTTCCCTGGCGTACCGCACCTCGCCCTCATGCACGTAGCGTTCGAACTCGGGCACGTGCGAGGACATGGGCATCGCGCCGCCCCAGGGCAGGGGCCCGTTCGCGGCAAATTCCGTGCTGTGCCAGAACTCCACCCCGAAGTTCGCGCGCGTGGGCACAAACGCATGCAGCGTCACTGCGTTGCGTAGAATCCACGGACAAAGCAGAAGAGCCGCGAGCACGCAGGCAACCACGGTTCCAGGCAGCACCCGGCTCACCTCGGCTCGGGAGCCGCGGGAACCAAGGAGGGGGTACCAGATCCAGGCCAGGCTTGCCGGCAACATGAGCAGTAGCGAAGCATTGGACAGGGCGACAGCCCCCCATAGCAGACCAAAGGCGGCCCAAACCCCGAGCTGCCGGTCCCGCTGCTCCTGACTTGGCGGCCGGTAGAACGGCGCGGAAAGGGCGTGCACCCCGTTGGCCTCGCCTATGTGCCGCAAGCGAAGCGCGGTGACCAGGGCCCATAAGAAGAGGCAAGCCGAAAGGGACATCTCCCAAACCCAGTGCACTGCATACTGCATCGCAGCGGGGTACAGGGCCCAAAGCCATGCGCTCCACAGCGCGACCGGCGCAGCCTGCGTCGAGGCACGGCGACCCCTGCCATAGGCGTCCAGGGTGCGAGCTGCTATCTCAAAGAGTGCCGGCACGATCATCGCAGAGAAAAAGCTGTCCAGCACCATGATGGCCAGCGCCGCTGCATGGCTATAGATCCCAAACGCCCGGAAGCATCCCGCCAGAAG
>CAXTRM010000050.1:6097-8211 GCA_964246625.1 uncultured Acidobacteriaceae bacterium
ACGGAAAGAGTGGCGGCAACCAGGCTGTGGGGCCCGAATACCCGTTAAACGGGTTGGCATACCCCTGTCCCAGCACAAGGGAACGGGCAATCCGTCCCGCCTCAAAACCGAAGTCGAAGTGTGCGTCGGTGGTGCGGATACGGTAGGTGTGGCCGATCAGGATCACGGCGACTCGCAGCAAAAAGGCGACCCAGAAGATGGCAGCAGGTGCCCGGAACAACTTGCTTCGCGTTTCGCTCAGACGACCTCCCTTTCCGTCACGATTGTATGTGGAAAGAAACGGCTCTCCTTACGGGGACCTGCACTGTCCGGTTACGCGTCCCCTCAAGTGATCGGCAAACCCGCGTTGACCGGAACTGCAGCCTCCGGTAAACTCATGTAGTTTGGCGAAGCAGCCCGTCATCGGGCTGTGAGGTCCGAAGCTTGCCGGTGTAAGACTGCACCGCACAGATACTTTGGGAGGGCAAGCCTCGCCGCAGGCCCATACCAACACAGGTTTAAGAAACGCACGGCGCCCTGACGCGTCGACGATTGAGGTTGGCACCATGTATGCAGTGATTCGCACCGGCGGCAAACAGTACCGCGTAGCTCCTGGCGACACCCTGAAAGTAGAAACGGCCGCTCACAACAACGGCAACCTCGAGTTCTCCGATGTCCTCGCCGTCTCCGGTGAGGAAGGCAAGTTCGAGCAGGACCTGAACGGGGCCAAGGTGCTCGCCTCGGTCGTCGGCGAAGGTCGCGGCGAAAAGATCCTCGTCTTCCATTACAAGCGCAAAAAGCAGTACAAAAAGCTGCAAGGGCACCGCCAAAACTTCATGGAAGTGAAAATCCACTCCATCCAGGTGGGCGGCCGCACCTTTGAGGCGGAAGCCAAGTAGCTCCTCCGGTCACTGAAGCAGGCAACACCCAAGTTCCGCGGCAACGCCGCCTATGAGGCAATCGAAATGGCACATAAAAAAGGTCTGGGCAGTTCAAAAAACGGCCGCGACTCCAATGCACAACGGCTTGGGGTAAAGCGCTTTGGCGGTCAGCTCGTCACCGGCGGCTCCATCCTGGTCCGCCAGCGTGGCACACCGCTCAAGGCGGGCAAGAACGTGGGCCGTGGCTCTGACGACACCCTCTTCGCCAAGATCGATGGCGTCGTCCGCTTCGCCAACCGCGGCCAGCTCGGGCGTTTTGTCTCCATCGAGCCCGTCCAAACCACCAGCGTCGCCTAGGTCTCCTCGCTCCTTTCAACCTCGCTCGAACCGGATCAGCAAAAGACCCCGCTCCCTTGCGGGGTCTTTTGCATGGCTTGCCTCACGACAAGGGCCACTTTCGGCGCTCCACCGTGAACAGATCGCGCGTGGTGCAGTACCCGCCGGCCCCGTGCATACGGCCAATCAGGCGCATTTTCGCCGGGTCCAGATGGAGCTGCTCCACACTCTCAAACGCAGACTCCCGGATGTGCAACCACACCACTCGCCCCAGCACAATCGTGGTCGAGCCCCCTGTCTCAATCACCTGGAACAGCTTGCATTCCATCGCAACCGGCGAGCCGGCGATGCGTGGTACCCCGACCTTCGCTGAGGGTGCCAGGGCCAGGCCTGCCAGCTTGGTCTCGTCCGTGCCGCGCGGGGCATTGGTGGCCGTCAGATTCATCGCTTCCGCCAACTCCTCGGGAACCAGGTTGACCACCCATTCGCCACGGGCCCGGATGTTGAACAGCGAGTCCTTCCCTTCGCGGTCCGGGGCGGCCGAAAACGCGATGGCAATCAGCGGAGGGTCTGAGGACAAAACATTGAAAAAGGAGTACGGTGCCGCGTTCAGCGAGCCCGCCTCGTCCTTGCTTACCACCCACGCAATCGGGCGCGGCATGATGGTTGAGGCCAGCAGCTTATACACGTCGCTATTGGCCATGGCAGCGAAATCGAAGGACAGAAACGGTTCCTCGCCGGACGAGGCGGATGCTGCAGAGCTGGGCATGGTGCGCATGTTGCTTAGATGAGGGCCGTCCTCGCCCGTCGCTTGCCACGTGACCCCCTCGCGACCGCTATGTGACGCAACAAAACTTACGTAAATTTCTCCCCCCAGGGCTGCCCAGAGTGTTAGAAGTAGTACCACACTACAACTTT
>CAXTRM010000050.1:8227-16349 GCA_964246625.1 uncultured Acidobacteriaceae bacterium
GACCTACGTCCCATGACCTTCCGTCGTCTTGCGCCTGTTTGCGCCGCTCTGCTGAGCCTCGCTTCCGTTTCTTCCACCCTGCAAGCCCAGATGCAGGCCAGGGTCGTCGCGCAGGTAGCCCCGGAAGAGGAGGTCAGCTTTGACGTCTATCTTCCTCACCAGCACCGTGAAGCGCTGGAACGTTTGCTCACCGAGCAGCACACCCCGGGTTCAGCCAATTATCACAAATGGCTGACCCCCGCGCAGTTTCAGGCAAGGTTCGCGCTGAGCCCCGAAAAAGTGCAGGCGATGGAATCCGAACTGGCTGCCTATGGTCTACAGGCGCAGCAGGTGTCCCCGCATCGCTTGCACGTCACGGGTACGGCAAGCCAGGTGCAGGCTGCGCTGAGCGTGCCGTTGACCCACGCGGTACGGCCAAACGGAAAGCATGCGTTGGTGGCCGCCTCATCGCTCCTTTTGCCGCATTCCATCGCGAGCGCCGGCGGTGTGGTGCTTGCCTTCGAAGGCAAACATCGCATGCAGCTTCATACCCATCGCGTCTCGCTTCCCGACAATCGGTACTCCCAGGCTGGTCCGTACTGGTTCGATGACCTGAAGCAGGCATACACGTGGCCCTCATACAAAGCCGTCAACGGCAAAGGCGCCACTATCGGGATCCTGATGGCCGGCGGCTTCGTGCAAACAGACATGGACCTCTACTTCGGCCATGAAAAGTTGAAGTCCCCCAAAATCAGCGTCATCAATGTCGCGGGAGGAACAGCGTTCGATCCAATGGACACCGGCAGTCTTGAAGCCGAACTCGACATCCAGCAGAGTGGCGGCATGGCGCCTGGAGCTGACGTGATGCTCTACAGCATCCCGGAGCTTTCAGACGACCAGATCTTCGCCGGCCTGGTCGAGATCGTTGAAGACAACCGCGTCGATGTGGTCAACATGTCCTTTGGTGGCCCGGAGCTGTTCTACACCGCGGAATACAACGAGGGTACCGACTACACGGCCATCCCACGCCTCTTTGACGATCTGTTCGCAGAAGGAAACGCACTCGGGATCACCTTTGTGGCCTCTTCCGGTGATGAAGGTGCCGTCTTCGTTCCACCGCCGAATTGCCTTGTTAGGCACCCCCTTCCAAACTGCGGCGCTCTGGTCGCCGGCGTCTCCTTCCCTGCCTCCAGCCCGCATGTCACCGCCGTAGGTGGCACTAATCTCGGAACGGTCACGCATCCAAACCACCCGGCCAATCTGGGCTCGGCCTACCTGTACGAGGAGGCGTTCGGCAACCCGGCCGCAGAGGACCTCGCCTTCGGTACCCCGGCCACGGGCGGGTACTGGGGTTCGGGCGGTGGGGACAGCATCATCTTCAAAAAGCCGGCTTTTCAAAAGCTGGTCTCCACTCGAGCCAGGGTCCGCACCGTGCCTGACATTGCCTTGCACATGGGCGGATGCCCTGACGTGCCCAAGGTGGTCTGCACCGGCGAAGAAAGCGCGGATGCTGAGATCTTTGCCGGCGACCCCACGGCTGTCATCGGAACCAGCGCTTCCGCGCCTGACTTCGCCGGCCTCACGGCACTTAACGTGGCAGTGCAGGGCACGCGTCTCGGCAATGAAAACTACTACATCTATGCGCTGGCAGCCGCTCAAAAACTAGGGATCGTCGAAAACATCTACCACACCAGGATTCCTGGGGACAACGGCCTTTACACCTCAGGAAACGACGGCTACAACCGTGTACTTGGTGTCGGCACCCCTTACGGCAAAAACTTCCTTCTGCTGCAAAATGCCGAGTCTGCAGGCAAACCTCAAACACCGAGCAATCCGTAACGTCTCGCTCGCCACGTAGTTCGAGCCAGGGAGTGATACCCTGGCTCGAGCTACCGCACTAAGGACGTGTCAGCCCCACGCCGGCTGCGCTAGGCTTCGCTTGCGCCCGGCATCACTTGCCCTTGACCGCGATCACCTCGATCTCCAGCAGGGCCCAGGGCGCTGCCAGGGCGGCTACCTGAAAGGCCGAGCGCGCTGGCTTGTTGGGCTGGGCAGCGGTGCCGAAGAACTTCACGTACTCGCTCTGCATGCCTGCAAAGTCCAGTTTGCCCGTCTTCGGGTCCGGTCCCAGGAACACCGTCATCTTCACAACGTCCTTCATGTCCAGGCCCTGTGCCTGTAGCGCTTTCTGGATCTTTGCGAAGACACTGGCAGCCTGCGCCTTTGTGTCAGTCGCATACACCGCCGGCGTCCCTTTTGCCTTGTCGGCAGGGGTCACTGGATCCGCCAATTGCCCGCTCAGGTAGTACGTGTCGCCCACCCAAACGCCGGCGGCAATCGGCGACTGTTCTGTTTGCACATGGCGCACCTCGGTCTGCGCACCGCCGGCCACACAACTCAGGCCAACGACTACACCGAGCACTCCGCACCGCATCACCATCCTGCCCATATCGCCCCTCCGGCTAGAAACCGACAGCTGTGGCGCTGCCCTGGACAAGCTGCGCCGCCTTCACCTGGTCACTCAGTAGCTGCACAGCCCGAAGCGCACTCAGGGCCGCTCCTTCCTGCCATGCCACGATGTGTGACACATGATCGCCCGCAAACAGGATGCGCCCATCCGGCTTGACCAACGTCTCATACCCCACGTTGGTCTGGGTGCGCGACGCGGCAGGTGCGGCACCCTGGCCCGTCTGCTTGTTCAGCGCTACTCCTGGAGCCTGCTGGTGGCCAACCTGTTTTCCGCCAGGGCCGCGAAGCGTCCCGGCGCCCTGCCTTTCCTGCCCGGGTCCATAGGCTCGTATCCACGAACCCTGGTTCCACTCCGATTTACCCCAGCCGTAGTACATGGGCTTTTCGAGCTCACCGCCATGGCCCGGGTGCAGCCGCTCGATGGAGTGGCGGCTCTTTTGGAACTTCTCGTCCAGCGAGAGCGAAGCGAAGTCGGTGTGCCCCTCATCCGAGTACCCGCTCACCACGATGCCGCGGTCGGAAAACAACCCCGCAGAAGGAAACCAGATCGGGCTGCACCCTGTGGCGCAGAACTCCAGTCCGCCGTAAATGTTATAGTCCTGCTCCCAAAAGCGACGGCTCTCCCACGCGATCTTGTAGGCATTGGCGTATTGGCACTCGTCAACGATCTTCTTATACGGCAGATCGAGGTTGTTCTCGACCTTGCGTAGAAGATGCAGTGGCAGCGCGCAGATGCAATACTCGGCATCGATCTGCTTTGCGGTGCCTGCCTGCTTGTACTCGACCCGCACACCCTGTGTGGTCTTGTGCATTCCCGTAACCACCGCGTCGTACTGCACAAGATCGCCCAACGACTTGGCAAAGGCGTACGGAATCTTGTCCATGCCGCCCACCGGCTGAAACATCGTGGCCTGCATGTCGAACTGTTCGTCAAACAACATGCCTTGCCAGAACTCCGCTTGTAACAGGGTGTGGAGATCGATCGGCTCGCTTAGGACGCCTGTCTCGTCCCCTGCTCCGGCTAGCTTGCTGTACCCCGCTCGATCGCTTCCCGTGTACTTGCCTGCATCGTCCAGCGGTCCATAGACCCGCAGGAAGTCAAGCATGCGCTGACGGTCCTCGCCCGTGACGTCCGTGTCCAGTGCCCCCTGATTCATGCACTTCATCAGCAGTTCACTTACATGACCCCGCGTGTCGTTCACGACCTGCCGCATCACCGCAGGCTTGCCCTCCATCGCCGCATCGTTCTGCATGTGCGCCGATCGGCTCATGTTGACTTCCACCTGCAACTCGACCCCAAGCTTGCGACAGTACCCCAGGATCGTGGGATGGATGGAGGGCAACCGCGCCGGCCCAAAGTTCTGATAGTGCCCTTCCTGCCACGTGCAGTGCTGTTGGCTTCCATCGAGCAGGGTCACTGTGTCGCCCGGTCGCACCGTGTAGTTGCGGCCACCCGGACGCGTCCGGGCCTCCAGCACCGTGACCTCATACCCCAGAGCCCGTAGCTCAAACGCGGACACCAGCCCCGCAATGCCGCCACCAAGCACTGCAATCCGTGTTCCCTTCCCGGAACCCGGGGCCGCTTGCACCCCTTCTCTGCGAAGCGGTTCGGCCTCAATCAGATCGAGCCCCTGCATTGCTAGAAAAGCCGCGGAATAGCCGCCCGCTTGACCGATACGCGTCAAAAATTGACGCCTGGAAAGACTCATGCGCCTTCACCTCGCAAAGAAGTGCGTTACGTCACAGACCAGACCTGTACGGAGGGCACAGTGGAGGCTGCACCTTCGCGGCAACCTTCGCTGACACCCGGGAGGAGCTTTTGTGTAATTTCTCCCACCATAACCCAGACGAGCCTTTTGCAACAACGCTTTTAGTTTTTTCTGCCGCACCAGTTCGAAAAAGCTCACAAAGGCGCTGGCCGGCGACCAGGGAACCACTTACTCCACCCCAAAAAAGAAGCAGAACACTCCGCACATGGAGTTGAATGGAGGAACCCTCTCCGACCCGCGGAGTGCATCAGCCATGACTCCGGTGTATGCAGTTCAGCGGACGTGCTCGCTCGCCGACCTTCTGCCAGGAGGCGCGGTCACGGAGGCCACATCTCCCCGTACCCATTACGTAAAGATCTATGCCTGCGCTGTTCTGAAGGAAGTCGGCCTTGAACTTGCCTTGCTTGTTTGGGGCGCGGAGAAGGCCAGACCCTTGGTGGCCGCGAAAGGGAAGCAATATCCCATCTCGCGTGGCTCAGGTCATGCTCGTGATGCTGAGCATCATGTTCGCTATCGCTTCGACGGACATCCGTGAGAACGGTACACCCGGGGTACGCCGCAGGCGTCCTCGTTGGGATGGCTCTCCACCTCATCCTCATCTTCTCTGTTTCTGGAGAGCTTACCGGCTACGCGGGAGGAACAAGAGACAGTAGGTCCTCCCGTCAGCAGTCGTTCCTGCTTGGTATCAGGAGGCCGCACGAACTGCCCGGAATGCGCAGTCACAGCGCTGTCCTACAAGACCGCCCCGGCAAGCTCGCTCCCGCCCACTCTACGACGGGCATCCGGGCCGAACGACATCCGGGCCGAAACGACGGGCCCGAACTCGTTGAAGATGGTTACTGCAAAGGGAAACGGCTGCTGCAAAAGGGTTACTGCACGGTCAGGGTCAGGCTGGTGCTGTTGCTGATGCTCGAGTTCACTGAGTCTGTTCCCGTCAGGGTCAACGTAAACGTCTTCGGCTGCGCGATGACCGTGGTCGGCTGACTGCTGCCCCCGCAACCCGTTACGGTGAAGCTGACCGCTGCTAACGTGAACAGCGCCAGCAATACTGGCAGCCGACGCGATCTGCGCATCAGCAGCCCGGCGCCAAACAGCCCCGCAAAGACGACCCCCTCTGGCCAGCTCTTGCGCGGTCGGCCCGGCGCTTGCTGGTGCCCTAACGCTTGCTGCACACCTGACCTGCCGGAAACAGACGCTGCAGAAGCAGACGTGCCGCACACCGTTCCTTCGCCGATGGTGAGCGTCACCGGAACGGGCTGCCCATTGTTGACCAGAGGCACATTGAATCCGCTGGTCAGCTGATTGCTCAGCGAGTAGCAAAGCGTGGGTGCGTTCGATGGATAGGTAAGCGCAAGCGACACGGTCCCGGTATACCCTGACGCGGGTGTAAGGGTCACAATGGCCGTCCCCGTGCTGTTCGTTGCGACGGTAATGCTTTGCGCGGCAAGGGTGAAGGACCCTGCTGGGGTCGCATTTCCTATTGTGATGACCGTCGTGCCCGTGGAGGCCGCATACGTCCCGTCGCCCGAATACGTTGCAGTCACCGCATACGATCCTGACGTTGTCGGCGCGGTCACGAGGTATGTTGCAGTCCCGTTACTTAGCGGCAGGGCTGTCCCCACGGCCGTGCCGTTTACGGACACTTGAACAGTCCCGGTAGGTGTACCGGCTGCCCCTGCCTGCGGAGCCACCGTAATGTTGACCTGATCCGTTGCGCCCGCGGCCGGTGTGCTGGTGGCAGCTGCCAGGGTGGTCGTCGTTGAGGCCAGAACACTTGCTGCTGTCGCAGGCCACACAGAACTTAGCTTCAGAAAGTCGATAGATCCGAGGCCTGTAGCCTCGTCATAGCCGGTCGTTGCGGAAAAGCCTGCAGTGCCCGCGGCAGAACAGTACGTCGGCCCCGCGGCGCAGCCGTTGGTCCCGCTGGTGATGTCGTGAAACGCGAGTGCGTAGGAGGTCGGGTTTGCTGCCAGGGCATACAACGTGGTGTTGAGGTTTCCCTGCCCCTTGGCATGTGTCACCTGATTCAGCACCGCCAGCAAGCCAGCCATGATGGGCGTAGCGAAGCTGGTTCCACCTGCAATCAGAAAGGTCGAGTTGGCACTCCGAAGCCCGTTCGTGCAGCTTGCGTCCAGGCCGTCGTACGCCAGATCACTCGGGTCGGAGGTGCAGTAGATAAAGCCTGGACTTTCGACTGAGGCCTGCAGGGACAGGTCGGGGAGCAACCGGTTTGCGCCCGCGGGAATGCCGGGCACGCCAGCCTGCCAGCTCGGGCGCGGAAACAGAATGCTGCTGCCGCCTCCGCCCGAGGAAAGCGGCTGCGTCGTATTCTGGACGTTATCCTCGTTCCACACGGTTTCCGGCACGTAGGAAAGCAGCGAGCTGATGACATCCGACCCTGATGTACTCTGCCAATACTGGCTGCTTCCCGCGGTATAGGTGCCGGACGCCATCTCCGTTCCCCCTACTGCCGTAATGTTGGGAATGGAAGCGGGAAAGTCCACCGAAAGCGCTTCCTGGACGGCGCTGGACTGGTCGGTATAGCCGAAGCAGTCCGTGGAACCCGTGTCCCCGGAGGAAAACAACACGGTCTGGCCCTGGGCGTTTGCCTGCTGCACCTCTTGGTTCAAGACATTGGCTGTTTGCAGCGCGGAAGCCCCGCCCGCCTGCAGCTCTGGCTCACACACGCCATAACTTCCACTGATCACCGGTGCAATATCTTCCGCGATGGCGTAGGACAAGCTGTCGAAAACGCCCGCATTTTGGGCGTCCCCGGTATACACGAAGAACATGTTAGCTCCCGGCGCCATGCCGCTGGCGTATTCCAGGTCCAGCTGGGACTCACCCTCGTCTCCGTCCTCGATCGCGTTCACGCCATTCACGCCCGTGTTAGGGACCAGAACCAGCGTGGGCAGATTGGCGGCAAGCTGCGCTCCGTTCTGAAAGGCGCTGATCGGGGCCGTATCGATATAAGACTGGCCAATGATCGCGATCGACTGCCCGGCTCCGTTGAAGCCTGCCTTGTACGTTGACGACAAATCGTACATGGTCGCAACGTCCGAAGGTGTCAGGAAGTGGCTCCCCGGCTGGAGGTTGGAGGTGTACGCAGGTTGTGCCGCGGCGCGTTGCAGGTGAGTCAAACGGTGCGCATGGAGGTCGGAAAGTCGCAGCACGCCCGCCACCATGGGCGCAAGCGCCGAAGGCAGGCTCAGATCGCCCGCGGGTGCGAAGTGTGTCCCCTGCGAAGAACGGTAGCGGTGCAACTCGGTTCCAAACGCCGCTGCAATCTGACCTGCATTGCCCCTGAAGCTGATCCGGTCGCGACTCCGCGGAATCGCGTTCACCTGAAAGCCTTGCGATTGCAACCACGTCTGTGCCTTTGCAAGATCGGTATCCGCCACACCGAAGCGGGCAGCGAACTGGTCCGGGGTGAGCCACTGGTGGTAAAGCTTCGAGGCCGGATCCTGTTGTGCTGCCAGCAAAGTGGACAGGTCGGCCTGCTGTGCGGCGGAGCGGCTGAACACCAGGGTGATTCCCTGCAATGAGGCACCAGTTGGAAGCGCGCCTTCATCGGTGCCCAGGTGCACACTTTTGCCCGCCAACTCCGGATGCGCCTGGGCCATCTGTACCCGGCTCGCATTGTCGATGGCAGCAGTCAGCCGAGGCTTAGGACCTTCTGAAAAGCTGGAGGGAACAGCGAAAAACAGCAAAAATGCACCCAGAACGGCCCACGTATCGCGGAGTTTCATAAAGCTCGGCTTATCTCAATCTGCAAACAGCCTAAAAACAAGCTGCATGCTGGCGGGAATCGTTCTATATAGACGCAACCCTGAGAACAAAGTTCCGGCCTCGGAGTCGGGCAGCCTTTCCCAGGGCGGCCGATCTCACAACGCTTCCTTCTTTAT
>CAXTRM010000051.1:0-15461 GCA_964246625.1 uncultured Acidobacteriaceae bacterium
GATCGACATGGTGGTGGTGAACTTGTACGCCTTTGAGAAGACGGCGGCCAGGCCTGAGGTCTCGCTGGAGGACCTGATCGAAAATATCGATATCGGAGGGCCCTCGATGCTGCGGTCAGCGGCAAAGAACTTCGAAGATGTCGCCGTGGTGTCAAGCGCGACGCAATACCCCGCACTGATGGATGAGCTCAAGGCCAACGACGGGGAGCTGAGCGAGGCGACACGGTGGGGGCTGGCACGGGCGGCCTTTGCGACGACGGCGGCGTATGACGCGGCGATCGCATCAACGCTGGAACGCCGGGCGGCGGCGGAGGACGCGGATGGGGCCTCTGCGTCCAGGCAGGCGGGGGCGGACGGTCCGGAGGCGGCTGCGGAAGCAGGCCTGCCGGCGACGCTCCAGATTGTTGCACCGCGCAAGACCAGCCTGCGATATGGCGAGAACCCACACCAAAGCGCAGCGCTGTATACCGACGGCACGGGGCGCGGGATCGCCAACGCCGAGCAGATGCAGGGCAAGGAGCTGAGCTACAACAACCTGGTCGATCTTGATGCGTGCTGGGCGCTGGCGAGCGAGTTCACGGAGACCGCGGTGGCAATCATCAAGCACACCAACCCGTGTGGCGTGGGCCTGGGCGCAACCGTGGCGGCGGCGTACCGGCGAGCGCTGGCGGCCGATCCGGTGTCGGCGTTCGGCGGGGTGATCGGGACTAACCGCGAGGTGGACGGGGCTGCTGCCGCGGAGATCGCGAAGCTGTTTGTGGAGGCGGTGGTGGCGCCGGGGTTCACGCCCGAAGCGCTTGGGGTGCTGGCGGCGAAGAAGAACCTGCGGGTACTGCGGATCGAGCCGAGCGAGCCGGGCCGGGTCGTGAAGTCAGTTGGCGGCGGGTATCTGTTGCAGAACGAAGACCATGCACCGGTTTCCGCAGCGAGCCTGAAGATTGTGACGGCGCGGCAGCCCACCGAAGCGGAGACGGCCGCCCTGCTGTTTGCGTGGCGCGTTTGCAAGCACGTGAAGTCGAACGCGATTGTGTATGCGCGCGAAGAGGACGGCTGGGGCCAGAGTGTCGGCGTGGGAGCAGGGCAGATGAGCCGGGTGGACGCGGCGCGCTTCGGGGCGATGAAGGCTGTGTTGCCGCTCCAGGGCACGGTGGCGGCAAGTGACGCGTTTTTCCCCTTTGCCGATGGGCTGGAGGCGGTAGCCAACGCAGGGGCGTCGGCGGTGATCCAGCCTGGCGGCTCGGTGCGGGATGCCGAGGTGATTGAAGCAGCAAACCGGTTGGGAATCGCCATGGCCTTCACGGGGGTCCGGCATTTTCGGCATGGGTGATCTGCCGGGTGGCGGCGGGAGTTTAGGGCGAAGCCAAGAGGCGGTGCGGTACACGATGGTAAGTGCCTACTGAGTAGGCGCGGCCGCATCCAAACCGTGTAGAGTACCGTCTAAACATAGACTCTGACGCGCTGCAACCAGGATCCCTCGCTCATGACAGTTCGTTTCCGGCCCCCTACCTTTCGCGCCTCCTTTCTTCCGTTTGCGGGGGCGCTGTTGCTGGTTGGCAGCCTGTCGGCTCAGTCCAAGGCACCTGCCGGCGGAACGCCGGCGGCCACGGCCGCGGCGCCAGACCATGCCGCGTCGTATTACCACTACGGGCTGGCAAAGATCTATGAGCAGCAGTTCCTCGCCAATGGACGCCAGGATCTGGCGACGCAGGCCATTGAACAGTACAAGATGGCGCTGACAGCGGATCCGGACTCGCCACAACTGCAGGACGGCGTGGCGATGTTGTACTTCCGGCTTGGGCGCATACGGGAAGCCGTAACGGCGGCGCAGGACCAGATCAAAAAGCATCCGGACGATGTGGAAGCGCACACCCTGCTGGGCCGCGTGTACCTGCGATCGCTCGATGACCGGCAGGCAGCCGGACCGCAGACCCAGGAGATGCTGGCGGCGGCGATCAAGGAGTACGAGACCATTGCGCGGCTGAAGCCGAATGACCTGGAGACCCGGTTGCTACTGGGGCAGTTGTATGGGCTGGCCCATGACTCGGCCAAGGCGGAGGCACAGTTCCAGGCCGCGCAAAAGATCGATCCGAATTCGGAGGAGGTGGTGCTGAACATTGCACGGCTCTACTCCGAACAGGGCAACTTGAACAAAGCGGCAAAGACGATTGCGGATGTGCCCGAGGCCGACCGTTCCCCACGGATGAACTTCGCGCTGGGAAACATCTACGATCAGCTCAAGCAGCCCAAAGACGCAGCCAAGGCGTACCAGGCCGCAGTGAACGCGGATCCGGACAACACGGATGCCAAGCGGGGGTTGGCGTCGGCGCTGCAGGCATCGGGACAGATGGACGCCGCGGGCAAGATCTATGGGCAGATCCTGGGGTCGGACCCGCAGGACGCGCAGAGCCTGATTCGCGAGGCCGACATCCAGCGTCAGCAGGGCCACTATGAGCAGGCGCTGGCGACCCTGAAGAAGGCCGAAGCGCTGGTTTCCGACAACCTGGAGTTGAGCTACAACGAGGCGCTAACCTATGACGCCCTTGGCCGCTACGACGACTCGATCCGGACGATGAAGGCGGCCCTGGCCTCCACGACGTCGCCGACCGGGAAATATGAGGAGAGCGACCGAAACAACAGGGGGCTGTTCTTGGATCGGCTCGCGATTGTGTACCGGGAGTCGGGCAGGTATGACGAGGCCGTGGCGACCTACAAGCAGATGGAGCAGCTCGGGGGCGAGTACCAGCCGCGAGGCAGCGAGGGCGAGGTAGATGCCTACCGTGATGCGCACCAGTGGAAGGCAGCGCTGGATACCGCGGCGAGCGCTGCCAAGGCCGTGCCGGAGAACCATGACCTGCAATTGATGTATGCCCGGCAGCTGGCCGATAATGGCAGGCTCGAAGAGGCGCTCAAGCTGGCGCAAGCACAGTTGAAGGGGACGCCGGACGATCGGGATGTGTACGTCACGATCGCGGACATGGAGTCTCGCAACAAGCATTGGAGACAGGCGTCCGAGGCCCTGGACAAGGCCGAGGCGGGTGCCCAAACCAAGGAGCAGAAGCTGTTCCTCTACTACTTCCGCGGCTCGATCGCAGAGCGGCAGAAGTTGTTTGATGTCGCGGAGGACCAGTTCCGGAAGGCGTTGGCGATCGACCCGGAGAATATCGCGACCGAAAACGACTACGGGTACATGCTGGTGGAACGGGGCGTCAAGCTGGACCAGGCGATGGCGATGCTGCAAAAGGCTGTCCGCCTGGACCCGCAGAACGGGGCCTACCTGGATTCACTGGCGTGGGCGTACTTCAAGCAAGGAAGCTACGCGATGGCTGAGGATACGGAGCGGAAGGCGGTGCTGCGGTCGCCGTCGGATCCGTCCATCCTGGCGCACATGGGAGAGATCTACGCGCATAACGGCAAGCTGTCGCTGGCTGTGACGGAGTGGGAAAAAGCGGTAAATCAATATGCGACGTCGTTGCCGGCCGAGGCCGATCCAGCCGACGTGAGCAAGACGCAGCGTGACCTGGAGAATGCGCGCGTACGGCTGGCGCACGCGGGAACCGGGCCGGGCAAATAGGGTGGAGCTTCAGGGCGGCTGCCGAGATGCCTTGCGTAGGGAAAAGTGAAGACGCTGGAGTCGGCGTACATGCATTTTGATCTGCGCGGGGTTGGGGTCTTTGGAGCAGCGGCAGCGCAGCTGGCGGAAAGGGTGTTTGCTGCGCCCCCCGGCGACGGGCGAGGACCCTTTGAGCGGGACCGGGATCGGATCGTGTGGTCGCGCGCCTTTCGCAGGCTGGCCGGCAAGACGCAGGTCTTTACTAGCCGGGCGTCCGACCATTTCCGAAGCCGCCTGACGCACACCATGGAGGTGGCTCAGGTCGCGCGTCACATTGCCTCGGCTCTTGGGCTCAATGGAGATCTCACCGAGACCCTGGCCCTGGTTCATGACATAGGGCATCCGCCGTTTGGCCACGCAGGCGAGCGAGCGCTGGACCGCTGTCTGCAGGAGCACGGCTTGCGGTTTGACCACAACCTGCACGCGCTGCGCATTGTGGATCAGTTCGAGCAGCGCTATGCAGGGCACCGTGGCTTAAACCTGACACTGGGGACCCGCGAGGGCATCGTGAAGCATTCCAGGGACTATACGGCGGCAGGCCATCCAGAACTTCGGGGGTTCTTCCTGGATAAAAGGCCTCCACTGGAGGCGCAGATCATCGACCTGGCGGACGAGATCGCTTACCTGACAGCGGACCTGGACGACGGGGTGGAGTCCGGGTTGTTGGAGGTGGGTGAGATTTGTGAGCAGGTGAGCATTCTCGGGCGGTGCTTCGCTGCCGTGCGGCGTGCGCATCCTGGCGCAGAAGAGAAATATGTGTTTCACGACGCCCTGCAGGCGATGCAGAAGCGGCTGGTTAGAGACCTGATTGAGAACACAGCGAAGGGCGTAGAGGCGAGCGGTGCCCGCGATCTGGCAGACATCAGGACGCTGGACAGACGGCTTGCCGTGTTTTCGCCCGGGGTGGAAGCGGAGCGCCGGGAAGAAAAGCAGTACCTGTACGACACGCTGTACACCTGCGCGGAGCTCGACCGTGAGCATGACAAGGCGGAAGGGGTGATTACGGAGTTGTTCCGCTACTGGATGGCAGAGCCGGAAGAGCTGCCGGAGGCGTATTTTGCCGAGATCGCGGAGGAAGGGTTACCACGCGTGATCGCGGACTATCTGGCGGGCATGACGGACAACTACATCCTGCTGCAGTTTGCGGAGGTGCGTCGCCGGGTGCGAGCGCAGTCGAGGGTGGTTGCGAGTATCACATAGCTGGCGATCGAGGCGTTGTTGGAGACGTTGCTAAGTTCCAGGGCTTTCCTAAGTTCCGCAGATGATGGATAATAGTCAAGGCGCCCAGGTTCCTGTGCGTCCGAGCCCCGGAAAGCAGGGCGGAAGTATACGCAGGGTCGATCACCCTGCGTCGCGGCGTGTCAGGCTTAACCTGACGAGCTGCTTGCCAGCCGGAGTGGCTGGCCAAATTGAGGCGAATTATCATGCGTGAGATCATTACCCTGCAGTGCCCGGTGTGCAAGAACCGGAACTATTCGACTACCAAGAACAAGAAGACCACGACAGGCCGTCTTGAATTCTCCAAATTCTGCAACACCTGCCGGAAGCACACCGACCATAAGGAAACAAAATAAAGCGCAGGCAGGTAGGCAGCATAGCTTCGCACACGCGCGGTGAAGAGGCCGTGTAGGGCGAGGATAGTGGCCGACCTGTCGCTCCCACAGGGGAGTAAGCTCAACGGTTAAACTGTCGGTCTCCAAAACCGAACTTCTCGGTTCGAATCCGAGCTCCCCTGCCAGCTTTTTTCCGGTGACTTTGGCCGCCGGTGATGTACCGAGTTGAACCGCTTTCGCTGTTTGCACCAGGGAGTCGTCAGGAGCCGTTTATGGCTGAAACTGCAATTGTTGAATCCGCTTCGTCCAGCAGTCCCGCGACACAACCACCGTCGGGTCCCCAACGTTTGGCGGAATTTTTGAAGGATACGCGGTTGGAGATGCACAAGGTGGTGACGCCGAGCCGTGAAGAGGTCCGGACAAATACCATCATTGTGATTGCGACCGTCTTCCTTTTCGCGGCGTATTTTGCACTGATCGATAACACGCTGGGCCGAGTCATTGACCGCGGTCTGCTGAAGCTCACCGGTCACTAGAGCGCTTCCAGGCGCACGGGATTGTTATGGCATACGACGTGAATCCGAACGAGCCAGCCCAGGACGGCACCGACACGGCTGCGACTCTGGAAGGGTACAACCAAACCGAGGCGTACGACGCCGGCAGCGGCGATGAGGGTCCGGGTGAACCACCGGCTGAGGCAGCCGAACAGCCCGAAGCTCCTGGCCACAACTTCAAGTGGTACATCATTCACGCCTACTCCGGTTTTGAGCGCAAGGTCAAAGAGTCGCTCGAGAGCCGTGTGCGGGCGTACCGGTTGGAAGATCGGGTGGGCCGGATCGAGATCCCAACCGAGCCCACGACGGAGATGCGCAACGGCAAGAAATACACCATTGACCGGGTCTTCCTGCCAGGGTACGTGTTTGTCGAGATGGCCCTGGATAACGATCTGTGGCATGTGGTGAAGAACACACCACGTGTAACGGGGTTTCTGCAGACAGGCGACCAGCCCAATGCGCTTTCCGAGCAGGAGGTCAACGCGATGCTGAATCGCGCGGACGTCAGCAAGGAGAAGCCCAAGCTCAAGGTCAAGTTTGAGAAGGGCGAGCAGGTCCGCATCACCGAAGGGCCGTTTGCGAACTTCAACGGCGCCGTGGACGATATCAACGAGGACAAACAGACGCTGAAGGTGATGGTGTCGATCTTTGGCCGTCCAACCCCAACCGAAGTGTCGTTCGCGAGCGTTGAAAAGTCTGAAGAGTAAGCGGGGCCGTTGAGGCCCTTGTCTTAAGTTCAGGAGTCACAGCCCGGCAGCTTCACCGGACCTTCGAGCTCCTGCCGCAGTCCAAATACAGCGAAGCGCAAGCTCGCGGCAAAAGCAAGGATCACATATGGCACCGAAAAAGATTAATGGCTATGTCAAGCTCCAGGTGATGGCCGGCAAGGCCACCCCGGCTCCCCCGATCGGGCCTGCACTGGGCCAGGCTCAAGTCAACATCATGGAGTTCTGCAAGCAGTTCAACGACCGGACGAAGGATCCTGGCTTGGTCGGCATGACCATTCCTGTGGTCATCACGGTGTACGCGGATCGAACCTTCACATTTATTACGAAGACGCCTCCGGCTCCGGTGTTGCTGATGAAGGCTGCCGGTGTCCAGAAGGGCTCTGGAACCCCGAACAAGGACAAGGTAGGTAAGATCACCGAGGCGCAGATCATGGACATCGCCAAGCAAAAGATGCCAGATATGAACGCGGCTTCGGTGGAGGCTGCTGCAAAGACGATTCGGGGCACCGCCCGCTCGATGGGCCTGGAAGTGGTTGCGTAGACACGCATCCCGTATGCCGCGAAAGGAGCGCACCAAGTGCGCTCCTTCGCTTTTTGGGTTGGTGAGAAAAGGGAGGACGTGGATGCCTGCTTGCGTGTTTGTGTTGGGGAGTTTTGCCGCAGACATGGTGTGCCGGGTGCAACGATTCCCGCATCCCGGCGAGACCCTGCTCGGCACCAGCTTCGATCTGGGCCCGGGCGGAAAGGGATCCAATCAGGCCGTAGCCGCTGCCAGGGCTGGAGCGGATGTAGTGTTGATGAGCGCGCTTAGCCGGGACAGCTTTGGCGAGATGGCCCGGGCGCTGTGGACGGCTGAAGGGATCGATCAGACCCTGGTAAAGGTGAGCGCGGCACCGACGGGGGCAGCCGTGATCGTCGTGACGGAGACCAGTGGAGAGAACGCGATCGTTGTAGTTCCGGGAGCTTGCGGAACATTTACACCCGAGGACGTCGAAGCGGCAAAGGAGCCGATCCAGCGCGCAAAGGTCTTCGTCGCGCAGCTGGAGGTCCCGATAGAGGCTGTATGGCGAGGGCTCGAGGTCGCGCGAGACGCAGGCGTGACAACCGTGCTGAACCCCGCTCCTGCTCCCGTGGGGGCGCTTCCCTCAGAGATGCTGCGGCTTGTCGACTTTCTCGTGCCGAACGAGACAGAAGCGCGACAGCTTGGGCGTACGGACGCAGAAGGAGAGGCTGCACCTTTGGCGGTGGACAGGCTTCTGCAGGCTGGATGCAGCCGTGTGCTTGTGACCCTGGGTGAACGCGGAAGTGTCTTGTACGAAGCGGGGCGCCTACCTGTACAGGTACAGGCACTCTGCCCTGGGACGGTGGTAGATACAACCGGTGCGGGGGATGCCTTTTGCGGTGCGTTTGCCACGGCACTTGCGGAAGGACGCACGCCAGAGGCGGCAGCGCGCTTTGCCTCAGCGGGCGCTGGGCTGTCCGTCACACGAGCCGGGGCAGCGCGCTCGATGCCGTACCGGCATGAGATCGAGGCACTTCTGAAATGATGCTCCGTAAGCCTTCCAGTATGTAGATCCGGTCATGGAGGTGCTACTCGGAGGATACGAATTGCGACAGTACAGGTTTCAGGCGAAGAGGAGAGTCTGGCCATGTTGCTGAGGCTGGGTGGACCGGGGGGTCTTCTTCGGGACAGCTCCGACGTCCCGGGTTACAAGTGCATCTGTGGACCGAGGCGCGAGGCCGAACTTACGGCAGGCACGCTGCAGGACTCCCGCCACCTGTCGGCGATACGGGCCGTCAGCGAAGTCAGCGTTCGCAAAACGGCGGTCGTAGTCGCCAACGAGGTGAGGAAAGTGCTCGCGAACAAAGCTCAACCACGTAGGACGCGAGCACGATTTCAAGAACAAGGCATGCGAAGCGAGGAAGCTGGCCTTCGCCTCGGAAGCAGCCCGGGCTACGCGGTGGATGGAGTTCTCTGAGTCGTTGATGCCGGGCAGCATCGGCGAGCAAAGGACACCGGTAGTGACGCCGCCTGCCCGCAGTTGGCGGACGGCGTTAAAGCGCAGGTCAGGGCGAGGCGCGCGCGGCTCAAGTTTTCGCGCAAGTACCGTGTCGGTGGTCGTTACCGTTATATGGACAACGAGGGTGTTGCGCGCGGCGATGCGTTGGAGCAGATCCAAGTCACGAGTAATCAGGTTGGATTTTGTGATGATGCCGAGCCGGTGTCCAGCGCGACGGCTGAAGACCTCAAGGATGCCGCGAGTGATGCCGGCACGACGCTCAATCGGCTGGTAGGGGTCAGTTGCTGTGCCGAGGGCGATCTCCTCACGCGGATCTATGCGGTCGAGCTCCTGTTCCAGCAGCCACGCCGCATTCTCCTTGAGATAGATCTCCTGCTCGAAGGCTTTTGCCCAGGGCTGCTCCGGACCGTCATAGCGACCAGATGGGATGTCGGCGACCTTTTCAGGCTGGAGGAACTTGTGCGTGTAACGGGCGTAGCAGTACTTGCACCCAAACTCGCAGCCGCGGTAGGGGTTGATGGACCACTCGAGCGAAAGATGGCGCTTGCTGACTGACCGGTTCAGCAGTGATTTGGAGCGCATTGCGCGAAATTGAATCAGGTGGCCATCGTCTGCATGGGTGGCCTGGGCCGCGAGCCGCGCCATGCCCACGGGCTGAGAAGGGAGGATGGGGAAGAGAGTGGAGTGGGGCTGCGCCGTCATATTCGCTTTTTCTTCGCCTTCCATAGCAAGACGGTACAGTTGGGAGGCGGCCTACGTCAAGACGATTTGCGAGGGTTTTACACTGCCCAGATGAGTTCGCGATCCGTTGATGTCACCCAGGAGCTTTTGCAGGCCTTGCTGGACCACTTTTGGGAGGCGCGTCGAAGGCGGGTGCCTCGCGAGCCCAGGCTCTACCCGGCAGGATATTTGATCAGCTACAGCTCACTGATCCAGCGGGCAGGGGTGGCAGTGGAAGCGCGCCGCCTGGGTGGCCCGCTCAACGAGATAGCTCACCTGTGCGACCTGAAGGGATGGCCACCCCTGGCTGCGCTGGTGGTACGACAGGATGTCGGACAGCCCGGCGTGGGCTACTTTCGCCGAGCCGGGGCGCCCAAGATCGATCTCGTGTCGGATGAGCATCTGCGCGGCTGGGAGCAGGATGCGCGAGCGTGCATCGGGTTTGAAAGGATACCCAAGCTGGCACCGGGCCTGCTCCGTGCGGAACGTACGGAACGTGCTGAAAAGGAGGCGTAAGGGCGCCTCTGGCCGTGCTGGAGATAGAGCCAGGGCAGAGGACGCCAGAGACGTTGGAGTGAGCCTGGACCGAAAGGGCGCACCTGCATGTCGTGAAGGCTTGCGGACGGCATCAAGATCTTGACGCAACTGCAGGTCTCTGGGCATACTAGAAGGGTTGTCCGGAGTTCTTCCGCGACATAGGTCGAGACCACGCCCATGCAGAGGATGCATGCTTCCGTGCAGGCACGGACAACCGGGGTGGCAGACAAGGACAGGTATGGCTCGCAAGATCTCAAAGAATTTGACGAAGGCACGCGCGCTGGTCGAAAAGCGCCCGTACGCAATTACAGAAGCGATTCCCCTGCTGCAAAAAGCGAAGTACGCGAAGTTCGACGAGACCGTCGATCTGACACTTCGTTTGGGCGTCGACACTCGCCATGCGGACCAGATGGTGCGCGGCACGGTCATCCTGCCTCATGGGCTGGGGGGCAAGTCCAAGGTGGTTGCGGTGATCGCTTCAGGCGATAAGCAGCGCGAGGCTGAAACGGCCGGTGCTGAGTTCGTGGGCGGTGAAGACCTTGTGGAGCGTATCCAGAAGGAAAACTGGACCGACTTCGATGCACTGATTGCCACGCCCGACATGATGCGGTCGGTCGGTCGGCTGGGCAAGGTACTAGGACCGCGCGGCCTGATGCCGAATCCCAAGACCGGAACGGTGACCACGGACGTGGCGGGTGCGATCCGTGAGATCAAGGCCGGTAAGGTGGAGTTCCGGGCGGACAAGACAGCGCTGGTGCACGTGCCTGTGGGCAAGCTCTCGTTTTCCGCGGACAAGCTGGAACAGAATGCCTTGACCGTGGTCAATGCCGTGGTGAAAGCGAAACCTTCGGCGGCAAAGGGCAAGTATGTGAAGAAGATCGTGCTGAGTTCGACGATGGGACCCGGCATCGAGCTTGAGGCGGCGACGGCTGACGTTGCAACCAAGTAGCTTCGACTCCCTTTTGCGAGCGGATCGCAATCAGGAAAGGCAATCGGCGCGCAGCGCCCACACAGTACGCTGGCTGGCGAAGAGCAAGCAGCGAAAAGGCTGGAGTTCATGGCATTAACCAAAGCACAAAAGAACGTCAAGGTCGCCGCGCTTGCGGCGGATCTTGAGAAGAGTACGTCGGCCATCATCGGGACGTTCACGGGATTGACCGCGTCGAAGGACTTTTCGTTGCGGAAGGTCGTCCGCGAGGCTGGCGGCGCGTACCACGTCGTAAAGAACAAGCTTGCGGCCCGCAGCTCGCAGGGCACCAAGGTTGAAAAGGCGCTGCAGGGCTTGAAGGGCGTAAGCGGCGTGGCTTACACCGCCGGAGATCCCGTGGCGCTGGCCAAGGCGCTGTCCGACTGGGTGAAGGACAATGCAGAGTTCACGTTCAAGCTGGGCATCGTGGACGGCAAGGTCATTACCAGGGAAGAGATCAGCGATCTTGCCAAGCTCCCTGGCAAGGAAGAGTTATTTTCGAAGCTGCTGTTCCTAATCAACGCGCCGGCGCAGCGGCTGGCCGTGGTGACCAATGCGGTAGGGCGCAACCTGGCCGTTGTGGTGAACCAGGCGGTTGAACAGGGTAAGCTGCCGGCAGCCGGTGCGACGACATCGGCACCTGCCGCCGCGACGGAGTCGGTTTCGTCAGCAGGTTCCACAGTAGCCGAAGCGCGGCAAGAAGAGGCGCCGACCCCGACCGAGCAGATTGCGGCCAATCCGGCGTCCGAAGCGGACCCGGTAGCGGAGCAGCCGAGTGGCGCGGCACAGCCGGAGAACGGAACCGCGTCGCAGGCCGGGGAAGCTGCTTCCACCGATCCGGTTGAAGGCTAGCAAACAGATTTCGTCAGCTCCCCTGGCGGGTGCGCAGTCTGAGCGCATCGGAAACCCGGCAGGGGAGAGGGCAACCTCCGGCGTGAGCCGAAGGGAAAGACCATAGCAGCATCAAGACTTGAAGAACACGGAGAAGATTATGGCGGACATTCAGCAGATTGAAGATGCGATCGTAGGCTTGACGCTGCTTGAGGCGGCAGAGCTTGTGAAGAAGCTTGAGGAGCGCCTGGGCGTTTCCGCAGCGGCGGCCACGGTGTCGGCGGCACCGGCAGGCGGGGCTGGAGCAGCTGCTCCGGCGGTGGAAGAGAAGACCGAGTTCACGGTCATCTTGAAAGATGCGGGCGCAAACAAGATCAACACCATCAAAGCGGTCCGCGAAGTAACGGCACTGGGCTTAAAGGAAGCCAAGGACCTGGTGGACGGCGCGCCCAAGCCCTTGAAGGAGAATATCTCCAAGGATGATGCAGCGGCCATCGCCAAGAAGTTCGACGGTGTGGCGACGGTCGAGATCAAGTAACTGTCTCCTGGCAGGGCCCAAAGGCGATCCCGAGGGGATCGCCTTTGGTGTTACGGCATCTCCAAGCGGCGAGGTTCGAACTCCAGGCAGCCTTGCTCCTGGCGGGACTGACGGTGCCAGTCTCAGGCGCGGCCTAGCTGGGGACAGCCTCACTCTGAGCGGAGCGAGCCTGTTGAGGCATGTTCAGGGTGACCTGGAGAACCACGGACCCTTCGGGTGGGTAGGGCTGCAAGCCCAACTCCCAGAAAAGTTGCATCCTCAGTCCCGTCTGATGTATTCTCTTCCTTGGACGTAAGCACCTCCGCCCCGGCAATGGGCTTTGCTTCGGCAGCGGGGAGGGACTTCAGGCTGACGGCGCGGGCGCGTAAGGCCTTTGCGGATCGTCAGCAGACTGTAGCAGTATCCGGTTCATCCCGCGTTGGGCGCGCGGGCTAGGGAGCCGGCCATCCAGGGATTCGAGCGGCGGGATCTTTGGGTGATACGCGAAAGAACGGCGGCAAGCTTGAGCTTTCAGGGCAGAAGCTCAAAGGCGGCGACTATCCAGCGTTTCAAACGGCAAACCCTATCTCAGTTCAGAGACACGCTCTCCGGGAGCTCTTTTCCGCAGGGCGTTTTCTTCGTTTCCGCAAATTTGCCTGACCGAAATCTCGGACAGGCCACGGTCTTCTAGCGGCCGTTCTGCCCGCACCGGGGATGTGTGTGGGTCCCCAAGGGTGCAGCCCCAACCCGTTCCACCTCGCAGAGTGCATCGCGAGGTCCTTCCGTACCACGCCCCAGGTGCCATCGCCTCCGAGGAGCGATGCACCAATTCCAGGGCGCAGAAGTCCAATAAGAAGAGTTCGGTCAACCCGAACCTTTCTTCCTTTTCAGCCGGTTTCAGGTGGATCGTTCGGATCCAGCTGACGGCCAGGGGAAAAGGCCTCGACCAAACCAGGAGAGAGCATGTCGAACCAGACAACCGAAACGCGCGCGCTTCGCACCCGTCTCGACTTTTCCAAGATTCCCACCAGCATCCAGATCCCAAACCTCATTGAGGTACAGCGCCGCTCGTACGAGCGGTTTCTGCAGATGGACAAGCTTCCGCAGGAGCGCGAGGACAACGGGCTGCAGTCCGTGTTTACCTCCGTATTCCCGATCACGGACTTCCGCAACGTGTCGGAACTGGAGTTTGTGGATTACACGATCGGGAACTGGGAGTGCAAGTGCGGCTACCTGAAAGGGTTGAACCATCTGCGGACCACGTGCACCACCTGTGGTCACATGGTCATTACGGACCCGTTTCACCCCGGCGATGTGTTGTGCAAGTTTTGCGGAACGTACAACAAGAACACCCCGGACTTCTGCACCAAGTGCGGTGACCCGGTCGGATTGCAGTTGAAGTATGACCAGGCCGAGTGTGAAGAACGTGGCATGACCTATTCGGCACCGCTCAAGGTCACGATCCGGCTGAAGATCTATGACAAGGACCCCGAGACAGGCGTCAAGAGCCTGCGCGACATGAAGGAGCAGGAGGTGTTTTTCGGCGATATCCCGCTGATGAGCGCCAATGGCACCTTTATCGTGAACGGCACCGAGCGCGTGATCGTGAGCCAGCTGCATCGCTCACCGGGTGTGTTCTTCGAGACGGCAAACAACCGGACCTACTTCCTGGGCAAGATCATTCCCTACCGCGGCAGCTGGGTGGAGTTTGAGTACGACCAGAAGAACATTCTGTATGTGCGCATCGACCGCAAGCGCAAGTTCCTGGGCACGATCTTCCTGCGGGCGCGCGGGCTGCGACAGGACGAAGATATCCTGAAGACCTTCTACACGGTCGATACGGTCACAGTGCGTGACGGCAAGCTGGTCTGGAACCTGACCGAGGACGGCAAGGCGACCAACATCCTGGGGACGCGCACGACCTCGTCGATCAAGGGCGCGGACGGGTCGGAGATCCTCGCCTCCGGCAAGAAGATCACGTCGTCGGCTCTGCGCAATCTACGTGCAGCCGGCATCAAGGAAGTGGAAGTAGAGAACGGCGAGTTCGAAGGTGCGATCACGGCGGCCGATGTGGTCGACATGAACACCGGTGAGCTGCTGTACGAGGCCAACCAGGAGCTGTCGGCGGACAAGCTGCACAAGATCGCGCAGTCCGGCGTGACGACCCTGGAGGTGTTCTTCCCGGAGCGGGACGACGTGGGTGCAATCATTGCAAACACGCTGCGGCGCGACTCGGTACTCAATTCTTAATAAGCGCTGATCGTTATCTACCTCAAGCTGCGTCCGGGCGATCCCCCGACGCTGGACACCGCGACCGCATTGTTTGAGGGCATGTTCTTCGACCCGCGCAAGTATGACTTTTCGCGGGTGGGCCGGCTGAAGTTCAACATCAAGCTGTATGAGAACGCGGAGTCGACGTCGCTGGACAAGCGCACGCTGACGCCGGAGGACTTTTACGGCACGATCCGGTACCTGCTGAAGCTGCGCAAGAACATCGGCCTGGTGGACGACATCGATCACCTAGGCAACCGTCGTGTGCGTGCGGTCGGCGAGCTGATGGAGAACCAGTTCCGCATCGGGCTGGTGCGTATGGAGCGCGCGATCAAGGAAAAGATGAGCGTGTATCAGGAGATGTCGACGGCGATGCCGCACGACCTGATCAACGCCAAGCCGGTGATGGCAGCCATCCGCGAGTTCTTCGGATCGTCGCAGCTGAGCCAGTTCATGGACCAGACCAACCCGCTCTCCGAGATCACGCACAAGCGGCGGCTCTCGGCGCTTGGGCCGGGTGGGTTGAGCCGCGAACGCGCGGGCTTTGAGGTCCGCGACGTGCATCCGACGCACTACGGCCGTATCTGCCCGATTGAGACGCCGGAAGGACCGAACATTGGCCTGATCAGCTCACTGAGCTGCTTTGCGCGCATCAACGAGTACGGCTTTATCGAGTCGCCCTACCGCAAGGTGAAGGACGGCCGCGTGCTCGAGTATGTGGCCATTTCGAACGCCGGGGAGACCGGACTCCGTCAAGGGGACACGCTGGAGATCGAGGAGTCGCGTCAGCTGAACGAGCGATTGAAGGCAGAGGGCAAGCGGACGGCGGAGTTTGAGCCGTTCAGCTTCTACCTGTCGGCGTGGGAAGAGGACCGTCACACGATCGCGCAGGCCAACATCGATCTCGATGAGACCGGCCGCATGACCGAAGATCTGGTCAACGCGCGACGGCAGGGTAACTTCGTGCTGGTGCCGCAGGCCGAGGTCGACTACATCGACGTAAGCCCGAAGCAGCTGGTCTCGGTGGCCGCCTCGCTCGTGCCGTTCCTGGAGCACGACGACGCCAACCGCGCGCTGATGGGCTCCAACATGCAGCGCCAGGCCGTGCCGCTGATCCGCGCCGACGCGCCGCTTGTGGGCACGGGCATGGAG
>CAXTRM010000051.1:15471-16293 GCA_964246625.1 uncultured Acidobacteriaceae bacterium
ACCAGCTCACGATGTTCAAGCGCTCCAACCAGAACCCCTGCATTAACCCGAAGCCGGTGGTCCTGAAGGGCGACCGTGTGCTGAAGGGTGAGGTGCTGGCGGACGGTCCGTGCACGGAGCAGGGCGAGTTGGGCCTGGGCCGGAACGTGCTGGTGGCGTTCATGCCATGGCGCGGCTACAACTTCGAGGACGCGATCCTGATTTCGGAGAAGCTGGTCCGCGAGGACTACTACACCTCGATTCATATCGAGGAGTTCGAGATCGAGGCGCGCGACACCAAGCTTGGGCCGGAAGAGATCACGCGGGATATCCCGAACGTGTCGGAGCACGCCCTGCGTGACCTCGACGACTCGGGCATCATCCGGATCGGCGCCAAGATCGGCCACAACGACATCCTCGTCGGCAAGGTGACGCCCAAGGGCGAAACGCAGCTGACGCCGGAAGAGAAGCTGCTGCGCGCCATCTTCGGAGAGAAGGCCGGCGATGTGCGTGATGCGTCGCTGACGTGCCCTCCGGGTATCGAAGGCACGGTGGTCGATGTCCGCATTTTCTCCCGCAAGGGACAGGAGAAGGACGCGCGTGCTCAGCAGATCGAGCAGGAGATGGTGGAAAAGCTCGAGCGCAACCTGGCCGACGAGATCCGCATTTTGACCGACGAGCGCTTGAAGCGGCTGGAAGGCATTCTGGGCGGCAAGGAGGTCCTGATCGACCTCCATGACGAGCGGACCAACAAGAAGCTGCTGACCAAGGGCGACATCCTGGACCGCGATCAGATTGAACTCATCAGCACACGGAACTTGAAGCGTATTCGCTACGCCGACA
>CAXTRM010000052.1:0-4624 GCA_964246625.1 uncultured Acidobacteriaceae bacterium
CTAGGACGCTATGCGAACGTTAGCCACGGAAGAGATCGGCAAGGCCTATGGCGGGCGCCAAGTGGTGCGCGGCGTGAGCCTGGAGATCCGGCAGGGCGAGGTGGTCGGCCTGCTGGGGCCGAACGGCGCAGGGAAGACGACGACCTTTTACATGATTGTGGGGCTGGTACGCCCGGACCTGGGCCGCATCGTGGTGGATGGCGCCGACATCACCCGGGCCCCCATGTATGTGCGCGCCCGGGAGCATGGCATCAGCTACCTGCCCCAGGAGCCTTCGGTCTTCCGGAAGCTGACCGTGGAAGACAATATCCTGGCGGTGATGGAAACGCAGCATGGGACGTGGCAGCAGCGCCGGCAACGGACGGAGATGCTGATCGCCCAACTGAGCCTGGGCCATGTTCGCAAGACCCAGGGGTTTGCGTTGTCCGGAGGGGAACGCCGCCGTGTCGAGATTGCACGATGCCTGGCGATCGAGCCGTCGTTCATCCTGCTGGACGAGCCATTCTCAGGCATCGATCCGATTGCCGTGCTGGAGATTCAGCAGATTATCTCCAGGCTGAAGAACCAGGGGATCGGGATCCTGATTACGGACCACAATGTGCGCGAAACGCTGAGTGTGACCGAACGCGCGTACATCATCAGCGACGGAAAGATCTTCAGGACGGGGACGCCGGGGGCGCTGGGCCGGGACCCTGAGGTCAAACGGATCTACCTGGGAGAGAACTTTTCCATGGCACCAGCGCCGGAGCTGCACAGCGGGAAGCCTCTGGAATAGCTGTTCTGGGTTCGGGTGGCTAAAGGTAGCAATCCAGTGTCCAAACCACGCTTTCGTTGCAGATAGCGGAGGAAAAAACGCGGTAGACTCGTGAAACCTCCCCACGTAACCCCGAGGTGAGGTCAGTTGGCGTGCTGGACGGCGCGCCCAGGAACGGGTTCCGGAGTTCCGAAGTTGCTGCAAACGAGACTGAACGTAAAGCTCGGCCAGCGCCAGGTGCTTACCCCAGGCATGGTGCAGATGGTGACCGTCCTGGCGCTGAACAATCTTGAGCTCCGGGAGATGATCAACAACGAACTGGTGGAGAATCCGGTTCTGGAGGAGATCGACCAGAGCGTAGAGCCCATAGACGAGCGCGCCGGCCGTGAAGGCGACCGGGAACGCAGCGCCGAGGCTGTGGCCACAGAGGAGAAGCGCAAGGAGCAGGACCCCTTCGAAGAGATCGACTTCGGGAGCTATTTTCAAGACTTCCTGGACCCGGGATACAGGTCGCCTTCCACGTTTGAGGAATATGACAAGCCCTCGTTCGAGCACTTCCTTGCCGCGCCACGCTCACTGAGCGATCACCTGGTCTGGCAGCTGGGGTCGTTGAACCTGACCACGACGCTGCGAATCACGCTGGAGATGCTGATCGGCAACCTCAACGAAGACGGCTACCTGACAGCCAGTAACGAGGAGCTCGCGGTCGCCGGTATGGGCCACATCTGGCATACCAGCCAGGAGGCTGTGCGGTGTCTGCAGGCAGCTCAAACGGTGCTTCGTGGGCTCGATCCGCTGGGAGTCGGGGCACGCGACCTCCGGGACTGCCTGGTGCTGCAGCTGCGATCCATGCGAGAGCAGCAGCTGCGCAAGGGCCCAGGCTCCGCGGCCGACCGCGCCCTTTTTGAGGTGGCCGAGGCGGTTGTGCAGGCCCACCTGCCGCTTCTGCAACGGCGGGATCTCCGGGAGCTGTCGCGCGTATGCCGACGACCCCTGGTCCAGGTGCAAGCGGCTGCGGAGCTGATCCGCAAGCTGGACCCGCGTCCGGGTGCCCGCTTCCAGGAAGTGACGACGCGGCTGATTCAACCGGACGTGAGCTTCACCAAGCGGGATGATGCCTGGGTGGTGGTGATGCATGACGAGGACGTCCCATCGCTTCGGCTGAACCACGAGTACCGTCGCATGATGATTGAAAGGCGCCTGGAACAGGAGGTGCGGGAGTACGTCAAGGAGCGCTACCGCTCCGCGATCCAGCTGCTACGCAACCTTGAACAGCGCAAGGCCACGATCGTTCGGACGTGCGAGGTGATTGCCAGAAGGCAGCGCGAGTTTTTGGACCGCGGCGTGGAAGGTCTTCGCCCGATGATGATCAAGGAGGTTGCAGACGAGATCGGGGTGCACGCATCGACGGTCAGCCGGGCGGTTTCCAACAAGTATGTGCATACGCCCCAGGGCGTTTATGAGCTGCGCTTCTTCTTCTCCGAAGGGGTAAACGGACCCGAGGGTGGCGAGCTTCCACTGTTGCTGCTCAAGCGCAAGGTGAAGAAGCTGATCGAGGAAGAGAACCCCGGAAAGCCCTGGACCGATGACGCCCTGGCCGCTGAGCTGCAGCGGCAGGGCATCCAGGTGACACGTCGCACGGTGGCAAAGTACCGCGAGGATCTGGGGATTCCGAGCACGCATCAACGTCGGCAGCGGTAACCGCATCGTATTGGGCGGAAGGAGATCTCATGCACATTGAGTTTGTTGGCCGGCACTGCTCCATCACGGCCAAGCAGAGAGCCCACGCGACCGAGTACCTCGAGCGCATCGTAGCCATTGTTCCCCAGGCCGTAAGTGCGCGCATCATCTTGACCGAGGAGGGGTATCGCAAGGTTGCGGAGGTGGAACTGATCATTCCCCATGGGGATCTTGTGGCCAAGTGTGAGGGCACCGATGTGGACCAGGTACTGCATGACGCCCTTCGCCGAGTGGAACAGCAGGCGGTAAAGCACAATCAAAGGGACAAGACCCTTCGGGATCACAAGAAGCCAGTGACGGCGGATGATGCCGACGAAGTCGGCATAACCTCAACCCTGAATACCAACTAGAGGGTGTGGTGCAAGGACAGGGCCCGGCGTGCCGGGCCTTTCCCTTTGGGGTGATGGAGACCGCAGGCAGGTACAGATAGGATCGAGGTTATGGCGCCCCGGAAGACGGCCGCAAACAAGCGCAGCGAAGCAAAGGTGCAGGGAACACGGCCTGCTGAGCCGGTTCGCCAGGAGATCAACCCGCGGGAACTGGTGATCCTCACCGGTATGTCAGGGTCGGGCAAGCTGTCGGCGTTGAAGACCTTTGAGGATCTGGGCTTTTACTCCGTCGATAACCTTCCGCTGGAGTTGATTCCGCGCTTTGCCGACCTTGTAGCGAAGTCAGCGGAGATCGAGCGTGCCGCCATCGTGGTGGATGTCCGGGAGGGCAGCCGGCTGGATCGCTTTCCCGCCATCTTGAACGAGGTTCGAGCGGTACTGCCGACCCGTGTAGTGTTCCTGGAGGCGAGCGAGGATGCGCTGGTGCGACGCTTTTCCGAGACACGCCGGCCGCATCCGTTGGGCCGCAGCGAGACCGTGGTGGCCTCGATCCGTGCAGAGCGCAAGCGGGTGGATCCGATCCGCAATGTGGCCGATATCCTGCTGGACACGTCGAAGTTCAATGTTCACGAGCTGCGTGCCCATCTCCAGGCGCAGTTCGGTCGTGCGGAAGGCGCTGAAGATCGAAATCTCACGATTGCGGTGACGAGTTTTGGGTTCAAGAACGGGGTTCCAGCCGAGGCCGACCTCGTGTTCGACGTGCGCTTTTTACCGAATCCACACTTCGTTCCGGAGTTCCGAAAGCTGACTGGCAAGCACCCCCGTGTGGCTAAATATGTGCGGTCGTTTCCGCAAACTCGAGAGTTCCTGGACAAGGTGACGGAGATGCTGACCTTTCTTTTGCCCCACTACATTAAGGAGGGCAAGAGTTACCTAACGATCGGCATTGGGTGCACCGGAGGGCAGCACCGGTCGGTGATGATCGCGGAAGAGTTGCGGAAGCGGCTGGCGGCTGCGGGGTACCGTGCCAAGGCATCGCATCGAGATATGCCCCGGTGAAGCTGCCGCGGGTGTACCCGATCGTCGATGTGACGAGTCTGAAGAGGCACGGGATCGGTGCCGAGGCCTTTGCCCGGCAGTTGATCGAGGGCGGGGCCGAGATCCTGCAGCTGAGAGACAAGATCGGCTCTCCGGCGGAGATCCTTCAGCAAGCGCAGATCATCACAGAGGCCCTGGCCGGGGCGAACTGTCTTACCGTGATGAACGATCGGGTCGATCTCGCGCTGCTGGCGGGGTGGCCGGCGGTGCACCTGGGGCACCAGGACCTGCCACCCGTGGCCGCGGCCCGGGTGTTCGGCGATCGTCGGCTGATCATGGGAGTGTCGACGCACATGGACGAGCAGGTGTTCGCCGCTGATCAGGGCCCGGCGGATTACATTGCCATCGGCCCGGTGTTCCCCACGGGAACCAAGGCCGACGCCGAGGCAATTGTGGGGCTGGAAGGGGTGCGGCGAGCCCGTGCGCTGACCCGCAAACCCCTCGTCGCCATCGGCGGGATCACGCGCGACACGGCGGCCAGTGTGCTTGCAGCCGGAGCGGACAGCGTTGCCGTGATCGGCGCGTTATTTGCCGACGGCGAGCCTGTGGCAGCGGTGCTGCAAGACTTTCTCCGTCGTCTGCGATAACGTTCTATTCATCGATCCCCAGCGCAGCGCGTGTTTGCCGCTTGCTGCGCGGAACACAGGTTTACCACGCTTGAGCAAGGATGAGATCAGCCCTTCGCGGCCGTCCGCCGCAGCGA
>CAXTRM010000052.1:4634-6222 GCA_964246625.1 uncultured Acidobacteriaceae bacterium
CGGACAGCGGCGGAGCCGGGCGGGACCACAGCGGCAACACCACACCTTGTGCAGGGCATGGGGCTGTTTTCGGCGACCGCCATTGTGATGGGCTCGATGATCGGGTCCGGCATCTTTATCGTGCCAGCGGACATGAGCCGGACCCTCCGGTCGCCGGCGCTGCTGATTGCGGCCTGGCTGGTGACCGCGACGATGACGTTGATCGGAGCGCTGAGCTACGGGGAACTCGCGGCGATGATGCCCAAAGCCGGTGGCCAGTACGTATACCTGCGCGAGGGCTTGGGGCCGATCTGGGGCTTTCTCTATGGCTGGACGTTGTTTCTGGTCATACAGACCGGCACCATCGCGGCCGTCGGGGTAGCGTTCGGCAAGTTTCTCGGGGTGTTCTTTCCTGCCGTGAGCCAGTCGCGGTGGTTGTGGCGCGTCGGTGGTGGCAATGTCGGGCTGAACACGGCCAACCTTGCGGCTATCGGGGTAATCACGCTGTTGACGTTCACCAACACGCGTGGCGTGAAGCTTGGGGCGGCTGTGCAGAACGTGTTTACGACAGCAAAGGTGCTCGCCCTGCTCGGCGTGATTGCGGTGGGGTTGGTGGCCCGAAATGCTGCCGCGCTCCGGGTGAACTTCGGGTCAGCATTTTTTGCCAACGCCGGTCTGGCGGTGCGGCACCCCTTTGCGATCGGATCGTTTTTTGGGATAGGCGGCGGGTCCACGCTGGTGGGTGTGTTTACCCTGCTGGCGGTGGTTCAGGTGGGTTCCTTATTCAGCTCCGACGCGTGGAACAACGTCACCTTCACCGCGGGCGAGATCCAGAACCCGAGGCGCAACCTGCCGCTTTCGCTGGCGATGGGGACGGGCGTCGTGCTGCTGTTGTATCTCCTGTGCAACCTGGTCTACCTTGCCGTTCTGCCAATGATGGGCACCGCAGGAGCAGGGACACTGGCCGGGCGGGGCGTTGCCTTCGCCGCCGAGGACCGGGTAGCTACGGCGGTGATGGAGTCGGCCTTTGCCGGTGTAGGGGCCAAGCTCATGGCTGGCGCCATCCTGATCTCGACCTTTGGCTGTGTGAATGGCATGTTGCTGGCCGGCGCCCGGGTGTACTACGCGATGAGCCGGGACGGCCTGTTCTTTGAGGCAACAGGCAAGCTCGATGCAAAGACAGGCGTGCCGACGAACTCCCTTTGGTTGCAGTGGGCATGGACCTGCCTGCTGTGCCTGAGCGGAAGCTACGGGCAGCTGCTGGACTACGTCATCTTTGCGGTGCTGGTCTTTTACGTGCTGACGATTACGGCCCTGTTTGCCCTTCGCCGAACACGCCCCGAGGCGCCTCGGCCGTACCGCGCCTTTGGCTACCCGGTGTTGCCGGCGCTGTACATCGCCCTGGCGGTCTGGATCTGTGGTGTACTGTTGCGATACAAGCCACAGTACACATGGCCTGGGTTGCTGCTGGTGCTCCTTGGGGTGCCGGTGTATCTGGTTCGGGCACGCCGGCGCATACCGGCAGAGCCTGCTGTTTTGTAGAAGGATGGGACGGGCAATGGCAAATCTTTTCTCGAAGAAGTCCATGAATACCCTCATGGCCGAGGCG
>CAXTRM010000052.1:6232-10850 GCA_964246625.1 uncultured Acidobacteriaceae bacterium
GCGGAGGGGGAGGGAACGCTGGTGCGGACCCTTGATCCCTTTCAACTGCCAGCCCTGGGCATCGGGGCCGTGATTGGGGCGGGCATCTTCGTACTGGCTGGCCTGGGAGCACACTACGCCGGACCCGGCCTGATGCTTTCGTTTGTGCTGAGTGGGCTTGGTTGCGCGTTTGCGGGGCTTTGCTACGCCGAGTTCGCCGCCATGATTCCGCTAGCCGGGTCTGCATATACCTATGCCTATGCCACCTTGGGTGAGTTGATCGCGTGGATCATCGGGTGGGACCTGACACTGGAATACGCGATGGGTGCCAGCACCGTGAGTTCCGGCTGGTCAAACAATTTCATCGAGCTGTTGAACATCTTCCATCTGCGCTTTCCGCTATGGCTGGCTTACGACCACTGGACGGGTTTGAAAAAGGCACTCGAGATGGTGTCGCGGGACGTGATGGCGACCCAGTATGGGTCGCTTAGGCCTGGGAGCCAGGAGTATATCGCCCAGGTCGGGTCATTGCTGAGCGCGCCCAGTGCCGACATGGTGGCGCGGGCCCATGCGGTGCTCCATGCGCCGGTCTTGTTTGGGCATGAGTTCGGGATGAATCTGCCCGCGCTGCTGATCGCGCTGGTGATTACCTCAATTTTGGCGATCGGTATCCAGGAGTCGGCGAAGTTCAACTCGACCATCGTGGTAATCAAGGTAGCCGTGGTGCTGTTTGTGCTGGGGCTGGGCGCAAAGTTTGTCCATCCGGAAAACTGGGGCCATGACTGGCACAGCTTTGCACCAGCCGGCTTTGCGGGCATTGGCGCCGGCGCCGCGTACATCTTTTTTGCTTATATCGGCTTCGACGCGGTGTCTACCACGGCGCAGGAGGCCAAGAACCCGCAGCGAGACCTGCCCATCGGCATCATCGCCTCCTTGCTGGTGTGCACCTTGCTCTATATCGGCGTGTCCGCCGTGCTGACGGGCATGGTGCCATGGCAGAGCGTCAATATTGAGGCCCCGATCGCACGCGCGTTTCTGGACCGCGGCTTGACGTGGGCTGGCGACATCATCGTGGTAGGTGCGCTGGCGGGACTGACCAGCGTCATGCTGGTGATGCTGCTGGGGCAAACGCGGGTGCTGTACGCAATGGCCAATGATGGCCTGCTGCCGAAGAAATTCTTCGCCGAGGTGCACCCGCGCTTTCGGACGCCTTTCAAGAACACGTTTCTGGTGGGTACGCTCGCAGGGGTCGTCGGGGCACTGACACCGATCGATGACATCGGCAAGATGGTTAACATCGGCACACTGCTGGCGTTTGTGATCGTGTGTATCGCCATCATGGTGCTGCGGGTGCGAGAACCGGAGCGCGAACGGCCGTTTCGGACGCCGCTGGCCTGGCCGCTACCGATTGTTCCGGTGCTGGGCGTGTGCTTCAACGGCTACATGATGTTGAAGCTGGGCGCCCTGAACTGGATCCGGCTGTTGGTATGGCTCATTATTGGCCTGGTCGTGTACTTCGGCTACGGACGGAAGCACAGCCGCGTGCAGCATCGCCTCTTGCTGCCCGTCGAGTCTGAAGAGAGACAACGCAAGATCGCCTAAAGACGTTTGGCCACCCAGGGTAGATATCTAGTTGTGTGGAGCAACGGCGCCCTTGCTGTGGGATGTACTCGCCTGCGTTGTTGTGGAGCTCGCCGGCACGGTGGCCGAGTTGATCGGGCCTGGATCATCGCGGAGCTGCACGAAGAGAGTGCCGGTGCTACCGGATGGATGGGGGACCGCCAGGGAACCTCCTGTGAAGCCGTCCGGCACCGGGTCCGCATTGGCGAACGAGGGGTCGGCGCTAACGGCTTTGATCAGGAAAAGATTGGAGCCGACCAGGTTGCAGGGTGCCGCCAGTTCGGCGGTGCACAGAAGGCGTACCAGCGTCGGTAGACGAACCAGGGTGCCCAGGCCCATCCAGTCGCTTTCGCGATTTGTGTCCTCGGGCGGTGTGGTGAACTGGGCGGCGCTGTCCGTGCCCGCAGGGTTGGAAGCGACGTTTGCCGGATTGCTGTCAGGGTCCACATCGGCGTGTTTGCCACGACCAGGGACCTGCGGAAAGACCGCACGCAGGCGAAGGGCACCAAAGGCACTGGGACCGAAAGAGCGGAGTGGGTCGAGGCTGGCGACAATGGTGTGTGGGTCCTGGAGAACGAGACCTCCCGAGGGAGCCAGCGTGAGCACGGTCCGCAGCGTGGCGTCGGAGGTTTCGATCTCAATACGCCCGTTGCGGGGAAACTCGCTGCGGCTTTTGAGGGTAAAGGTGAGATGAGCCGACAGGGGTAGATCGTCCGTACTGGTGAGCAGAATGGCAGAGCCAGTGGAAGCTTCGAAATTCTTGCTGATTACCGATACCGAGGGCCGGGCAGGCAGGACGGTAAGCGAGAGTGGGAGACGGCGGCCATCATTCAGGGTGACCTGGGCAGACAATTTGTCTCCCGCGTGGGTCGGAGGCTGCGCGGCATCGGCGGGGAGGCTAAGACGAAGCTGCGGAGACAGGTCCGCGGCAGCTTCGGCTTGGTCGGGTGTGGTGACGGGCACGGGGCGAAAGACAAAATCTCCCAGAGTGACCTTTTGTATGCTCGCGAGATGCGTGCCTGTGAGCAGCAATACCTTGTCGCCGGCCGGGAGCGCAACGCGGTCCAGGTGTGGCGGGTCGGCAAAGGTCTGCGCTGCGACAGCGTCGGGTTTCGGCTGGCCGTACTGCTGAATGGCCAGGTGCAGGTTTCCGGGGCTGATATGCCTGCCGTCCGGCAGGGTGACAGCTAGCAGATTCGTGCGGTCAGTCCGGGGGTCGCGATGAAATTGCAGGGGCATCTGATCCTGCCCGCCTTCCGGGCTGACGGATACCGTATGCACACAGGCGCTGCCGGTGGAGTCAAGGACGAGTTGGGCGGTTTTGCCCGCGATGATATCGCCCGGGGCGCCGTCCTCGTTCAAGATGTGCCAGTCGCCACCCGGCAACTGCTGCAGGGGAACAGTAGGCCCGGTGAAGGGATCGAATCCCCAATGGCCCCGGATTGTCCCCGTAAGGTTTACAGGTTCAATGGAGATCTGGGCTGGTGTTTTGCCTGCGGAGACAGGGGCGGGTGCACCCACAGATGCACCACCTACCAACTGCCGCTGGTCACGGAGCGGGACGTGGTGCTCGGGACCGTGTTGGAGTACCAGTCCGCCTTCAAACGCGTCGGCAACAAGCGGGATGTCGGGTTGTGAGGCGGCCCCAGGCGGGGTGTTCAGATGCAGCACCAGACCGGTTGCGAAATCGGTGGAAAAGACCAGCGGGGCGCCATCGATGGCAAGCACCACCTTGGGCTTCAGCAGGCAAGCGACGTCATCGGCGTTTGCAGGACGCAGCGGGGGCCTTTGCGCAGCCTGCACGCCGGGCAGACCCACGACCAGAACCGATTTCGGGTTGTGGAAGGAGGGTGGTGTGTTGAGCCGCAGATTGAGCGCGTCGCCCTGGGGGAAGGCGATGGCGGGGATGTACTGGTATTGCGCGGTGTGCAAGCTGCCCATAAGGCGTACCAGATCAACAATGGCGCCAACATACGCGGAATACACCCCCGCGCCCGCGATGCTGGTGTAGCTGGTCGCCTGAATGAGATCCGAGGTGGGTCCGTTGGAGAGGGTACTGGCGATATTTTGCCCGTGCCCATCATCGAGCAGGGTTTGCGTACCTGTTTGGGTCAGACAGGTGAACTGGAGGTCGAGGGAGCGCTTGAAGCAGTCTGCGTTCGGTTTCAATGCCAAGGTGCGAGCCAGGAGGTCGGAGCGGCGCTGGAGCTCCGCTGCATCCGTCGGAGGCACACGGCGGATATCGGCCAGATAACGCTCGATGCGGGCCTGCTCAAACCCGGCCTCGTTCAGGTCCTGGGAAGCCCGCACAAAGACGCCAGGGCGGCCGCGGACCGCGGACTTGAGCGTGGCGAAGTCGCCGCCCGTTTCAGGCGCGAGAAACAGCACGGCCTGCTCGGCCTCTGGGGGCACCGTAATGAAGACACCTTCGTCGCGGACCTCCTTCTTCCAGGTTTCGACACGGTAGAACCAGTTGTCCGGTGGTGGATTGGTCGTTCCGCGGAGAAAGGCGCAGATCAGGAGGTACTTCACGGACTGGCTGGGGGGCAGGTCCGGATGAATCCACAGCTTGTCCCCGGCCTGCAGGTTGGGGACCGAAGCGATGGGCAGGGTTTGCTGATTGGGGCCGACACCCCGTGTGACGCGGACATCGATCCTGGGACCGAGCAGATCGAAGCGCGCGTCAGCGGCATAGGCCGGGAGAAGGCCGAGAAGAGCAAGCAGAACCACACCCAAACGCAGCAACCGCACCCCCTACCTTGAGTTTAGATGCGGAGGTCATTTCGGAATGTGCAACAGAGGTGGAACGAGGGGCTACCGATGCCGTCGGCTGGGACCGTCACTTTCCACAGCACCATCACGGATGGAGATGACACGGTGGGCGAACTCGGCGATGTCCGGCTCATGGGTGACCAGCACAAGGGTGTTGCCTCGGGCGTGCAGATCGTCAAAGAGAGCCATGATCTCGATGGAGGTAGTTGAGTCCAGGTTGCCGGTCGGATCGTCGGCGAGGATGATG
>CAXTRM010000052.1:10860-16265 GCA_964246625.1 uncultured Acidobacteriaceae bacterium
GTTGACCAGGGCACGTGCAATGGCGACGCGCTGGCGCTGACCGCCGGAGAGCTCATTAGGCCGGTGATTCATGCGGGTGCCGAGATTGACGCTTTCCAGGACCGACTTGGCGCGCTCGGTGCGTTGGGCTGCGGGTGTCCCGTTGTAGATCAGGGGAAGTTCCACGTTGTGCAGCGCCGTGGCACGGGCCAGCAGGTTAAAGGTTTGGAAGACGAAGCCGATCTCCTTGTTGCGGATGCGGGCGAGCTCGTCATCGTTCAGCTTAGAAACGTCGTGCTGATTGAGCCAGTACTGGCCGAAGGTGGGCGAATCCAGGCAGCCGATGAGGTTCATCAGTGTCGATTTGCCGGAGCCGGACGGACCCATGATGGCGACATACTCGTTATGCCGGATTCGCAGGTCGACCCCGCGCAAGGCGTGGACCTGCTGGTCGCCCATCTCGTAGGTCTTCCAGATGTTGTTTGTGACGATGACGTCACCGGGATGCGGCCCGTCGGCGTGTTTGCCGGCGCGGTCTGCGGGCGAAAGCTCGACGACGGGGCCTGTGGTGGTGGCCATCTGATCTCCTGCCAGACAAAGCCAGGAGTTCCCTGGGTCTGTCTGGGCTAGCTTAGCTGGAACTGTCGGCGGCGGGGGTAGCCGGAGCTGTGTCCTGTTTGACGAGCTCGCCGCTTTTGAGGGTACGCAACACTTTGAAGCGTCCGGTGGCGATCTCGTCGCCCTCTTTAACGCCGCTCAGCACTTCAACGTCGGTAGCGCCGGAGATTCCGGTCGCGACAGGGGTGAAGCGTGCGCGGAGCTTTTTGCCCTCATGAACCAGAACGTAAACGCCTTCGGTGGTCTTCTGACGGGTTGCCGCCGACACGGCACCCTCGGGACTGGTACCGTGGTGTTGGAAAAGCTGCGCTTCGGTGGCCGGGTCGCGTTCCACAAGGGCCTGGATGGGAACCGAGAGGGCGTTGTTCCGTTGCGCCGTAGTGATTTTGGCGTTGACCGACAAGCCCGGGCGCAGCTCGGCATGCGCTTCGTCCAGGGTGACGACTACCTTGAAGTCCTTGGCCTCTTCGGTGCCGGTGGTGGACTGCGAGGTGGCCACCCCTGTGGTTCGCAGCAGAGCCTGATCCCCGACCTCGGTGACATGGCCCTTGTACGTCCGTCCAGGGAAGGCATCGACGCTGACTTCCGCTGCCTGGCCAAGCTTGAGGTTGACGATATCAGTCTCGTCCACCTTGACCTCTGCGGTGATCACGCTCATATCGGCCAGGGTCATCAGGGTGGAGCCTTCAGCATTTTGGATGCCGACGACCACTGTTTCGCCCTCACGTACCGGAACGTTGGTAACCAGGCTGTCGAAGGGGGCGCGACTGACCGTCTTGTCCAGCGAATCGAAGTTCGAGCGCTGGGTCGCCATGGCCTGGTTGACGTGGGCACGAGCAGAAAGCGTTTGTGCCTCCGACTGCGTCAGGGCCGCCTGTCTTTGCGCCAGGGTGGCGACAGACATGTCAAAGGCGGCCTTTTTGCTATCGAAGTCCTGCCGCGCAATCAGCTTGCCGTCAAAGAGCTGCTGGGCGCGCCCGTAGTCGAGCCGCTTCTGTTCCAGGTCCGCCTTTGCCTGGTCGACGTTTGCCTGGGCTGTTTTTTCCGCTGCGAGGTAGGAGTTTACGTCGGTTCGGCTACTGGCGATGGTGGCCTGTTGTGCTGCTACCGTTGCGGTGGGCTGCACATTTTCCACTGTTGCCAGGATGGTTCCGCGTTTAACCTCATCCCCCTCCTTTACATACAGGTGGGTGATACGACCGAAAGAGGTGGCACCGACGTTGACGTAGGTTTTGGGCTTGATCTGGCCGGTGCCGCTCACGGTTGCCGTCAGGTCGCCGTGCACGACCTTGGCCGTCGTGACCGGGGTCGCCTTGCCGCGGCTGTTAAGGACGGTGCCCACCACAACTGCCGCAAGCAGCAGCACGCCAAGGACGATGTAGGTGACCTTCTTCTTGCTCATAAGCTGTGAATCAATCTTTTCAGCAGAGTCGCGAACGGGGATTAGATACGTAGATCGGCGCTTTCCGGTTCCGGAAACATCACCGGAGGCCTCGGCTCGACACAGGATACCAAGCGGGTTGGCATTGGACGCGCGAGAAAAGCTTGAGGGTTGTGCAATACGGCAAGTATACTGAGGCCGTCTTCTCACCAGGAGTTCGGCCCGATGCGCCTTCGTCCGTTGTACGCCATTTCACTTGCCGTTTTGTCGATCGGCTTTTCTGCTCTTGGGATGCATGCCCAGGAAACACAAACTCCTGATCCCGGCACCGTGAACAAAGTAGCTCCTGTGGAAGAACGCCCCGATCCCCTCAAGCGTCGCCTGAGCGACCATGAGGAGGCGCAGCGGCGCAAGGCCATCCGGAACGAGTTGACGCCGGAAGACCGGAAGTGGCTGAACGAAGACGTGCGCTGGATTATCACGGATGAGGAGGCGCGGGCGTTTAAGAATCTGGCCAATGAGGAAGAGCGGCAGCAGTACATCGAGATGTTCTGGCAGCGGCGTAATCCCAACCCGGACAGCCCTGAAAACGAGTTCCGCGATGAGCACTATGCACGCATCGCGTACGCGAATGAGCACTTTGCTGCGGGTAAACCTGGATGGATGACCGATCGCGGTCACATCTACATCGCCTTTGGCAAGCCGGACAGCATCGACTCCCACCCGTCCGGCGGCAGCTACGAGCGGCCGATGGAGGAGGGCGGTGGAAGCACTTCCACTTTTCCCTTCGAGGTGTGGCACTATCGCTACCTTGCGGGGGTTGGCGACAACATCGACATCGAGTTTGTAGACAGTTGCATGTGTGGGGACTACCACGCCACCATCGATCGCTCGGAAAAGGATGCACTCAAGCACACCCCCGGTGCTGGGCAGACCCTGTACGAGCAGATGGGACAGTCCAAGCAGGCGGATCGTTTCAGCAATGGCGGTCTTGAGCAACTCGGGCCTGGACCGATGTCGGCTTCGCAGAACAGCAAGCAGTTCGACCGGTTGGACCAGTTCGCCAAATTAATGGCACCGCCTCCGGTAAAGTTCGCCGATCTGGACCAGTTCCTCTCTTCAGGGAAGGTGCTGTCAGGGCCCCCGTTCCTGTTCGACGTCCGAACAGATTACGTCAAGCTGACCAACGACACCGTCCTTGTGCCCGTGACGCTTCAGGTGCACAACGGCGATGTCACCTATAAAACCAAGGACGGTGACGCGACCGGGGTTGTGAACATTCTTGCCCGGGTGAGCAACATCAACCACCACGTGGTGCAGACCTTTGAGGACACGGTAAAGGTAGAAACGCCGTCGGACCTGCTTGACCGCACCAAGGGGGGCAACTCTGTCTACTGGAAGGCTTTGGCCCTGGCCCCTGGACGCTACAAACTGGAGATTGCGATCAAGGACGTCAACAACCCGAATCACGTAGGTACCTGGCGGCGCAGCGTCGATGTACCCCGGTTTGACGATGACCGCCTCGGTCATTCATCGCTGATCCTTGCAGACCATATGGAACGGGTCCCGTCTAAGGACGTGGGCACGGGCAACTTCGTGATCGGCAATACCAAGGTGGTTCCCCGCGTTCCAGCCACGATCACTACGCCGATCGTCTTTCACCGCGCCCAGAACCTGAACTTCTGGATGCAGGTATACAACTTGGGCATCGCCGAGAACAAACGGAACGACGCAACCATCGAGTACCAGGTGATGGATCTGGCGAGCAACAAGCAGGTTCTGGACACACAGGAGACAGCGGCCAAGTTGAACCCAAACGCCGATCAACTCACACTAGAAAAGACCATGCCGCTGGGCAGTCTGGAACCGGGGCATTACCAGGTGGTGATCAAGGTGAATGATGGCGTTTCCAAGCAAAATCTGGCGGAAAGTGCACCGTTCATCGTGGAACAATAGCGTCTGCAGTTGCTTAAAATATCAGGCCCCTCGGGCAGGACAGCAAGTGCTCGGCGAAGGGGCAGAGGGCCTGATGAAGCACCAGTTAAGAAGGGCCAGGGCGCGCGAAAGAGGGCAAACAGCGCGGTGAAGTACGCGGTTCCAACCTTTGCTGCATCCATGCTCCTGCTGCTTGGGGCGTCGTCGATGGCGTGCGCTGCAACCGATGCCGCAGTGAGTGGCGTGGTGCGTGACGACCAGGGTGTGCCCCAGATGGGCGCGCTGGTTGAGGTGCTTGGGCCGGATGCAACTCTGATTGCGCGCGTTGTCACTGATGCGCAGGGCCACTACACCCTGAATGCCTTGTTGCCCGGCCGGTACCAGCTTCGAGCCTCAAGCGCGTTCTGGACTTCCCCACTGCACAGCAACGTGTCGTTGCATGGGGGCGTGCGCACCGTAGCTGACTTCACCATAACGGCGCTGGTGAATGTGAGGGCGCTCGTGCCCGCGGACAGGAAGCAAGGCGCATCCCAGGCAGATGATTGGCGCTGGACACTGCGTTCGGTTGCCAATCGACCGCTCCTTCGCCTGGTGGGGGAGGGAAGCGAACAGACCGAAGCTGGCACTTCGAGCAGTCTGGAACATGCCGGTCCGGTACGATCAGCGGGGCAGGTTGCGCTGCTGTCCGGTGACGGCAGTTTCGGCCAAGGAAACAGCCGCGAGGTCGTCACACTCGGCAGGGCGACTGCGGACGGGGACGTTTCGCTGTTGCACGCAGCCTTTGGAACAGCCTCGGACGCAAGTGGCGCGTCGATCGATCTCGGGGCGGGACTGGAACACGGGACTCGACAAAACAGCACGCTAAGGCTGTCCGTAAATTTGTCCTCCCATCCAGAGGTACAGACGGGTGTGTCGTCCGGTATGCAGTCACTGCATACCGCCACGGCAAAGCAGATCGTGATTGGTGATGCCTTTTTCATCGATGCGGGTACACTTTTTACGGCGGAGCACCTGCTTGCCACGCGTTTCAGTTCGGCACCCTACCTCCGCATCGCTTTCCATGCCACTCCTGATCTCAGCGTGGAATACCGCATGGCGACAAACCGGGCCTTGCAGAGCTCTGCAGACCTGGATGAGGCTTCCATCCCGGAGCAAGCCTTGAGTGACCCAACCGGCCGGCCCGTGTTTCTGAAGGGTCTGCATCAGGAGCTCGCCGTGATGAAAACGGATGAGCGTCGCTCCCTGTCCGCCGCGCTCTTTCACGATCGGACATCAGCCGAGGCACTTCAGGGTGGGGGCGCGATGAGTTCGGAGGAGCTTACCTCCTTGCCGGTTCTTTACGATCCGACGACAGAAACTTTGCGGCTTGCGGCACCCGGTGTCGCGAGTACCGGCATTCGAGCTTCCTGGGTGGAGCGGTTCTCCCCTACTGTGTCAGCCGGCGTCACAGCGAGCTTTGGGAAGACTTTGAGCTCTGCCGATGGAGCCGCGG
>CAXTRM010000053.1:0-16254 GCA_964246625.1 uncultured Acidobacteriaceae bacterium
GCACAGTGGCGTCGCGAAACCCGATGACCTCACCTTCAAGCCACTGCCCGGTGCTGGTATGTACCCGGCACTGCTCCCCAACGGCGGCAAGGGGTCCTCTGGACTCGACCAGATTGCCGGCAACCTGAGTAACGCAGCCCTCCCAAAGAATCGTTGGGCGCTCCTGAAGTGCTTGATGCAGGGCAGAGAAGCGGATGCCACTCATGCGATCTCCGGGCGCCTGGCCAGAAGATCCTCGAAGCTTTGCTCGATCTCTTTCAGTTGAGCTTCAACCCCGATGTTGGCGGAACCGGAAGGCGCTTCCAGAATGCAGTCTCCGGAGGTGAGGGAGTCGTCAATCTTCACCTCGAGCTCCTGCAGGGCACTGCCCGAAAGAGCTCGAAACCACAAGGGCCTCGCTGAAGGAGCGACACGCAGCAAAACAGGTGTCTCCGGACCAAGACGATCCAGAAGTACCCTTACGAGCCCTTTCAGCAACGTTGGATCAATCGCGATCTCACGTTGCAATACTTTTCGTGCGACCGCCAGGGAAAGCTGGACGACTTCTACCTCGAGCTGGCGAAAGTATTCGGCTCTTCCTTTGCCGAAGGCAGAGATGACGGCAACAAGCTGAAGATCTTTTCGATCAAGGGCCTCTTGCGTCTGCTTTTGCCATTCGCGCCTGGCGTCGGCGAGAGCGGAGGCAATTTGGGCTGTGACCTCCTCCTGATTGAAACCGACGGCTTCAACCTTCGATTCAGGAGCAGGATCGTCATCGTTGCTTAAGGTGACCGGTGCGCGTGCGGAAAGATCCAGGTATTCCCAAGCGGCAATGGACGAAGCCGGCATGCTAGACAAAAGTTTCACCGTCGTCTCCGTGAAGCGTCATCTTGCCTTCTTCTTCGAGTTGTCGCGCTAGGGCGACCATCTCACCATGAGCCTTCAGGACATCCTTACTTCTTACGGGTCCAAGCGACTCCATGTCTTCCTTCAACATCTCTACAGCGCGGGAAGACATCGTCTTGAAAAAGCGATCACGCAGATCCGGTGGGCAGCCCTTTAGCGCCATGGCAAGCACCTTGCGGTCGACGGCGGAAGCCAGTTCACGTAGCTGGGCCGAATCGACGCGGCCAAAGTCGTCAAAGGTGAACATCTGCTCACGAATGCTCGTGGCCAGCTTTGCATCCTGATTTTCTATGTTCTCCAGGATCTCGCGCGACGTTTCCGTGTCGACACTGTTCATCAGCGCCGCTACGTTCTGAAAACCGGAGTACGTCCGCTTATTGATCTCGCCAGCTGAACGCAAGCGTCTGTAGACAGCACTGGAGATACGCTGTGCGATCGCAGGCGAGAACTGGCGCAAGTTGGCAAGGCGGCGAACCGTCTGGGGGTGCTCGCCTTCCAGCAGGCGGGCGAGCTGCTTCGGATCAGCCGCTTGCAACGACTCCGCGGGGCCGTTGCCAAGTTCCCCAACGCACACAAGCTGGTGTTGCAAGGTCTTGGCACCACTCTCGCCAAAGGCCTTGACCAGAAGCCGATGCGTAGTCTCCTGACCACCCTCGGCCAGATACTCACGACCTGCGGTCATCTGACGGTACTCTCGGACAACCTGCTGGCTGACCTGGGGAGGTACAACGCCCAGGCTGAGGATTTCACGTGTCACGCACTGCAGGTCACTTTCCGAAAGGTGGCGAAAGATGGCGGCGGCTGCATCCTCTCCTAGGGTGGTAAGCAGGATGGCTGCCTTGCGCGGACCGGAAAGCTTTGCCAAGTCAAAGGTCTCACTCATCCCTGCGGCTCCCGCAACCATCCCTGGAGAGATCTGGTCATTGCCGCAGGTTCGGCGAGAACCAGGTCATGAATCTCCTGCTTAAGACTTGCGACATCCGAATCGGCCTCAAGGGCCGAGACGGTCGCGAGCGAGGGCAGGTCTGCTTGGGAAGTCGCTTGCAGAGCTGCCGTTCCAGGTGCTCTTCCACCAGGTAACTCCTTCAGAGATGCCTCAATCTGCTTCTGTAAGGGGCGGAACATGAGCGCCCAGACAAGAAGGAACAAGGACACAATGGCTGCGTACCGTAGAGGGGTTGACGCTTCGGAAAGGCGAGAACGTACGTTTTCAAGAAAGGTAGGGGCTGAGGCTACGTTGTCCTCATCGTGGAAGGTCATGTTCTGCACGGTCACTAGGTCGCCACGGTCCTTGTCGGCACCGAGAACGCCACGGGCCAGTTCAGCCAACTGATCCAGTTGGGCCTGGGTTCGCTTATGCGATGTGTTTACCCACTTTCCCTTCACCTGCTTGTGCTCGACTATGTCATTCACAAGAATGGCTGCGGAGAGTTTATGAATGCGGCCTGCAGGCAACACCGTGTGCCGGACGATCTTGTTCACGCCAAAAGTCGAATTGTCAGATGAGGACGTTTGAGAACTGTCGTCGGCGGTCGTGCTTGGCGGAGTCGAGCCTGTATTGGGCAAGTTAGCTGCTGTGCCGGCTACTCCTCCTACAGACAGTCCGGAGCCGGTCTGCTCCTGGCTCTTCTGCGAAGTGAGCACCGCGCTCACGGCAGGGTCGTACTTGTCCTCGCTGGTTTCGCTGCTGCTGCTGTCGTACTCCACATTGACACTGGCTCGAAGGTTTTCCGCCCCGACGGCAGGTCCCAAGGTTGCGACCAGCCGACGCGCTAGTTCTGCTTCCAGTTCGCGACCCTCCAGGCCGTTTGACTTGCCTCCCAAAGACTCGTTGGAATCGGCATCCACGATCGTGACGTCGTGTGGCGCTAGGTTGTCGACCGCGCCGCTGACTAGGCGAGCGATGGCATTGAGTTGATCCGTTGCCAAGGGTCCGCGCTTCATCCTCAGCGTGACCGAAGCCTTGGCGGTCCGCTCACGGTCCAGGAACACTGAAGCTGTCGGCATGACGAGGTGAACGCGGGCACTCCTGATATTGTTCATCGTCCCAATGGTGCGCTCCAGCTCGCCTTCGAGGGCTCGTTGGTAGTTGACCTTCTCGTCAAATTCCGTCTGCCCCCAGGAGCTCTTGTCGAACAGCTCAAAGCCCATGCGTCCACTGTGGGATTCAGCCTGGGACGCTACCTCTATGCGAGCCGCATCCAGCTGATCTGCCGCTACATTGATCCCTTTTCCGTCAGGCGTCAGCTCGAAAGGAATCTTCCTCGCGGCAAGGGCCGCTGAAACTGTTTGCACATCTGCTGGTTCCATCCCAACCATCAGTGGCTTGTACTCAGGCGTGCTCAGGGTCCTCAATGCAAGTCCGAGCGCGAGGAGGGTAACGAGCCCGCTGATGACGGCTCCCGTGCGCTGTTTGGAGTTCCAGCGCGACCAGACCTGTTTCAACTGTGTCAAGAGATTCGTCAGCATGAGCCCCGTTAGAACTGCATCTTCTCAAGATCCTGATAGGCACTGACCACTTTGTTACGAACTTGCATCATGAGTTGGAACGCGATATCAGCTTTCTCTACGGAGACCATCACATTGCCTACGTCGGCGTTGCCAGATCCTTGCAGCATCCCGCTTACATTGGTATCCGCTGACGCTTGCAGGCCATCAATGTTGCCGATCGCTGCCCGGAAAAGATCGCTGAAACTTGAACTACCTGGGGTTGTGGTCCCTAACAGGCTGCTTGAAGACTCGGCCTGCAAAGGAAGGGAGATACCACTGGCGATTGGATTCATAAGCCTCAACTCTTCAGGATGTCGATGGATTGCTGGATCAATTGCTTGCTTGCAGTAATGGCAGACGCATTCAGTTGGTAGGCCCGCACTGACCCCATCAGGTCGACCATCTCCTGCACGGGGTTAATGTTGGGATACGCGACGTATCCCTGTGTGTCCGCGTCCGGGTGCGTCGGATCGTACCGCTTCAAGGCAGCCGAGCTATCTTCAACGACCTGCGTAAGTCGAACGCCAGCATTCGGGTTTTGTGAGCGATGAAAGGTGGCATCACCCAGCACATTCTGAAAGCGTGCTGAACTGGTGAAAACGACTTCATGCCGGTGATAGGGGACACTGCCGGCCGCTGTGTGTGTGGTGTCTACGTTCGCTAGGTTGGTCGCTGCAACCTCTGACCGTTGCCGCTCCGCTGACAGTGCTGAAGCGCTGATATCGAGTGCCCCAAACAGACTCATACTAATCTCCTGATCCTCCTCCGTTGATGGCAGCAAGAAGCTGATGAAAACGTGACTTCAAGAGCTGCGTGCCCACCTGGTAGTTCAACTGCGCCTCTGCCAGAAGGGTGGATTCGCGGTCCATATCCACGTTGTTGCCGTCAGGGCGCTCCATTAACCCGTTAACATACCGCACAGGCGTTGATACCTGGCTTTCAGGAGCGCCCGAAAGCACCTGCTTCATGGTGTGTTCGAAATCCACATCGCGCGTCCGGTACCCCGGGGTGTCGAGGTTCGCCATATTACCCGCGATGAGCGTCTCACGGCGATTTGTAAGGGACAGGAACTGTTCCAGTTGGGAACTCACCGCAGCTACCTGCATTAGGCATATTTCCTTGGCGGTAGATCGTATTGCTTGATTTTGTTGCTCAGGGTGCGCACGCTGATCCTAAGGACTTCGGCGGCGCGGGTACGATTGCCTTGAACCTGCTCCAGCACATGCCGCATATGACGGCGTTCTACCTCCTCAAGCGACAGGTCGGTGCGCTCCACGTTCTGCGTACGTTCCCCTAGGAACGAATCGTCAAAACGCCCTTGTCGCTTCAGCGGCGAGGCGGCGGTTTGGTCCTCTAGAATCACAACCGTCACACGCGTCGTCATCGAAGTGGCCAAGGTCATTCTTTTCACAGCAACGTGGTGTCTTCCTGCTGAGGTCACGAAGGGGATGTGTCTTATGGACGTAACCGGGGATGTCCCAATGGGTTCGGTTTCCACCGTCCTCAAATCCATGCCGGTGCGTCGTTGAATGCTATTCAAATCAGGCACCTCGGCTGCAGAGAGCGCAAGCAGCCGTGCTGCTTCGGCGTTCACCAGAGTGACAAGGCCATTCTCATCGATCACAAGAACACCACACGGCAGGATCTGTACCAAGGGGCGAAGTTGCTGATACAGGCAGTTAGCTTCCACATAGTCCCGGTGAACGTGGTTGCGCTCGGACAGTGTCAGCGTGAGCTCGGCGACCCGCGTCTGTAACTCGCGATAAGAAAGCTCGAGCCGCGCTGATGCTTCTACAAAGTCGGAGAAGGTCTGCGTCAATCCCGTACTGGGTGACGTCGGTGTAGGGTCAGCGATGAGAATCTGATGAGATTCGGGCACCATGCGAGAAGACTTGCTACATGTGGAAGGCCGAAGCTCATACTGTTCATCGCAAGTTGTAGACCGGCGCTTCAAGAGTCTGCTTAGAAGACCACGTCCTGCTCTTCAATCGACTGCCGGTACTCCGCGAAAAGGCTTGCCCGCTCCAGCACATTCCGAAGCTCGCGAACGTTTCCCGGCCAGCGGTGCTGCCGAAGGCGGTCCCGTGCTGCCCGGGAACAGGAAAAGCCAGGACAAAATCTCTTCACGAAGTGATCTATGAGCTGGTCGAGGTCTTCTAGTCGGTCCCGTAGCGGAGGCAGTCGAATAGGGAAGACAGCTAGGCGGTAGTAGAGGTCCTCCCGGAACTGTCTGGATTCGATCGATTGCCTTAGATCAACGTTGGTCGCAGCAATGACCCGGCAATCCACCTTGAGGGTGTCGGTTCCACCGATGCGTTGTACCTCGCCCTGCTCGAGAAACCTGAGGATCTTGCTTTGCAACGGAAAGGGCATGTCACCGATCTCATCCAGAAACAACGTGCCTCCATGCGCCGCGTGGACACGTCCAATCCGGGATTGCGAGGCCCCAGTGAAGGCGCCCTTGGTATAGCCAAACAGCTCTGCCTCAAGAAGTGCTTCCGGTATGGCAGCACAGTTGATCACAACGAAAGGCTGATTCGCTCGAATACCCGCGGCATGGATGCCTCGCGCAACCAGGTCCTTTCCGGTTCCACTCTCTCCTTGAACAAGAACCGTGGTGTCTTTGCGAGCGACCAGCTGCGCAGAGTGGTACACATTCTGCATAGCCTCTGAGCCACCGATGAGTTCGTGCCATCGTCCCGCTTCAAGGGGTACCGCTCCGGGAGGCAAAGCGAGCCCACCCAAACGAAGCGTCAAGCGGCTCTGCGCCCCGAACGGATCGAAGGGAGCCTTCGTGGTGACACTGCTCAAAGGGGAGTGAGCCGGCTGGATTTCCAGCCTGATCGTCTGAACGCCCGGGAGAGCCGACCGAACCATGCCTTCGAACTCTCCGACGTCAAGGTCCGGGAGCTTCGGGGCAATCAGTATGAGTTCGCACGCTTCTTCAAGCAGCATCTCGAGTGCTGCAGCTCCGCTTTTCGCCTCGCGCACTTTGGAAAAGGCTCCCGAAGCACTCTGAAGCCAGTGATTCTTCACCGATTCCTCGGAACCAACAAAGAGCACCCGTGGCATTTGGTGAGCGGAAGAGTTGGCGGATCCTTTAGTGGTGTCCTGACGTTTCGGGAAATCTACTCTGGAACTCTGCATGCGAGCCTTCGTTGCGCCACTGAAATCATGCACTGCAAGGAGCCGTACATTCTTATGCTCCGCCGATGGCGTATCCGATCCCACGAACCGTGCGGATGAGCTTCGGGAAACCAGGGAGCTCAATCTTGTCCCGCACATACTTCATGTACACGTCTACTACGTTGCTTCCACAGTCACTGTTCTCGCCCCATAGCTCTTGAAGCAATACACTTCGGGGTACCGCCTTTCCGGGCGATCGCATCAGGTACTCAAGAAGGCCAAACTCGCGAGGCGTCAGGTCGATGTGCCTCCCATTGCGCGTGACCCGAAACTCGTCAGGGTGGAGTGTAAGCTCTCCATTTCTTGGAGCGGGTGAAGCGTCCTGACTCTGAGTACGGCGCCGAAGGAGAGCTCCTAGTCTTGCAACGAGCTCGGCATAGGAGAAGGGTTTGCTGAGACAATCATCCGCACCACGCTCAAGGACGTTCACAACGCAGTCGGCTCCGGTGCTTGCAGTCAGCACCAAAACGGGCACATCGCCGAACTGCACGCGGAGTTGGCTTAGGAAGGACAAGCCGTCGAGACCTGGAAGATGAAGATCAAGTAGAACGACGTCAAGTTCATTTGAGAGTGCCTTCGCCGCAGCGAATCCATCATGCGCAACCGTAACCTGCAGCCCTTCGGCATCCAGCATTCGTGCGAGAAACCGCGTCAGCATCTCGTCGTCTTCAACGATCAGCGCGCGTTTTCCGGAGAGCGCAGTGCGCGTGTTCCTTTGATCAACTGGATCGATCTTGGCAATCAATGGGGCGTCACGCCCCTCTTGAACAAACATGCCATCCTCCGGTGAAGCTTTCTCTGAAACCGGTTTCCAGAGAGTAGCATGTCACGGCCTTGAAATCGGTTCGTCACGAGCGTTCTCCGTTGGACCTGATTACGACGAAAGATGTAGTGCATTCGAAGATCAGTTGCAGGTAGCGTGATCATCTGCAGAGGTGGTTGCAGTACGGGATGACAAGTGTGCACGCCTTTACGTACCGGACTCCCCGGCTCGATGTCTCTATCCCTGTATCGTTTTGGGTAGAAGGCTCAGCGATCAGGGGCTACATCCTCAACATTAGTGAGCGCGGTGTTCTTGTGAAGCTTGCCGAACTGGTGAGACCGCAACTAACCGGCAAGCTTCAGATCCATATAGAGGCTTGCACCTTGGAGATCAAGGCACAGGTTGCCCACACGGAACTGTACGAGAGTGGCCTCCAGTTTTGCTTTAGCTCCGCCGCAGAGCAAAGCTTTATCGAGACTTTGGTGCGGGTCCTGTCCCGGCGCAAGAGCCCGCCCTTTCGTTGACGCGTGCCTTTAGTGGTTCGGTCGTGCTGCCATTCGAGCGGTGTCGGCTGCGGCTTGCTCTGGTCTGCTTGCTTCTCCCGGTGTTTTGGTCGCTTCTGCGCCCCCCGCCTCTGCATGCACGATCAGGGTGATACGCCGATTGGAGGGATCTTGGGGGCGGTCCGGAAGACGGAGTTGCTGGTCGGCGAAGCCACGAACCTCAGCAACCTGCATCAGGCCCAACCCGTTCGCTTGCATGATGCGCCGAGCGGCGTTCGCGCGGTCAGCCGAAAGTTCCCAATTTGTATACTCCGTTGTTGAACTGTAGGGCACTGCATCCGTATGCCCTTCTACTGAGACCTGATTGGGATATCGCCCCAGCTCTCTCGAAACTACAGAAAGAAAGTCATTCAACGCAGGTTTGGGACTCGCACTGCCGAGCTCAAAAAAGGTCCCACTGTTCTCCTCCAACAACTCGATCTCCAGTCCATCTGGCGCTGCCGAGATCTCGATCTGCTTATTCAGTTTTTGCAAACTGGGAATCCGGTGGGCCGCCTCTTGTAAGCGCTTTTCCAGGTCATGCATGTCTTCTTTGTGCAAGGGCAGGGCCCGTCCGGCACCCTGGTGAATGCTGCCCATCAGTTTGGCGGTACCCCGCGGGTCCTTGAAATAGGCTGCAACGGACTGCTTGACGGCATCGTTGCTGCTGATCAGCCAGAGCACGATGAACAACGACATCATCGCTGTCACAAAGTCCGCATAGGCGACCTTCCACGCGCCGCCATGATGGCCGCCATGAGCTATCTTCTTCTTTTTGATGACTATGATGGGTTCTGTCAGTTCCGGCATGGTTTTGTCCTAAGCAGCTGCTGGTGTTTCTGCTCCCTTGTCTCTACAGGCTTTCTCGACTGTCGCGAATTTAGGTCGAACGTGTTCCGGTATCGCTCGGCGACCCATCTCGACTGCAAGGATAGGCGTTGTGCCCTTGATGAAGGCCATCAGGGTTACGCGCAGGACGTGGTAGAAAGCGTGCTGCTCTTCGATACCTTTCGCCATGTTGGCTGCAATCGGGCCGATCACTCCGTAACAAAGGAGGATTCCTAGAAACGTTCCGACCAAGGCTGCCGCGACCTTGTGACCGATCTCCGCTGGTGGTCCACCCAGGGCTCCCATGGTGACAACAATGCCCAGAACAGCCGCGACGATACCCAATCCTGGAAGAGCATCTGCCATGGAACTGAGCGCCTGTGTGGGCTGCATGCTTGTATGGTGGTGAACCTCGAGATCAAGCTCCATCATCTGGTCTACGTCGAAGGGTTTGACACCGCCCGTCACGGCCATGCGCATGGTGTCACACACAAAATCCGCAACATGGTGATCTTTCAAGAAGGCCGGATATTTTGAGAAGATTGCACTCTTGTCCGGCTCTTCGATGTCGGCCTCAATGGCAACAAGACCCTCCTTGCGCGCCTTCGTGAACACATCGAACAACATCTTGAGGGACTCGACATACCGCTTCTCCGGCACACCGCCACCCTTGAGGACGCCGATCACGCCAGTTGCTACACCCTTCAACACGTGCATGGGATTAGCCGCGAGAACAGTTCCAAGCGCCGCACCCGCAATGGTCAGGAACTCCGCTGGCTGGATCAGAACCGGGAGCTTGCCCTTTTCCATAAGGAAGCCGCCCAGAACAGAGCCGATTACGACAACGATGCCGATGATAGAAAACATGAACTCCCTACAAAGCCTGGCTGATGCTTGCAAGGGGTATATCGGCTGAGAGCGCAAAAGCTTTAGGCGTTTGGTCGCGAGGGGGCCTGTAACCCGCCTCCATACCGGACCAAGCTATCCAGAGCTCAGGCATAAGCCCAGATGCGCAATCGGATTTACGCTAGTTCCGGACAGAGGCGTAAGGGCAATGCATCTCTACGATGCAGGCGTTTCGTCGCTCCGCCAAAGAACGCGGTGACTCTGGCCCAAACGCTCCCGAGTAATCAGTTCCATGATTTTGAACCGTTCTTTCGAAAGAGTCTCTTTGTCGTCGCACGTTTCGTGCAGCTTCGCGTTCACCACGGCTAGCCGGTGGAAGAGAGTGTCCAACTGGGAGAATTGCTGATCCATAAGACCCCCTGTGTGAGATCTACGGATCACCGCGTCCTTCAGATTGGTTTCAAAGCTCGAATTTGAGCAGCTGGCATGCCGATTTTAGCGGACGAGAGGTTTCAGTTCCCATGACACGGCGGCAGCTTTCGCGCAGCAGAGCCATCCGCCGACCCTGGGCGTCGGAGCCGCACCAGCTTCGAACGCTTTGCTCGTTACGGACCAGACAGCAGGCGCGTTTCGGCGCTGAACCTTGATTCACTAAGGAAGATTGGAGCACCGGGTCGGGATTGAACCGACGAATACTGGTTTTGCAGACCAGCGCGTTAGCCACTTCGCCACCGGTGCTCGCGCGGGCGGGTTCGCCCGTTGCGGACAGCATACGTTATTGAGGCTGTGCCGTGGTACGGAGGTAGGGCTTCACTGTCTTGTACCCCGGGAAAATTTTGTCTGCCTCTTCGTTGGAGACAGCACCGGTGATAATCACGTCCTCGCCCTGTTTCCAGTTCGCTGGGGTCGCGACCTTGTGCTTGGCCGTGAGCTGCATCGAGTCGAGTACCCGCAGAACCTCGTCGAAGTTGCGACCGGTGGTCATCGGATAAGCGAGATGCAGTTTGATCCGCTTGTCAGGACCGACTACAAAGACAGTCCGAACCGGGGCATTGTGAGCCGCTGTGCGGCCCCCCTCGATCTCGTCCGCATCCGCAGGCAACATGTCATACAGCTTGGCAATCTTCAACTCAGGGTCGCCAATCATGGGGTACCGCACAGGTGTGCCACCCACATCCTCGATGTCTTTGGCCCACTTGGCATGGCTTTCCACCGGATCCAGGGACAGGCCGATCACCTTGGCCCCGCGCTTGGCGAACTCAGCTTCCAGGCCTGCCATTGCCCCAAGCTCTGTGGTACAGACCGGGGTGAAATCCTTGGGGTGCGAAAAGAGCACGGCCCATTGATCGCCAATCCACTCGTGGAAGTGAATGGTGCCCTGTGTGGTCTCGGCAGTGAAATCGGGGGCGATATCGTTGATGCGAAGGGACATCAGAATCCTTTCCTGCTGTTACGAAACTGGCTGAGGTACATTTTTGCTCCGCTTGGTCCCGAGGGTTAGATTCGCTTCTGTGCGAGTGGTCGCCGAGCTGCAACACAAAGACCCACCCGGCTTCGGCCTGGGTGGGTCTGGACTCGCTAGGACATGCTTACTGTCGTTGCTTGCTCATCCACTCACCCTTGCCGGGCTGCGGCAACAGCAGCGGCAGTCACAGTGGCATGACGAGATGGAGGAGGAGGGAAGCATGCTTAGAAATTTGACCGCCGGGGCAGGTTATCCCCTTTGCGGTGAACACAACGGTACGGAAGCGAAGTACTTCTGTCAACCCCGGTCGAACGTCGACCCGGATCACTAGACTTTGCCTATGCCCGTGCCCCTCGACTACACCGTGCTGGACGTCTTTGCCGAACGTGCCCTGGAGGGCAATCCACTGGCTGTGTTTCATGACGGCCGCCGTTTGAGCAGCAGCGACATGCAGGCAATTGCACGGGAAACGAACCTCTCCGAAACCACCTTTGTCCTTCCCGCAGAGGATCCCGAAGAGGACCGCCGTGACGGGATCCGGGTGCGCATCTTCACCACACAAGAAGAGCTTCCCTTCGCCGGCCATCCCACGTTGGGTACCGCCAGTTGGCTACGCCTTCACCATCCAGCGCTGCGCGATGCGGACACCGTCACATTGCGGCTCAAATTCGGGCTCATCCCGGTGCACTTCGGCGCCGTTCCAGCACAGGATGCCGCCGCGGGGCTGTATGGCTCCATGCGGCAACGCGATCCAGAGTTCGGGCGCGATCATGACCCGGCGGAGGTGGCGGCCGTGCTTGGTCTTTTTGGGTCGGACCTGCTCACCGGGCACCGGCCCCAGATTGTGTCCACCGGGAACGCCTTCTGCATCGTGGCCCTTCGATCTGTGGAGGTGCTTTCGCGTCTCCACATTCCGCAACCCGAGGCGGCTGCCTGGCTTCGTGAGCGGGACGCACGCTGGTTTTACTGCATCGCACCTGCCGAAAGCGGCACGTGGCGGGCGCGCATGCAATGGGCAAATGGGGAAGACCCGGCTACCGGGTCTGCAGCAGGGCCGTGTATCGCGTGGCTGGTGCGGGAAGGCCTTGCGGGCTCCGGGCAACCAACCACACTCCTCCAGGGGGTAGAAATGCAGCGGCCAAGCCGCATCACCGTGCAGGCGACACTTGACGGCAAGACCCTCACCGATGTGACAGTGGCAGGTCGCACCATTTGCGTGGCAACGGGACGTCTCTTCCTTTCCAGCTAACCTCGTTATGCACAGCCACAGGAACCAGAAACGTCAATAACGGCAACGGTTCCTCACACAGCAGTGGATTGGGAGGTGAACCGCACGTGAATGTTCGCCTTTTGTTCTCGGGTTGCCGTCCGTGGTTCCGGTCCGTATGCTCAGGCAATCGCACCTCGACATAACACTTTCGTGGGTGGCGAAACACTGTAGCAGTCCTTGGAATCACGCCATTTGCGTGGTCTTTTTGACCGCGCTGCCCTGATCCCGCGCGTGCCATCGCCTCGGGGCATACCGTACCCGCGCTGCACCTTTCGTGGCGCCTCGCACCTTTGCGTCTCGCGGACCTGCCAAAGGCCGCGTTCGATGCTCCGACATCGCCGGGCAAGGCCATGTGTCCTCAGGACGCAAACGCCGCCTCCTGGCCTGATTCAGTACCGGCCACGCGCCGGAAGCCGCCGGGTACCCGGCAGAGAGACCATGTCCCTGATGCGCCCTCGTAAGACGATCTTGTGTGTGGAAGGAAACGAGCAGGTCCTGTCAATTCGGAAGTTCATGCTGGAAACCCGTGGCTACCGCGTGCTTGGCTTCCCTAATCCGCACGCCGCGCTGGAACATCTGCAAAGGGCGATGCCGGGATCCATCGATTTGCTGCTGGCCGATGTGGTCCTGCCGGCGATGGAGGGCAATGAACTGGTTCGTCGAGCCAAGGCGCTCCATCCCGGTCTGCCCGCCCTCCTTGTCTCTGGCATGGTGTCGAGCTTTGAGCGGGCCACCGCCGCGGATGCTTTTCTGCCCAAAGGTGCGTGCACACCTACCGAAATGCTTGACCGGATCAGGATCCTGGTTGCCAGGAAGCGTGGCCCCAAAAAGCACGTGCCGGCGCTGGCATCCGGCTTGCCCGCGACTGTTTAGCTGTGAGAACCCGGGCCGGGAAAGCCGCGAAGCGAAGGGATCCCGTTCCGGTCACGCACGGCATTACGAGCTCTCGACCATCTTTCCTTCAGGCCTCAACAAGACCGTATCGACGCTGCCACTGCTGGCGGAGACGCGTCCAAACGGCGCTGCGTTCCTCAGGCGCGACACTCGGATCGGGCTGGTCGACAAACCGAGCCGCCTCCCCTTTGGCAAGCTCAAGGAGCTTGCGGTCGCGGGTAAGACTTGCAATTTGGAACTCGGGGAGACCTGCCTGGCGCGTGCCGAAGAACTCGCCGGGGCCGCGTTGGGCAAGGTCGAACTCGGCAAGCTGGAAGCCGTCCTGTGTCCGGACCATCTCATCAAGGCGTGCCTCGGCCTCGGGGGTAAGACGATCCCCGGTCAGCAAGACGCAGTAGCTCTTGGCAGAGCCACGTCCAACACGGCCACGCAACTGATGGAGCTGGGCGAGTCCAAACCGTTCAGCATGTTCGATCACCATGATGGCGGCATTGGGCACATCGACACCGACCTCGATCACGGTGGTTGCGACAAGAACATCGATCTCACCGCGCTTGAAGCGGGCCATGGTGACGTCCTTGTCGTCGTTCGGCATACGGCCGTGCAGCAGCCCAAGTTTGAGGCCGCTCAGCGCTCCCTGCGAAAGCTCGTCGTACATCTCTGTGGCGGAACGAAGTTTCGCTCGCTGAGCGGGCCGGCGCTGTTTCACGGGCGGTTCAACCGTGGCGCGAAGGGAAACGATGGACGGTCGCGCGGGGTGGTGAGCGAAGAGTGCCTGCGGGTCCGTCGGCGCAACAGATGCAAGCCGCTTCCGTGAGGGCTGCAACCGAGACGCAACTCCAGCAACGGCCGCTGCATCGGAAGCCTCGCTCTGTGCGGCGGCTCTTGCCCTGCGAGCCGCGGGCCGGGTTTGGGACGGCTCCGGTTGCGCTTCCGGGTCATGGGCGAAGTCCAGTTCGGGCTGGTCGGTTTTGTCGCCCTCGATCACGGGGTACACGATATATGCCTGGCGACCGGAGCCGACCTGTTTGCGAACGAAGTCCCACACTTCCCCGGCACGTTCGCAGGGCATGCGACGAGTGGTGATAGGGGTACGGCCGGGTGGCAGCTCGTCCAGAAGAGACGCTTCGAGGTCGCCATATAGGGTAAGGGCCAGGGTTCGCGGGATCGGGGTGGCGGTCATGACGAGCACGTCAGGTTCGGTCGCCACGCCGTCCGGGCCCGGTTTGCGCATGAGCTTGTAACGCTGCTGGACGCCAAACCGGTGCTGCTCATCCATGATGACCAGACCGAGGTTCTCGAAGTCTACCTTCTCCTCCACCAGGGCGTGGGTGCCGATCGCAAGGTCCGTTTCACCGCGGAAGATGCGGCTCCGGGCTTCCCGCTTCGTTCGGGTGTCGAGTGAGCCGGTCAGCAGCGTGGTGCGGTAAGGCCGCTTGTGCGTGGGTGAGATGGCCTCGGCGAGGAGTTTGCGTGCGGAAAGGTAGTGTTGCGTGGCCAGGATCTCTGTAGGTGCCATGAGCGCAACCTGGTAGCCGTTCTCAATGGCCACCAGTGCGGCCTCAAGTGCGACGATGGTCTTGCCGGAGCCCACATCGCCTTGCAGCAGGCGGCGCATGGGGCGGGGTTCGCGCATGTCGGAGACGATCTCACCAAGAACACGCTTTTGTGCGTTGGTGGGCTTGAAAGGAAGTACCTGTTTCAGTGCTTCACGCACCTCGCTGCCTGTGTGGAACGCCGTGCCGGCGCGTTCGCGAAGCTTTTTGCGCTTGAGCTCCAATCCCAACTCGAGATACCAGAGCTCTTCAAAGATCAGGCGGCGATGGGCAGCGGTTTGCGCCCCTTGGAGATCGGCAAGCGAGGTATCGGCGGAAGGGAAGTGGAGGTCACGCAGCGCCTGCATGCGGCTGGGCAGGCTGAGGCGTTCGATGAGCGAGCGTGGCAGCGTTTCAACGGCTTCCACATTGCTTTCGGCCAGATCGTGGAAGAGCTGCCACAGCACACGGCGGAGCCAGCGTGAGGTCAGCTTGGCCCCCCATGGGGTGGTGCCGCCGAGCGATTGGTAGACCGGCACGATGCGGCCCATCTCCAGCGTCGTGAACTCGGCATCTTCGCCGGTGTCGCTGCCGGGCTCAGGAAGGATCTCAAAGGTGGGTTGAATCATCTTCCAGCGCGTTGTGCCGGGAACAGCGCCCGGGGCGGTGCCGGAACGCGAGCCCTCCAGCTTGCCGTACAGCGCGACCTGTTGACCAGGTTTGAAGCGGTCACGGAGGTAGGTGCCGTTGAACCAGAGGCACTTCAGGGTTTCCAGCACCGGAGGTTGACTCAGCAGCGCAGGGCTGTCGGTTTCAGTCTCCTGGGCAGGCGATCGGAGGCCAACGGTCATCTCGAAGATGGGTTTGGCGCGGGTGCGAAGAAGCACCGTGCCGCGGACCTCACCCGTGACGGAGGCCATGTCGCCGGGCTGGTAGTCGGCGAGCGGTTTGGGGTGGACCCGGTCCTCGTAGCGAAAGGGCAGATGGTACAGGAGGTCTTCCACGCTCTCAATGCCGCGCTCGGCCAGGCTCGCGGCGATACGATCCCCAACACGTTTCAGGAAGCGGACGGGTGTGTCGAACGTGAGGACCACAGGCCTCATGCTAACTGGCCAGACCCGACAGCAAAACGTGATGGAATGGGGAGGATGCGGTTTTGCAGGAGTTGGACACGTCGATGGACACCTTTCTTGGTCGGCTAAAGAATCCGCTGGTTTTGTTAGCGGTGGTGTTGGCGCAGACGCTCTGGCTGGCCACGCAGGTGCGCCACCCGGTGCGGGCCAACGCCGCTTTGCTCTCCGGCGAGGACGGACAAAAGGTGTCGCTTCTGCGTGAGTGGACGATGGCAGTGGCCGGACCCCTGGAGCGTGCGTCGCACGGCAGCAGCTTCGCCGTACGACGCACCTGGGCAAACTATGTGGACCTGCGCGGGGCGCGACGCCAGAACGAGGCCCTGAGGGCCGAGGTCGCACGACTGCGCCTGGAACAGGCGGCCTTTGCGCAGGACGCCGCCGAAGGGAGGCGCTTGCAGGCGTTGCTCGAGTTCAAGC
>CAXTRM010000054.1:0-757 GCA_964246625.1 uncultured Acidobacteriaceae bacterium
CCGCTCAGGGGGTTCGGCACAAGGGATTTGGTTCTGATCCACATCTAAGTGCTTTGGTTGCAAGATCTTCCAAGGTTTGGGGGAGGGGGGGGTATCCCTCCTTACCTCCGCCTCGGGAACCTCACGCCTGCGGCTTGGGCAGAAACAGGACAAACCGTTTGGCGGCTTCGCCCCAGTCGCCAAGCAGGGCCGAGGTCAGTTCACTCCCGGTCAGGCGCACATGCTCCTCCAGCAGCTCACGGAGGCCAACCTGCTCTTCGGCTGAGCACGATGCGAACGGCCGCGCTTCCAGGAACTCGGCATGGAAGCGTTGCTTTGCGAGCACATCGCCCTCCTCGTCCAGAACCCAGGCGGAACCGCCCGTCATACCCGCCCCAAAGTTCACCCCGATGGAGCCCACGATGACCACTACGCCACCGGTCATGTACTCGCAGCCGTGATCGCCAATGCCCTCCACCACAGCCGTGGCTCCGGAGTTACGCACCGCAAACCGCTCGCCCGCCTGCCCTGCCGCGAATAGACGGCCTCCGGTAGCCCCATAAAGCGCTACATTGCCAAGAATGACGTGCTCATGACTCGCGTGGGCAGCCCGCCCTACGGGCTGCATCACGACCGTGCCGCCGCTCAGTCCCTTGGCGACAAAGTCGTTGGCCTGCCCATGGAGCTTCAGGGTCACGCCCTGTTCGAGGAAGGCCCCAAACGACTGGCCCGCTACGCCCTTCAGCCTGAACGTAATGTCTGCCTCACGGATCTCGCC
>CAXTRM010000054.1:767-13708 GCA_964246625.1 uncultured Acidobacteriaceae bacterium
GAGATCTCCGCACCGACAGCACGATGCGCGTTGGTGATCAGCGCGTCGACATGAAACGGTTCCCCACGCCTCACAGCGGCTAATGCCGGCTTCGTCCAGGGCGCGTCGAGTCGATCGTCTTCCCCGGGCCGGTCGTTGCGGGTCCCCATCCAGTGCCGTGCCCCCGTGCCGACCTCGGCCAGCATCGGCTGGAGGTTCAGGCCCCCATCGCCGCGCACCTGTTCGAGAAGATCGACCCGGCCAATGGCAGCCTCGATGGAGGGCAGGCCGAACTTGGCCAACAGCTTTTGGAGGTCGGCACTGAGCTCCTGAAACAGGGTAACGACATGTTCCGGCTTGCCCCGGAACTTCGCCCTCAGCTCCGGCCGCTGGGTCGCGATTCCGACAGGACACGTATTGAGGTGGCACTGCCTTGCCATGTCACAGCCAAGCGCAACCAACACCGCTGTGCCAAAGGCGAACTCATCGGCGCCCAGCAGCGCCGCGATCAGGACGTCCCGTGCCGTTGCCAGCCCGCCGTCAGCGCGCACCCGCACACGATCACGCAGATTGTTGGCCCGCAGCGCTTGCTGGGTTTCGGCAAGGCCGAGCTCCCAGGGGGAACCCACATACTTGATGCTGGACAACGCTGCCGCACCCGTCCCGCCAGTGTTTCCGGCGATGACCACGTAGTCGGCATACGCCTTTGCCACGCCAGCCGCCACGGTGCCCACACCGAAGCTTGACACCAGCTTGACGCCCACCGCGGCACGGGGATTGACCCGCTTGAGATCGTAGATCAACTGCGCCAGGTCCTCGATTGAGTAGATATCGTGGTGCGGCGGTGGTGAGATCAGACTGACCCCAGGCTGCGCATGCCGCAGGCGGGCGATCAGACCGGACACCTTGTGCCCTGGCAGCTGGCCACCCTCACCGGGCTTGGCCCCCTGCGCCACCTTGATTTCAATCTCCTCCGCATGGGCCAAGTACTCCGCTGTAACGCCGAAGCGGCCGGAGGCGACCTGTTTGATCTTGTTGTTCAGATTGAGCGAGACCGCGGGCGGTGCGATCAGCTCGGCCACCGCGGCCTGCGCGCCGCCCTGGCCAGCCATCACTTGCCAGGACTCGCCACCACCCTCCACCGTCGATGCTGTCGTGCTCCCCACCCGGTAGACTGCCGGGTCTTCCCCGCCCTCGCCCGTGTTGGATCGGGCTCCCAGCAGATTCATTGCTGCGGTCACTGTCTGGTGAGCTTCGGGGCTCAGCGAACCGAGGCTCATTGCGCTGGCACAGAACCGGCGGCACAGCGCCTCTGCGGGCTCGACGTCACGCAGAGCCAGTTCCGGTCCCACTGGCCGGATCTCCAGCAGATCGCGGACGCGGACCGCCTCCTGCGTATCCACCGCGTGCGAGTAGACCAGGAACTGCGCTTTGGCATCGGCCACCGCAGCGGCGTTGCGGGCACTTCCGACTGTGGTCTGCAATGCCTTTACGGTTGGCGGCTGCCACAGGTGTGGCTCGGCGTTGTCGGCCTTGCGGAACCGTACCCAGCCGTAGTCCGGCAAGCTGGACGCGTCTGCCGAAGGTGCCGTGGCCGCTGAGCCCCAGCTTCGGCGCAGTCGTTGCTCCAGCTCGGCAAAGCCAATGCCCGACAGCGGTGCGGGCGTGCCGGCAAAGCACGTTTCCACCACCGTCTCGTGCAGTCCGAGGATGTCGAAAAGGTGCGCGGAACGGTAGCTGTCCACCACCGAGATGCCCATCTTGGACATCACTTTGGCCAGCCCCGTTTCCAGCGCCTTCAAGGTCATGCGCTCCCCATCCACCCCGTCCGGCTGGAGAGCTCGCGAGGTTTCCAAAACCAACCATGGACACACAGCCCCCGCGCCGTACCCGATCAGCACCGCCGCATGATGCAGATCACGACAGTCACCGGCCTCCACCATGAGGCCGCATCGGGTTCGCAGTCCGGCGACGGTGAGGGCCTGGTTGACAGCGCCAACAGCCATGGCCATCGGAATCGGCAGCTGCGCCGAGCTCGCACCGCGGTCCGTAAGAAGCAAAAGGCTCGCCCCGGCCTTCACGTGGTCGAGCGCGGACGTGCAAAGCGCCTCGACAGCTGCTTCCAACGTGCTTGCAGCTGCCGAAAACAGACACGGGATCTCCCGTAGGACCAACGCATCCGCATGGGGATAGTGTCCCTGGCGAAGCGCAGCCACTTGACCAAGGGACAGAAACACCGAGCTCAGGGCGATCCCTGGCAGCGGTGCATGGGTGTCCAACAGATGCGGCCACGGACCAAGTCTCGTGTGCAGGGAAAACACCACAGCCTCGCGCAAGGGATCGATCGCCGGATTCGTGACCTGCGCAAAGCGCTGCCGAAAGTAGTGGTAGAGCGGGCGAGGCGACTTGGCCAGCATGGCGAGCGGCGTGTCATCTCCCATGGACCAGACAGCGTCTTTGCCGCTGGCTGCCATCGGCTTCAGGATGATGTTCAAATCTTCTTTGGTGTACCCAAAACCGCGCTGCAGGTCCGCAAGGGTTTGTGGTGTGCCCGATGCGTCAAGCGAGTCTCCAAGTGCCATGGGGACCAGCGGCGCATCCTCAAGCAAGGTGGAGTACACCGTTGCTGCATCGAAAAGATCAAGTAGCTCCTCGTTGTGCAGCAGGTCGCCCCGGTCCAGGTCGACGACCAGCATCTGACCCGGCCCGAGGCGTCCGCTTTCGGTGACATGTTCGGGATCAAGATCCACCAGGCCCGCCTCCGAGCCAGCTACGACCAGCCCGTCGTCGGTGACGGCATAGCGCGACGGCCGCAAACCATTCCGGTCCAGGGCCGCGCCGACAAGATGCCCATCGGCGAAGGCAAGCGCTGCCGGCCCGTCCCAGGGCTGTGCCACGTCCGCGTGATAACGCAAAAAGGGAGAGACGCGGTTCACAAAGGCCGGGGGCAACAACATCCGCACGCTTTCAGCCAGGGTGCGACCGTAGTTGGACAAAAGCTCTACTGTTTCGTCCAGGCTGGTTGAATCGGTGCCGTCCTTGGTGATCACCGGCTTGGCTTCGTCCGGCAAGGAGGCATCTGCGGCATCCATGCGGGCGCGGTTTCCCCAAACGGTATTGATCTCGCCATTGTGAGCTAGTCGCCGTCCCGGCTGGGCACGATGCCACGCGGGTGTGGTGTTGGTGGCATACCTCTGGTGAAAGAGCGCGAACTGGGTCACATAGTCTGCGCTTTGCAGATCCGGGAAGAAATCCGGCAGGGACGCGCCAAGGCACATGGCTTTGTACACCAGCGTGCGAGACGAAAGGGAGCACAGGTAGCCGTCGGCCTGACCAGCGCCGACTGCGCGCTCAAAAGCCTTGCGCGCCAGGTAGAGACGCTTGTCAAAGCCCTCTTGCTCCTGCCCCGGGGCCACAAGTACCTGACGGATCTGCGGCATGGTGGATCGGGCAAGGGCCCCAAGCACCTCCACACGAACAGGAACGTCGCGCCAGCCGAGCACGCGGCAGTTCTGGGCGGCAAGCGCCTGCTCCAGGGTTGTCACTGTGCGGGTGTCACCGAAGGGCAGAAACAGCATGCCGACCGCCAACGGCTCCTCTGCCGGCAATGCAAAGCCGGTCGCTCGAAGGAGAAGGGCGCGTGGGATGCCGGTCATCACGCCGACACCGTCACTGGAGGCACCGTCGGCTGCCACAGCGCCTCGATGGGCCAACCGCGCCAAGGCCGTCAGGGCGTACTGAAGGATGGGATGCTTTGAGGACGCAGTTTTTGAGGCGACAAAGCCCACACCGCAGGAGTCGAACTCGAAGCGCGGGTCGAGCAGCGACCTGACGCCCTGGGAAGAGTTCGCGGACGGGGATGAAGACACCTTAGCCAGGGAGGCTGTAGCCTCCAGCGTTGTGGAAAAACACTGGTCCATAGGTCACTATACGACGTTCATTTCGCGAGGGCGAGCTAGCGATGCCGCTTGGAGCGAGCGATTGACAGAGGCCGCATGAATAGATATACATCAGACCTGCATGTTTATGCAGAACGTACTTTTCGGTCGGTGACTTTCTTCCCATATTGTGAAAACCCAGCGCCAAACCGCCATTCGTGACCTCCTGGTAAGCACAGCCATTGCGAGCCAGGACGAGCTGCGCCGGAAGTTGGTGGGCAAAGGATTCAGAGTCACGCAGGCTACGCTTTCCCGTGACATTCACGAGTTGAGGCTGTTGAAGGGACCTGCCGGCTACGCCCTCCCTGAGCCAAATGATGCGTTTCCCGACAACGACTTCGACGATGCCCTGCCGACTGTTGCGGATCTGCTCGTCACCTTTGGGCTCGAGATCCGTCAAGCGCAGAATCTTCTGGTGCTGTTAACCGCCAAAGGCGCCGCGCAACCTGTGGCGGCGGGCATTGACGACGAGCAGTGGAGTGAATGCCTGGGGACCATAGCCGGAGACAATACCGTGTTGATGATCTGCACTGATGCAGCTGCGGCGACGAGCCTTCGCCAGCGTTTGGAGGCTCTGCTTGCCTAGCTCATCGCTCGACCTGGCCCTGGCTGAAGAGCAGGCCGGGAACATCGCCTACAAGAAGACAACGTTGCGCACGGCTGTAGCGGGCGTCACGGGCTACGCCGGAGCGGAGCTGGCACGTTTGCTTCTCCAACATCCCCGGATGCAGGCGACACCTCCGAGGTTTTTGGGGCGCATGGGAGAAAGCGAACAGGTACGCCTCACCGATCTGCACCCTCAGCTTTCCAGGCTGCCGCACGCCGAGGAGGCAGAGGTGGAGCCATGGTCGTGGGAGACGCTGGAGCGCGATGGCACAGAGCTGCTCCTACTGGCGACACCTCACGCGCAATCGCGAAGCTGGGTTCCTGAGGCCTTGTCTCGCGGCATGCGCGTCATTGACCTTTCCGGTGCCTGGCGATTGCAGAACGACGACCTTCGGACGGTCTATCAATTTACCGATCAGGACGATCGGCTGGCCCGGCGCACGCAGGCAGAGGCAGTCTATGGGTCGCCGGAGCTGAACCGAGATCTTATTCCCGGGGCCAAGCTGGTTGCCAATCCAGGTTGCTACGCAACCTCGATCCTGCTTGCCCTGGCACCGCTTGTCAGGGCGCACGTACTGGATCTGGAGTACGGCATTGTTGCGGATGCAAAGTCGGGCGTGTCGGGGGCGGGCAAAATGCCTACAGCAACGACGCACTTCATGCATGCGGCGGACAATTTTTCAGCCTATGCCGTCTTTGGGCATCGCCATACAGGGGAGTTGCTGGAACAACTTCAGCTCCGGGCGGATCAACTGCAGTTCACGCCCCATCTCCTTCCGATTCCGCGAGGCATTCTTTCAACGATCTACGTACGTTTGAAGGAACGTGGCACCCCAGAGATGGTGCAGGATCTGTTCGACAGCTTGTACGCGAAGAGCCCGACTGTTCGTGTCCGACGCACGCCGACGCTGCCACAGATACAGCACGTGGTGAGAACACCCTTTTGCGATATCGGCTTCGAGTTGGGGCCGGACCAGCGACGACTTGTTGTGGTGGCGTGTTTGGACAATCTGCTAAAGGGTGCGGCCTCCCAGGCGATTGAAAACCTAAATCTCATGGCGGGTTGGCACCAGGGCGAGGGTGTCACGTAGAGCTCACCTGCCCACCAGCTTCGTTCGCTACTGCTTGTTGTTCCCTCACCCTTTTGTTTGTATGGAGCACGTTCCATGAAGTTTGTTGTGAAACTCGGCGGCGCTGCCCTGGAAGACCCCACGTTGCTGCAGCAGTGTGCACGGGCCGTGGCTGATCTGGCCCAGGACGGACACAAGGTTGCTGTGGTCCACGGTGGCGGCATGCAATTGACCCGTGTTCTTGCCCAGATGGGCAAGCAGAGTGAATTCATCTCCGGGCTGCGAGTTACCGATGCAGAAACCCGCGACACCGCTTTGATGGTGCTGGGAGGGCGCGTCAACAAGGCCCTGGTTGCTGCGCTGCAGCACATCCATCAGTCCGCTGTCGGTCTGACGGGGGGCGACGGACATGTCTTTCGGGCGCGGAAGAAGCGTACTGAACCTGACCTGGGCTTTGTGGGGGAGATTGCTGCGACCGATCCGAAGTGGCTTGATGCCATTTGGGCGATGGGCGCAGTGCCTGTAATCAGCTCGATTGCGCTCGGTTTTGACGGTGAGTACTACAACATCAATGCAGACGAGATGGCCTCGGCCGCTGCCGTAGCGACCCAAGCGGACGCACTTGTCTTTTTAACCGACGTAGCAGGCGTGAAGGCAGCTGATGGCTCAGTTCTGCGCTGGCTAAACCTTCGCACGATCGCTTTGCTGGAGCGTGATGCGGTGATCACAGGCGGCATGCTACCCAAACTGAATGCTTGCAGAGAAGCGCTGCAACATGGCGTGAAGCGCGTGCGCATTCTTCCTGCCACGTCGGCGAGCGTTTTGCCTGGTCTGTGTAGCAGCCGTGTGGATGAAGGCACCGAAGTCATGGTCGCTTAGTGAGCTCAGCGGCAGTTCCGTCCCTCACCACTCGTTCTTTCCCCCGCTTTCTGGAGCCTTTTATGGATCAAAAGAGTGAACTTCCTGACTTGGCAGAGCTGCAAGCAGCAGAAGCCAAACTGCTGCTGCCCACCTATGAGCGAAACCCGATTCTGTTCACGCACGGCAAGGGAGTGTACCTTTACGACGAGACCGGAGCCGAGTACCTAGATCTGCTTTCCGGCATCGGCGTGAGCGCGCTGGGCTACGATCACCCCGCGGTAACAGCTGCCATCACGCAGCAGGCCCAGACTTTGCTGCATACATCCAATCTGTTTTTTCACCAGCATACCGCCGAGCTTGCACTGCGACTCACGGAAGTCACGGGGATGGATCGTGCTTTCTTCTGCAACAGCGGGACTGAGGCGTGGGAAGCCGCGTTGAAGTTAGCGCGCGCACATGCGACGCTGCTGCGAACAGAAGGCAGACCGATGGGCACAAAGATCCTTGCCGTGGAGCATAGCTTTCATGGACGCACGATGGGATCTGTCGCGACAACACATAAGGCGGCCTACCGCGAGCCATTCGGCCCGCTGATGCCCGGAGTGGCCTTTGTGCCGTTCAACGATACAGAGGCCCTGCAAGCAGCCTTCAGCGATGAGGTCTGTGCGATCGCACTTGAAGTACTGCAAGGAGAGGGCGGCATCAACCTTGCTTCACGCGAGTTCCTTCAGACCGCACGCCAACTTTGTGACCGTACTGGTGCTTTGCTGATTCTTGATGAGATCCAGTCAGGCATGGGACGTACGGGGCGATGGACGGCGTACCAACACTTCGGTGTTCAGCCTGACGTAACCACCTTGGCCAAGCCGCTGGCCAACGGCGTGCCGATAGGGGCGATGTTGTGTACGGAAGAGGCTGCCCGCGCCATCAAGCCTGGTATGCACGGCACGACCTTTGGCGGCAACCCGCTGGCGTGTGCGGTTGCGATCGCTGTGATCGATACCCTGCGCACAGAGGAACGGCTTGCGCATAACAGCGAGGTGGGAGATCACTTTCGCGGACGTCTTTTCGACCTCAAGTGGAAGTATCCCCATCTGGTGTGTGACGTTCGTGGCCTGGGCCTGATGCTTGGCCTTGAGCTGAGCTCCGCGGCCATCGCCAAGAGCGTGCTCTCGGGTATGCTGAAGCGTCGCATTCTTATCAATCGCACGCACGAGAATGTGCTTCGCTTCCTACCCCCTTACCTTGTCACCAAGGACCATATGGACCTAGCCGCGGCCGCACTGGATGAGCAACTTGCCGAGTGTGCAGAGCACAATATGCCGCAAACACAAAGCCTTGGCGCGTTGACGCCTGAAGAGACCGTTCATGGATAACAGCAAGACACTTACGATGACCACACGCCCTGCCGGCCCACGAGCGGCTTCCCTCAGCATCCAATCAGACACTGCCTTCACTGAAGTGGCGAAAGGTCTGGCTGGGCGTGATCTCGTTTCGATCGCTGACCTTGCCAGCAGCGAACTCGCGGCGATTCTGGAGCTTGCGCACGCCGTAAAGTCCAACCCGGAGGATTTTCGCCACGCACTTGATGCCAAGCAGATGGTGATGTTCTTTGAAAAGGCCTCCCTACGCACACGCCTCACCTTTGAGGCTGCCATGAATACGGTGGGCGGCAATGCGATCTTCGTGGACCAGACCAAGCAGCCACTTGGTGAGCGCGAGTCCATACCTGACGTGGCACGCAATCTCGAGCGCTGGATGCAAGTCATCGTCCTTCGTACCTTTGCGCATGAGACCATCACCGAAATGGCCCAGCATGCGCATGTGCCTGTCATCAACGCTCTTAGCGATCTTGAACATCCTTGCCAGGCGATTGCGGACTTCATGACGCTCGAGGAGCGCTTCGGCTCGCTTGAAGGCCTGAAGTTCACCTATGTCGGGGACGGCAACAATGTTTGCCACTCCCTGATGCTTGCGGGTGCGCTCCTGGGCGTCCATGTCACCGTGGCAACGCCGAAGAGCTTTGAGCCCACGCTCGATGTGATCCATAAGACGATTGAGATTGCTGAAACGACGGGTGGCTCGCTCACGCTCACACACGACCCGCAAAAGGCCGTTGAAGAGACCGATGCGATCTACACGGACGTGTGCACCAGCATGGGTCAGGAGCATGAAGCGGCGCGCCGCGCGCCTGTCTTCAAACCCTTCCAGGTGAACGAAGCCCTGATGAGCAAAGCGCAGCCTTCCGCGGTCTTTATGCATTGCCTTCCAGCACACCGCAATGCCGAAGTCACCGATGCCGTACTTGATGGCCAGCAATCGGTAGTTTTCGACCAGGCAGAAAATCGCATGCACGCGCAAAAAGCTATCACACTCATGCTCCTGGGCGGCGCCAAGCGTATACCGAACAGCCGCAACCGGATCAACAATCGTAGCCGCCGTTAAACAGCTTTAGCGGCGGGCATAGCTCAGCTGTACGCAAGACTGTGCCCGCGATTGGCGGCGTCTTTCTGAGGTCTTCCAGCATGTCTATAATTCTTGAATCTCTCCCCACCAAGCAGCGCGTAGGCATTGCCTTTTCCGGTGGCCTCGATACCTCTGCCGCGCTCCATTGGATGAAGCAACACGGCGCGATTCCCTACGCTTACACTGCCAACCTCGGCCAGCCTGATGAGACCGATTACGAGGCCATTCCGCGGAAGGCGCTTGCGTACGGCGCGGAAAAGGCTCGCCTCATCGACGCACGCAGCCAACTCGTGGGTGAAGGCATCGCCGCACTGCAGTCCGGTGCCTTTCACATTTCCACCGCCGGGGTCACGTATTTCAACACCACACCTCTCGGCCGCGCTGTTACCGGCACAATGCTCGTCACTGCCATGAAGGAGGACGACGTCGATATCTGGGGCGACGGTTCCACCTTCAAGGGCAACGATATCGAGCGCTTTTACCGCTATGGCCTGCTTGTGAATCCGGACCTTCAGGTCTATAAGCCCTGGCTCGACCAGGCCTTCATCAACGAGCTGGGCGGTCGCGCTGAGATGTCCGCCTTTCTCCAAAGGTCCGGCTTCGAGTACAAAATGTCGCAGGAGAAGGCCTACTCCACAGATTCGAACCTGCTCGGCGCCACGCACGAAGCCAAGGACCTCGAGCAACTTTCTACCTCGATGAAGATCGTCCAGCCCATCATGGGCGCCGCCTTCTGGCGCGACGACGTCACGATCAGACCCGAAGAGGTCACGGTCACCTTCGAGGAAGGCGTCCCTGTTTCGCTCAACGGCAAGACCTTCGACGACCTCGTCGCGCTCATGCTCGAAGCCAACACGGTTGGCGGCCGCCACGGCCTTGGCATGAGCGACCAGATTGAAAATCGCATCATCGAAGCCAAGTCCCGCGGCATCTACGAGGCCCCTGGCCTCGCGCTGCTCTTCATCGCCTATGAGCGCCTCCTCACCGGCATCCACAACGAGGACACGCTTGAGCAATACCGCGAGAACGGCCGCAAACTCGGCCGGCTCCTCTACCAGGGCCGCTGGTTCGACCCCCAGGCCATCATGCTCCGTGAGGCCGCCCAACGCTGGGTCGCCAAACCTGTCACCGGCTCCGTCACGATCGAACTTCGCCGCGGCAACGACTACTCCATCCTGAACACCGAGAGCGTCAACCTGACTTTTGCCCCCGAACGCCTCTCGATGGAGAAGACCGAATCGACCTTCAGCCCTCGCGACCGTATCGGCCAACTCACCATGCGCAACCTCGACATCACCGACACCCGAGCCAAGCTCCACACCTACGCCCAAACCGGCCTTCTGACCCTAAGCCACGGTACCGAGATGCCACGGCTCAATAACAGCAATACAAAGGAGTGATTGCCGGGCCTGCTTTTTTTGCCTGTCATCCTCCACAGAAGATGCGTTCGCCGGAGCACATGGCGAAAGGAACAGGGCATGCGGATGAGGATCAGAGAGATTTTTTGGTCAGGTGTCGCTTTGCTCTCACGTCTGCGTGCTGACACTGAACGCAGAAAAGTGACGTTCATCGTCAGTGATGCTCCATTCTCACTGTTTCAGGAAGTGATCGTGATGCTTATCTTCCCAGGCCTCGAACCCAGCAACGATGGTCGGCAGCTTGCTTCCCGGCGTACTTCTCAACCTTTTCCTTTACTTGATGCTTGGATTGATCGCTTCCCTACGCTGGAAGCATTGGTCGTCCAAAGCTTAGGGTCTTGACCTATGTCCAGTCAGAAAGAACAACCCACCAAGATGTGGTCAGGTCGCTTCCGCGAGCCCCTCAACCGCACCTTCGAGCAGTGGCAGCGCAGCTTCCCTTTCGATTGGCGACTTCTTCCTCACGAGGTCGCGGCCTCCAAGGCTCACGCCCGCGCCATCGCAGCAGCCGACGTCCTTACAAAAGCGGAACTCCAGCAAACGCTGGACGGTCTGGACCGGGTCGGCAAACGCGCCCTCAACTGGGCCCACCGCATCAGCGCGACTTCAGGCCAGATCGAGTATGAGACCTCTAACGCCCAGGTAGGCACGGCCATTGTCGCCAGCGCGCCTCAGGCCGAAGACATCCACCACTTCGTCGAGCTTGAGCTCACCAAGGAGATTGGCACCCTCGCCCTCAAGCTGCATACCGGTCGCAGCCGAAACGAGCAAATCGCCACGAATATGCGCCTGTTCGTTCGGGACGCCATCGACACAACCCTGCACGGACTGGTGCGGTGGCTGGATGCCCTGCTCGTGGTGGCTGAGCGATGTGGTGACGCCGTTATGCCTGGCTACACGCACCTGCAGCGTGCTGAGCCCGTTCTGATAGCTCACTGGCTGCTTGCCTACGTGAGCATGCTGGAACGCGACATGTCCCGCTTCCTCGACGCGCGCACGCGCATGAACTTCTGTCCTCTGGGTTCGGGCGCGATTGCCGGCGCAACCCTTGGCCTGGATCGCCAGGTTTCTTCCAAGGCGCTTGGCTTCACCGCGCCGACAGACAACAGCATGGACGCGACCAGCGATCGGGATTTCATGCTGGACTTCGCACAAGCCGCGTCGACACTTGGACTTCATGTCTCCCGCTTTGCCGAAGAGCTGACCCTGTACTCCACTGCAGAGTTTGGTTTTCTCGACTTACCTGAGGCCTTCAGCACTGGCTCCAGTGCCATGCCTCAGAAGAAGAATCCCGACCTCACCGAACTTGCTCGGAGCAAGTCGGCTCGGCTGCTGGGGGCTGCGACTGCGCTGAGCACCCTGATCAAAGGCCTGCCACTCGCATATAACAAGGATTTGCAGGAAGGCCAGGAGCAGATCTTCGACATCGCTGAAACCGTGGCTGGTCTCCTGAATGTTTTGCCCGAATTTACCCGCGTCCTCCGCTTTAATGAAGCGACGATGCAAGCCGCTGCCGAACATGGGTATTTGAACGCGATGGCTGCCGCCACTTACCTGTCCAACAAGGGTATTGCCTTTCGGAAAGCTCACGAGATCGTCGGAAACGCCGTCCGCCTCGGCCTCGATCAGGGCAAGGAGCTCCAGGATCTCTCCCTGGAGGACCTTGGCGCTCTTTCTGATCAGTTTGGGCCGGACTTCTACGACGCGGTATCCCTCGAGCGCACGGTGGACTGCCACGACGTTCAGGGTGGAACCGCACGGGACCGCGTGAAGCGCATGATGCAGGAGCATCGCAACCGCCTCGCAGCTCAAGTATCCAAAAGAGAGGAGGTTTCAAACCTTGTTTGAAACACTACCCGAGCTTATGGATCAGCAAGCCACCGCAGCAGCGCTGCCGCGTTTGCCGTTGCGCGTCCATAAGGCTCGCCTTCAGGATGCTCGCGCGATCTTCGAGCTTGTGAATTCCCTTTCCGGAGATGGCACACTCCTGCGTCGTTCTTATGCCGAAATTTGTGAAAACATCCGCGACTTCACCGTCGCTGAAAGCATAGACGTGACCAAGCCAGCGCTGAAGGCAGAGTTCCTGGGGTGCGGTGCCCTCCATCTGTACGGACCGCACCTGGCCGAGGTACGGAGCATCGTGCTACGGCCGGAGGCGCGCGGCCACGGCGCGGGAGGTGAACTCCTCCGTGCTTTGCTGCATGAGTCGGAAGAGCATGGGGTCGCTACAACCTGTCTCTTCACCCGCATTCCCGGGTTTTTCGAACATTTTGGATTTCATGTTGCGGATCGAAACGCCCTTCCTGACAAGATCTATAAGGACTGCCAAGCGTGCCCGCGCCTGTATGCCTGTGACGAGGTGGCCATGGTGAAAGGTCCACTGCCTAACATGGCAGTCCTAGGTCCTATTGAGGTGAAGCAGCCCAAACTGGTGCAGGTCCAGCTCGGGTCGACAGCTTCTCGGTAGAGCCGCTGAACTCCTCTGTATACCGGAGGCAAATCGCCGTACGTTGCGCCGTACGTTACAAGGAGGGGCTAGGTCAGGCCTCAGGGCAAACAGCGCCCTCACGAGCCGCCTATCGTGTATGGGGTTCGTTCGATCT
>CAXTRM010000054.1:13718-14771 GCA_964246625.1 uncultured Acidobacteriaceae bacterium
GCCCTTACCAGGCGAAGAGAATACCGTCGCGTTCCACCATCTGAACAGGACGTTCGTACAGCTCGCTGAGTGCGGCTGCCGTGAGCAGCTCCGATCTCGCGCCATCCCTGACGATACGACCATTCTTCATGAAGATCACACGCTGCATTTCACGCAGGATGTCGCTCACGTGATGCGTGATCATCAGGATGGAGATGCCGGCACCGGCCAGGTTCCCCAGCAGGAGACGTAGGTCTTCCTGAGCAGCCAAATCCAGCGCGTTCGAGGGTTCATCGAGCAACAGCATGCGCCGCTCCCCAGAGCCAGCGACAGCACGGCCGATCATGATGCGACGTTGCTGTCCTGCACTCATTTCCCCAACAATCTTGTTCGCGAGAGGTGTGGCACCCACGAGCTCCAGAAGCTGTGTGGCTCGCTGCTGCATGACCGACGACACGTTAAGGTTTGGCCACAGCCTGGAGCTGGAGAAGAAGCCAGTCAGGATCGCCTCCAAACCGGTGATACGCTGCGTTGCCTCAACCGGGGGCTCCGCACTGACAACGCCCATCATGCGCCTGAGCGCCGTGATATCCCAACGCGGACGCCCGAACAAGACGATCCGTGTGCCTGGTCTGGGCAGCGGGTAGAGTTCGCAGGTAAGTGTCTTCAGAAGCGTTGATTTACCGCACCCGTTCGGCCCGAGGATGACCAGGTGTTCTCCTGGTTGCACATGCAAATTGATGTTCTCCAGAACGACTTGATCCCCACGTGCAACGTTGACCTGTTCCAGCTCGATGACGGGTTCCACAGAATTCATGCCGCACTGCGCCGCACGCGCCAGAAGACACCCAAGATCCGCTGGGCAGCAAGGAAGGAGGCGCGCAGGTCCCCTGAAACCTTGGAGACGCCTCCAAGACGACGCCGATAATTGACGGGAATCTCACGTATACGAAGCTTGTTGCGGACCGCCTTGATCTGCATCTCGAGGTTCCAGCCAAAGGTCATCTCGCGCATGTCCAGGCCTTCCAGAGCCTCCCTGCGAACGGCGCGAAACGGTCCCATGTCGGTGTAGCG
>CAXTRM010000054.1:14781-16241 GCA_964246625.1 uncultured Acidobacteriaceae bacterium
TTCACCAAGCGACTGATCAGGTGCGCTGCAAAGATTTGGCTGCCCAGCATGGAACCGGGCTCACGCTGGCCGCGGATGCGTGACCCGATAACAAAGTCGGCGTCACCGTTCAGGACGGGCGCGAGCAGTTGGTGCATCTGCTGCACATCATCGGAGCCGTCACCGTCCATGAGTACGATTACTTTTGTCGTCTCGAGCACAGCGGCTACTCCGGCAGCCATGGCAGCACCGTAACCACGCGGAGACGTGACGACACGCGCACCTGCCTCGGCAGCTGCTGTTGCCGTGCCGTCCGTGCTGCCGTTGTCAACCACGATGCACTCATCGATGCTCGCCCACGGCAGCGAACGGACGACAGCACCAATGGACTCCGCCTCGTTCAAGGCAGGGATAACGACCGAAACTCCTGAAAGCATACCGATCAGTGTACCGGCTCGCGCGAGCTCTGCCGTGGAGTTATCGCATCTCTTCGGCTCTTGGGTAGCGAGCCGTCACAACGGTCGAGATACCGCCCCGAGGACGGAAGTCGCCCTTGACCTCGGCCCAAACCGGATCGGTGGCCTTCACCAGGTCGTTTAGAACCTGGTTAGCAATGTTTTCTTGAAAGATCCCCAGATTGCGGTAGCAGAACAGGTATTCCTTCAGCGACTTCAACTCGACGCAGCGGTCACGGGGCATGTACCGGATCGTTAAAACGCCGAAGTCAGGTAGACCGGTCTTCGGGCAAACGCTGGTGAACTCAGGATCATCGATGATGATCTCATACGCAGCGAACTGGTTTTGCCAGGTTTCAATCTCGGGGAAGTGAGCATCCAGGCCCGATGCCGCATGGTCGTCTGTGTAGCCCGTCGTATGTTTTACAGTTTCTTCTGGCATGTGTTTAACCTGACGCCTTCGTGTTACCTCTGCTACGTGCAGGAGCCCGGCAAAGAGCCGGGCTCCTGAGTGCTTGACCGTTGACCCTAGTCGCGGCGGCCCAGCGTTGGCCGATCTGTACCTGTGGTCGAAGGATTGGTGTTGTTCGGGTCGTTGTTCGATCCAGCTGTCCGCCGAAGCGTCGGCTTGTTCCCGCCCTTTTTGTCATTGACGCCACGCTTGTTCTGGATGCGAGCGAGTCTTGCCTTCACAGTGTCGAACTCCGAGGTGGTGACCATATACTCGGGGCGAGCTGGAAGAATAGTAGCGATCTCGTTCTCAACATTATCGATGCGATCCGGCGTCGCAGGATGATCGCTAAAGGCACGAGAGATTGCTCCCGGCTTATGCTTCTCGAGAGCATCAAGCTTTTCAAAGATGCTCACCATGCCCTGTGGGTCATAGCCGGCCTTGTACATGTACTGCACGCCAAGGAAATCGGCCTCGGCCTCAAACTGCCGCGAGAACTGGAGAAACGTTAGCGGCACGGCGAGTTGAGACGCCTCATAGATGCCGTAGCCCGTCCATGTACCCTGCGTAAAGAT
>CAXTRM010000055.1:0-4475 GCA_964246625.1 uncultured Acidobacteriaceae bacterium
TGAGGTTCCCGAGGCGGAGGTAAGGAGGGATACCCCCCCCTCCCCCAAACCTTGCAAGATCTTCCAACCAAAGAACTTAGATGTGGATCAGAACCAAATCCCTTGTGCCGAACCCGCTGAGCGGGCCTTCTTTAGAGGGGAGGCTAGTGACCTGCCGGGAAGAACGAGGCAGCAAGTCACTGACTGCAGCAGGGCACATCTCTGATGATACCGAAACGGGCCTGAATTCCCGGCAAGGCTGCAGCAGGGCTGCGGCATGTTGCGGCGCGGCTTGATTTCCCTCTGCCCCGGACGGGTGGACATGCCATGTAGGATGGCCACAGAGCCGAGACGAGGTGGCAGAGCGTATGGCAAGACCGTTGATCGTGACGGGTGCGGCGGGGTTTATCGGGCGCAATGTTGTGGCGGAACTGAACCGGCACGGCGTCGATGAACTGATCCTGGTAGACGAGTTGGGCAAAGACGAGAAGTGGAAGAATCTCGTAGGCCTGCGGTATGAGGATCTTGTGTCGCCGGAGGAGTTCCTGGGCCTACTTGAGGAGGGCGCCTTTGCCGAAGCAACCTCGTGCATTCACCTGGGGGCGTGTAGCGCAACAACGGAACGGGATGCCGATTACCTGCTGAGAAACAACTACCAGTACACACGGGTGCTGGCCAACTGGGCCATCGAAAACGGGGTGCGTTTTGTGTACGCCTCGAGTGCAGCGACCTATGGGGACGGTGCCGAAGGCTACGACGACGACGACGCGGTTACGCCCACACTGAAGCCGCTTAACATGTACGGCTATTCAAAACACCTGTTTGACCTGTGGGCGCTGAAGCATGGACTTTTCCAGCGTGAAGACGCGCCCAACATCGTGGGGCTGAAGTACTTCAACGTGTACGGGCCTTACGAAGACCACAAAGCGGACATGCGATCGGTGGTGTCAAAAAGTTACGAGCAGATTCGTGCGACGGGCAAGGTCGAGCTGTTCAAGAGCTACCGGCCCGAGTACGGCGATGGCCAGCAGATGCGCGACTTCATCTTTGTAAAGGATGCCGTGGATGTGACCCTGCACTTTGCCCTGCAGGACCCGGAAGCGCCGGGCGGGCTGTTCAACTGCGGCACCGGGGTAGCACGGACGTGGGTAGACCTGGTAACCCCGGTCTTTGAGGCGATGGGTCTTCCATTGCGAATTGAGTTCATCGAAATGCCAGAACAGCTTCGGGGCAGGTACCAGTACTTCACGCAAGGCGAGGTCGGCAAGCTGCGCGCCGCAGGGTATGCGAGGCCGTTCACCCGCCTGGAAGACGGTGTGCGGGCGTATGTGCAGGACTTCTACCTCCCGCGCGAGGCTCGCGAGCCGGTGGCCATGGGCCGTTAAGGCGCGGCAACGCTCGCAAGCACGCCTTCGGCTAGGTACAAGCTGCTCGCGCGGCTCAGGAGCGGCAGATCACGGCCAAAGGAGACAGGACTCTAGGGAAGTCACCCTCGCGGATGTCGGCGCTGCCGCAGGTTTGGGGGAGAGTCCCGGAGCCTACCGACACCCAGGCAGCCGGGCGTGAGCCGAGCCAAAGGAAGTCCGGGATATTCTGGAGGCGCCATGTCCCGGTTCACAGTGGTTTACCCCGGCACCTTTGATCCGTTGACAAACGGTCACCTTGATCTGATCGCCCGCGGCGCAAAGATTGCAGACACGCTGGTGATTGCTGTGCTGCAAAGCTCCACAAAGCCGGAAGCGCTTTTCAGCGTGGACGAACGTGTGGCGATGCTCCAGGAAGCAACGACGGCCTGGCCTAACGTTTCTGTTGCGGTGTTTGATGGCTTGCTGGTGGAGTTTGCGCGATCGCGCGGGGCGCAGGCGGTACTCCGGGGCATTCGAGCCGTATCGGACTACGAGTACGAGCTGCAGATGGCCCTTATGAATCGTAAGCTGGCTCCCGATGTGGAGACGCTTTTCCTGATTCCGGCCGAGCAGTACACCTTTGTGAGCTCGCGCCTGATCAAAGGCGTGGCCAAGCTTGGGGGCGATGTCAGTATGCTTGTGCCTGCAAACGTGCATGCGCGTCTGCTGGCCAAGGCGCGAGGCAAGCTGATTGAGCACTCTGAAAATCCGGTGGCGCTGGCGGAGTGACCGCTGCCATGTTCCCGAATTCGATTTTAGACTGGAAAGTATGAGCACTGCTGTTGCCAGAAGCATCCTGTCAGACCGGATCAACCGGATCGAAGTGTCGGCCACCATGGCCATTACCGCCGAAGCATTGAAGATGAAAGCTTCAGGGCTCGATCTGGCGGATTTCGGTGCGGGCGAGCCGCATTTTTCCACGCCGCGGCATATCAAAGATGCGGCGATACAGGCGATCGAGAAGGATTTCACACGCTACACCGCGGTGGCGGGGGTACCGCAGATCCGGCAAGCTATCGTGGACCGGCATCGCGAAGACTTCGGCTCGGATTATTCTGCGGAAGAGTGCGTGTTTACCACGGGTGGCAAGCTGGCCATTTTCAATGCCATGGAGGTCCTGGTCGACCACGGCGATGAGGTCATCATCCCTGTGCCGTACTGGGTGAGCTACAAGGACATCGTGCAGTATGCAGGCGGGGTGCCGGTGTTTGTGGAGACCGAGGAGGCCGAAGACTTCCGCGTGACTGCGGCGATGCTCGAGCGAGCCGTGACGGAGCGGACAAAGGCCATCATTCTGAACACGCCCTCCAATCCCTCCGGCGCGGTGCTGCCGCGTGAGGATGTGGAAGCCATTGTGCGCATGGCCCATGAACGTGGCGTGTATGTGTTGCTGGATGAGTGTTACGTGTACCTGACGTTTCAAGGGGAGTCCTTTTCGGCAGGCGCGCTCAAGGAGTGCAAAGAGCACATGATCGTCCTTGGGTCGTTGTCAAAGACGTACGCGATGACTGGATGGCGAGCCGGATTTGCGCTGGGCCCCAAGCCCATTATCGCGGCCATGGGCAAGCTGCAATCACAGTCCACGTCCAACACGACCAGCATCGTGCAGCAGGCGTCCATCACGGCGGTGACAGGTTCGCAGGCGTGTGTGCGCGAGATGCGGGCAGAGTACATCAAGCTGCGCGACAGGATCCTGGAAGGGTTTCGGACGATCCCGGGGCTGGAGTGCACGGTGCCGCAGGGCGCCTTCTATGTGTACCCGAACGTAAAGGCGTTCCTGGGCGGCAAGGCCGGTGTGCAAACGGCATCGGAGCTGGCAGGCAAGCTCTTGCGTGAGGCCCAAGTGGTGACGGTGCCGGGCGAGGCCTTCGGGACCGCCACACACATCCGATTGTCGTATGCGGTTTCGGCCGACGTGATCGACAAGGGCGTGGACAGGTTGCGGAGTTACCTGGCCCATTTGCGGTAAGCAAGGTCGCTTTCAGCCGTGAAAGGGTACGGAGATCGAGCCAACGCGTTACCACCGTGACCATGCACGTTCAGGGAACAACGGGCTAGGATAGGTTTATGCCAACCGACACGTCTTCCTTGCCGCCGCAGCTTGCGGCGATCATCCTTGCCGGGGGTAGCGGCACGCGGTTCTGGCCGCGCAGCCGGCGTGCGCGCGCCAAACAGGTGTTGCAGCTGGACGGCGAAGGCACGATGATCCAGAGCACCGTGACGCGTTTGGGCGATCTGGTGAGCAAGGGAAGCGTCTGGGTGATCACGAATGGGCTGCTTGCCGGCACCATCGCCGAACAGCTTCCCCAGGTGCAGCCGGAGCGCCTGCTGTTGGAGCCTGCGGCGCGCAACACGGCGCCCGCTTGCGCCCTGGTGGCATTTTTGCTCGAAACGATGGCCCCGGAGACGGTGTTGGCCGTGTTTCCGTCCGACCACACGATCGGCGATGCGGAGCGGTTCCGTCTGGTGCTGCAGGCCGGGGCCCAGGTGGCCGCAAGCGGACCCAAGATGGTGGTGCTGGGCGTACCGCCGACACGTCCGGAGACCGGCTACGGCTATATCGAGCTTGGCGCCGCGTCCAAGCCGGTGCAGGTAGGGCAGGAGTGTATCTCCCTGCGGCGCGTGCGTCGTTTCACCGAGAAGCCGGACAGCCAGCGGGCGCGCGCGTTTGTGAAGTCCGGGAACTATGTATGGAACAGCGGCATTTTTCTTTGGAGCGCGGCGACGCTGGCCGGTGCGGTACGGGAACACAAGCCCGTCATGGCCGATCTGCTAACGCAGATCGCAGCATCATGGGGAACGCCGGAGTTTGAGGAGCGCTTTGCCGCGTTGTACCCGCAGTGCGAATCGATTTCGATCGATTATGCGGTGCTGGAGCCGCGGTCCGCCAAGGGCGAGGTGCAATCCCAGTTGTATTGCCTGCCGGCAGACTTCGCCTGGAACGATCTTGGCTCCTGGGCGGCTCTCTATGAGCACATGGCGGACGTGAACGATCCACAAAAGGTAAACGTGATCGAGGCGCCGCACGGGGTGGAGATCACCTCGACCGGATGCTACGTGTATGCGCCGAAAAAGGCGGTGGCCCTGGTT
>CAXTRM010000055.1:4526-12921 GCA_964246625.1 uncultured Acidobacteriaceae bacterium
GCTCTGCTGGTGACGACCCGCGCCCACTCCCAGGAGGTTGGCCGCGTGGTGAGCGAGCTGCGCAAAGCGGGACGGGAAGACCTGACGTGATGGGAGCAGGAGTGAGGGACGAGATCGTGAGCGCTGCCCCCAAAACGGCAGTGAAGTTTGGTACGGATGGCTGGCGAGGCATCATTGCCGACGACTTCACCTTTGACAATGTTCGTGTGGCCGCCAGGGCAATTGGCCGCTACGTGCTGGCCCAACCTCATCCGGAGCGTGGTGTCTGCATCGGCTATGACACTCGTTTTGGCTCTCGTTCCTTTGCCCGCGTGGTGGCTGATGAGTTAGCCCGAGCCGGCATTCCGGTTGCCCTGGCGAGCAAGATCACGCCCACCCCGGAGTTGTCCTTTGCGGTGCGGGACCGTGGGGCTGTGGGCGGCGTCATGATCACCTCGAGTCACAATCCGGCCGACTGGAATGGGGTGAAGTACAAGGCCAGCTACGGGGGTTCGGGCAAGCCTTCCATCATTGCGGATATCGAGAAGGAGTTGGGACGTGACCTGCCAGCCGCCGCCATGCCTGCCGCAGTGGACGAGGTCGACTTCACGCCCCCGTACCTCCAGGCCATCGAGGGCTTTGTTGACCTGAATGCCATTCGGGCCTCCGGCTTCCGCTTCCTCCTCGATGCGATGTATGGCGCCGGGCAGGGCTATGTTGCAGGCATCTTCGCTCGTGCGGGCATCCCCTTCGTAGCGATCCGCAGCGAGGTCAATCCGGCGTTTCCCGGCATCAATCCTGAGCCTATTCTGCCGCATATCGCCCTGACGCAGGAGCGGGTCGTGGCGGAACAGTGTGATGCGGGCCTGGTGACCGACGGGGATGCGGATCGCATCGGTGCCGTGGACGAGCATGGCAACGTCGTAGACGCGCACAAGATCTTTGCCATTCTGCTGGAATGGCTGTTAACGCGCAAAGGGTGGCCTGGCGATGTGACGAGGGCGTTCAACACGACCAAGATGCTGGATCGCATTGCGGCCCGGCATGGACGGCAGTTGCACGAGCACGGTATCGGGTTCAAGTATGTGTGTGACCTGATGCTGGAGAAAGAGATCCTGATCGGAGGAGAAGAGTCAGGCGGCGTAGGGCTGAGCCGTCACCTTCCTGAGCGCGACGGCCTGCTGAACAGCCTTCTGCTGGCGCAGGTGATGGCCGACGAGAACAAGACGCTCGGCGAGTTGGTCGCGGCCTTGCAGGCCAGCTACGGTGAGCACCAGTACGGACGCCTTGACATGCACATCACGGAGGACCAGAAGCAATCGGCCATTCAGCGTGCGGGTGCGGGAAGAGTGGAGTTTGCTGGGCGGAAGATCCTGCGCACAGAGACACTGGATGGCATCAAGTTCTTTCTGGAAGAGCCGGGCTGCGCGACCAAGCCGAATGCTGCGGAGACCTGGCTGCTCTTACGCGCAAGTGGAACCGAGCCTCTGCTGCGGGTGTATTGCGAGAGCTGTTCCACTGGAAGTGTGACGGCAATCCTCGATGCAGCACGAGCCTTTGTTCTCGAAAGCGGGAAAGGTTAGGGCACCACGTTGACTGTTGAGGTAGAGGGCATTCTGTTTGACATGGACGGGGTGCTTGTCAGTTCGATTGGCAGCGTGAACCGCTGTTGGCGGCGTTGGGCGATGCACTACGGGGTTCCAGATGCGGAACACTTCGAGGTCCCTCACGGCGTAAGGGCGCTCGACATCATGCAGCAGCTTGTACCAGGGTTGGACACGGTGGCAGGCTTGCGGCTGATTGAAGACATGGAGCTTGAGGACATTGGCGACCTGACGGTGCTGCCCGGTGCAGCAGAGCTGCTTGCCGGTTTACCGCGCGAGCGATGGGCCATTGTGACCTCAGCGACACGAAGGTTGTTAGTGGGGCGTTTGCAGGCTGCCGGTCTTCCAGTGCCTGAGTTGATCCTGAGTGGGGACATGGTGGAGCGAGGCAAACCTGACCCGGAACCCTATCGCAGGGGAGCTGCCCTGATCCATGCCAAGCCGGCAGACTGCCTGGTCGTTGAAGACGCGCCGAGTGGCGTGCGCGCGGGCGTGAGCGCCGGCTGCACCGTTCTGGGCGTGCTCGGAACCCACACGGAGGCGGAGCTGCTTGCGGAGGGCGCGCAATGGGTGGTGAGTTCATTGCAGGAGGTAACCACGACGCTCCACGGCAAAACACTGGAAGTGAGCCTTCAGCACCGCCCCTGAGCCGTGTCGAGGAGGTCGGACAAGACCGAGAAGAGCTCAAGATGGCAGAAAGGGGGCCCTATCTGGAGCGCTCCAGGAGCAGCCTCTCGACTTGCCGCAGATCCTCTTCGGTGTCGACGCCAACCGTGGGTACGTCCACGTGGGTCACGTAGAGCGACAGGCCGTTCTCGAGCAGGCGCAGTTGCTCGAGCTTTTCTGTTTGTTCCAACGTGCCTGGCCGCAGGCGAGCGAAACGTTCCAGGGCTTCACGACGGTAGGCATACAGGCCCAGGTGCTTGAAGTAGGACGCCTGGCCCCCTTGTTCCCGGTCGTATGGTATCGCTGCACGGGAAAAATAGAGCGCACGCCCATCGTGCGCAGTGACAACCTTGACAGCATTGGGGTTACCGACCTCTTCGGCGCGACATGGCACCTTCAAGGTGGAAACATCAACGGCCTGCTCAAGGAAAGGAGCGAGCAGGGCCGCGATGTGCACGGGCTGCACGAGAGGCTCATCCCCTTGGATATTTACGTAAAGACTTGCTGACAGGTGCTGACTCACCGCATGGAGACGGTCCGTTCCGCTTGGAAGGGAGGGCGACGTCATCAAGAAGGGCCAGCCCTGATCCGTGCACAGCTGCGCTAGCGGTTCAGAGTCTACGGCAACTACTACCTCATGCAACTGTGGGCAGGCCTTCGCGGCCTCGTAGGTCCAGGCCAGGAGCGGCTTGCCCGCGATGCTGCGCAGCATCTTCTGGGGGAGCCGTTGTGAGTGCAGCCGAGCGGGGATGACCCCAAGGACCTTTCCTGCGAGTTCCGGCACCACATCATTGTGCATCAGGGGCGATATCTTCCGGTCGGAGCTTCTTCTGTTTGCGCCGGAAGGCACGAACAGCAGAAAGCGCCGCGACGAGGAGAAGAAGCCCGAGAATCCAAGCCATGACCTCCAGCACATCCAGAACCGACCGGAGACGGCAGGCCAGTTGCGAGTCGCTGGCGCGGCAAGGACTAAGAAGCACCGCGTAAGCGGGTGTCGACACGAGGCAGAGCAGGGTTGCGGTGCACGCCCCGAAAGTGGAAAGACGAGCCGGACGGGTTGGAAGGGAGTGAGACGACATGCATTGACCTCCCGGAAGCTGAACCTTATGATGAGGTCTGCGCCTTTGCTAGGTGTGCCGCCTGCTTGGTGGTGCCTTCCAAAGCTGACCGGCGGTGTAGCTCAGATGGTTAGAGCGACGGACTCATAACCCGTAGGTCAGTGGTTCGATTCCACTCACCGCCACCAGGACGTCGATACTTCCCGAATCAAATGTGTCTTGACCTTTGTGTCGCAAGCTTATGCGAGTCTTCCTCCGAAAGGCTGTTAGCGGTCTTCTCGTTGAGGTCATCTGAATAGCACAGAAGTACTGTTTCGCCTTTCTTGCGCCTAAGGGTATCATTCCCCTACCGAGTCACGTCTAATGCCTGCGTGACATCGCTTTGGAGTTGGATCTTTCTGTATGCCAAAAGTGCTTAAGCTTTCGTTGCTGTCCGTGTCTGTCGCGATCATCCTTTGCGTGTTCCTCGGGGTGAATGCCCATAGTGTGAGCGCGGCCGGCAGCGACCCGCAGGAGGGCGCCTACAAGCAGATGAATGTGTACAGCGAGGTACTTCAGCACATCCAGACAGATTACGTCGAAGATCCGAACATGCCGGCGGTTACGGCGGGGGCACTACGCGGGCTGCTGGAGTCGCTCGATGCCGACTCCAGTTATCTCAGCCCTGCAGACTACAAGATGTATAAGACCGATCGTGGAGGTCGAGCGCAGATCGGAATCGATGTGTCCAAACGCTATGGCTATGCAGTTGTGGTATCGGTGATTCCAAACAGCCCGGCGGACAAGGCTGGCTTGAATGATGGGGACATCATTCAAGCGATTGGGACACAGGACACGCGGGATCTGCCGTTGGCAATCATTCAGCGCCTCTTGGAAGGAGCTCCTGGTAGCGAATTGACGATTGCTGTCGTGAGACCCCGAAAGGCAACACCGGACAAGGTGTCGGTAACGCGTGCGACCATTCCCGAGCCGGCCGTCGCAGACACCGACTTTGAGAACGGCACTATTGTCGACTTACGTCCTGCGATCCTTGACCAAGCCCATGTGGAGCAGGTGGAAAGTAAGATCAGAGCTGCGGATAAGGGTGGCAATCGGAAGATCGTACTGGACCTGCGGGACGTCTCCGGGGGTGATATGGCGCAGGGTGTCCGCCTGGCGAATCTGTTCTTAAAGTCAGGAACCATCGCTACGCTGCAGGGCCAGAAAGTGGCCAAGCAGACTTTTAGCGCGGACGCCGCGAAGGCTCTTGATCCAACCGCGCCCCTCGTCGTGCTCGTGAATCACGGAACCGCCGGAGCGGCGGAGCTCGTAGCAGCGGCTGTGGAAGATAACAAGCGCGGGGACGTCGTTGGGGAAAAAACCTTTGGTGAAGGATCTCAACAAAAGACGTTTGAACTGCCTGACGGCGGCGCAGTTATTCTTTCCATCGCGAAGTATACCTCGCCGGGGGGCAAGGCCTATGAGGACGAGGGCGTGACGCCTACGGTGACGGTCGCTTCCAGTCAGGATGACCAGGACGCGGAAGAGGAAGAGGGCGCAGTTACCGCGAGTCAGATGCACAAGTCGAGCGTGCAGACCGATGATCAGCTGAACAAGGCTTTGGAGATCCTGAAGGGAAAAGCAGCTTAGCCTTTCGTTGGGCTGAGTGGACAAAGGCGTAGGGGAAACAGCTGTGGCCAGCCTTTTAGAACAGGAACGGAATCGTAAAAAGGGCGTAGTGCTACGGATCAAGACCGGGCCCCGTTCCCCTGTATGGGGAGCCATGTGGCGGTTTCCTTTTGGTGATCCACAAAAGCTTCCTTATAGCCGTGTTACGCGCCGATCAGCCTTTCTTCTGCTGCTTGGGACGTCCGCTGTGTTCGGAGCCATGGTGGGACTGCTGTTGATGTATGCCATCAACCTGCCTCAAATGACGGAGCTGGAGCACTACAGACCAAGCACGACAACAGAGCTGTTCGATGTGCACGGGAAGATCTTTGGATCGTTTGCGTCGGAGCGCCGGGTGGTGGTGCCTTACGCCGAAATCCCCCCGGTTCTACGCGAAGCCATTCTGTCCATTGAGGATAAAAATTTCTTCCAGAACGGCGGGGTGAACTTTGTTCGTGTGCTCGGGGCGGCATACGAGGACTACAGGTCGCATGGCAAAGCGCAGGGCGCTTCGACCCTGACCATGCAGCTTGCCCGGAATCTTTTCCTCTCCTCTGAGAAGACTTATGGACGCAAGCTCCAGGAGATTTTCCTCACCCTGCAGATAGAGCGGCATTTCACCAAGGATCAGATCTTTGGGCTCTATGCAAACCAGATCTACCTGGGTCGAGGAACCTATGGATTCGAGGCAGGATCGGAGTATTACTTTTCAAAGCATCTTCGGCAGCTGACCTTGCCGGAAGCTGCCATGTTGGCGGCTCTACCCAAAGGGCCCGAGTACTACTCTCCCGTACGGTATCCCGACCGGGCTTTGCGTCGCCGCAACCTTGTCATTCAGGAGATGGTCCGTGATGGCAAGATCAGCCTCGCCGCCGCCACGGCTGCCGAGGCTACGCCCCTAACACTTCATCTCGAGACGCCCCCGAACACTGAAGCCCCATACTTCGTCGAAGAAGTCCGGCGCCAGTTGGAGCGTGAGTACGGCGTCGATCAGGTACATGGTGCGGGCCTCAAGGTCTATACGACGCTGGATTTGGATATGCAGCACGCGGCGGAGAACGCCACGCTGGAACAGACCGCCGCCTATGAAAGGCGGCATGGGTGGAAAGGCAAATTGCCCACTATCGTAAGTACAGCGTACGACCCTGCCACCTATAAGCATCCAGACTGGACGCAAGCCCTTACCGATGGAAGCTATGTCCATGCCCTTGTGACGCAGGTCTCCCCAACCAAGCTCACGGTGCGCATTGGGAAGGTGAAAGCCACCATGACGCCGCCCGATTGGGCTTGGACGCAGAAGTACAAGGCGACGGACCTGGCGAGCCCTGGCGACATTGTCTACGTGCATGTGCTCGGGGGAGCGGACACGGGGGAGCTTCGTTTGGCACTGGACCAGGACTCAGGTGCGCAAGCCTCGCTGATGGCCGTCGACAACTCCAATGGCGAGGTGCTTGCCATGGTGGGAGGGCGAGACTTTGCGCTTTCGCAGTTCAATCGGGCGACCCAGTCCGTAAGACAGGTTGGATCCTCGTTCAAGATTTATGACTACACAGCAGCCTTCGAGGCGGGCGCGAAGCCATACGACGCCATCTCGGATGCGGCAACAACGTTCTACACCGCAAGTGGCCCGTATACGCCTCATGACTACGAGGCCGGCTTCGCGGGTACCATGACGATCATTGATGCTTTTGCCCAATCCAGAAACATTCCAGCGTTGCGCATTGCAGACAAGGTAGGGATCAAGAAGGTCATCGAGGTAGCCCGGCGTTTTGGGGTGACCAGCCCCATGCCAAACTTCCTTCCGGTGGCCATCGGTGCCGCAGACCTCACCCTTGCCGAGCAGGTAGCTTCCTACTCTGTATTTCCTAACGACGGAATCCGCATCACCCCGCATTACATTAAGCGCGTGACACAGGCCGATGGAACCCCGGTCGAGGTAAGTGCGCCTCCTGTCCGTGAGGTGATCTCCGTGGAGATCGCACGCAAGATGATGACGTTGCTACAGGCCGTGACGTCGCACGGAACAGCCGCGGCAGCACAATCCGAGTTACATCACGCTTTGGGCGGAAAGACAGGCACGACAAACAACTACACGGACGCGTGGTTTCTCGGTTTTTCTCCATCGATCACCTGCGGAACGTGGATGGGGTATGACACACGCCAGTCCTTGGGGGAAAAGGAGACGGGTGCACGTGCGGCGTTGCCGATCTGGATAGCCTTCATGAAGGAGGCTTTGGCAGATCGGCCGAATGAGCAGTTCCTGCGTGCCAATGCGCCAAAGCGGCAACTCGAAGTTGCGGTGTCGCCGAGCGCGAAGCCTGAAACAGAGGACACTGCAGATGACCAGGACGGCCCTGAAAAGACTGAGGCATCTCCGTCCTTGCCGGCAACGGAAGCGACGCCGGAGGAGACTGCATCGCCCAGGGAGAACGTACCTACGGCTGTGCCTGTGTCTCCGCAAGCGCTCAACCCGTCAGCGATACCGCCTCCAGTAACGCCCAGGAGACCTGGCGCGGCGCCGCCGCGCTAACAGCTATGCACATGGTCGCGGGCGCGGGCCGGTCTTTCGTTGGACAACAGCTGACCTTCGCTGGCACGACGCCCGGTTTTGGTTTCGGGTTATGGTTGCGCTAGCTTGACGGTGCTATTGCCTTCACTTGGGACGAGGGCTGACTGTCTGCGGCGTCAAGTGCCTTTCAGGTTGAGATCGCAAAGGTGCAGGAAGCGTTCTGCATGCCGGATGTCGACGCCAATCTGCCGTTTCAGGTCTTCCGGTGAGGCGAAGCGCCGTTCGTCGCGAAGGCGATGCAGGAAAGTGAGCCGGAGTGGGGTGTCCTCGGTTAGGGAGGTTGGCACGAAGTCAAACAGGTGGGTTTCGATGGCGTAGGAATCGGCACCGAACGTGGGACGGTTGCCTGCGTTGGTTACGCCTTGGAACGACACTGCGTCGGGTTCCAAGCCGATGCGAAGCGAGGTGACGTAGACCCCATGAGCAGGCAGGAGCTCGGCCGGTGTGGCGAGGTTCATGGTGGGAACCGCATACCGCGTCCCGTAGCCTCGACCCTTGGCGGGGGTGCTGTCCAGCGAAAAGGAACGGCCGAGCAGGGCACGTGCGGAGCCTAGGTCGCCTGCCGCGATAAGCCCGCGTATGCGGCTGGATGAGACCGGGCCACCCCGCCGGATCACTGGCTCATACGCTTCGACGCCGAAGCACAGATGCTGGCCCAGCTCGGTGAGGCCCTTGATGTCCGCCTCGGCACGGTGGCCAAAGCGGAAGGTTTCGCCTTCGTGGATCTCCCTTGTGTGCAGCGCATCGCAAAGGACCGTTTGAGCAAACTGGCGAGCCGTCAGCGTCCTGAGCTCGTCGGTGAAGGGCAGTACCAGCGTGAGATCAATGCCAGTTTCGGCGAGGAGCTCGAGTTTCCGTGGCAGCAACGTAAT
>CAXTRM010000055.1:12931-16174 GCA_964246625.1 uncultured Acidobacteriaceae bacterium
CGCCAGACCGGGCTGAGAGCGCACGGGCGCGAGCGCGAACGGCAGCGATGACGGTCTGATGCCCCACATGGACACCGTCGAAGTTGCCGATGGTGACTACTGAGGGCCGGTCAGCTCCGGGGAGCGCGGCGAGCGCGGCGAGAGAAGAAGCAATCTGCATCAGGCGATATCGAAGCTCAGTTGCAGCCCATCGCAGGCCAGCTGAATCGGAGCGGGTAAGGTGGCATTTGTGGGATCGTGGTCAAGATCGTGGCTTATATGGGTGAAGAAGGCACGTTTTGGCCGGATCCGACGAACGAGCTGAATGGATTTTTCCACATGGGCGTGGCTTGGGTGCGGTTGCCGACGGAGCGCGTCCAGTACGAGGATGTCGAGGTCTTCCAGTAGCGCCAGGCTTTGTTCGGAGATGTCGTTCAGGGCGGTGAGGTAGGCGGCCTTTCCGAAGCGGTAGCCGACGATAGTGCTCGGCCCATGCGTCACAGGCACATGGACGAACCTGGCGCCGAACAGTTCGATCGCGTCGCCTGCCTCTTCCGGGAGACGGTGGAGGGTGACACGGGCGCTGGTGGGATAGCGATTCTCCTTGCGGAAGGTGTACTCGAAGACACGCTCAAGAACTGCCGCGGTCTGCTCGTCGGCAAAGAGGGGCAGTGCCTGGGTGTGCCCGAAAGAGAGAGGGCGCAGGTCGTCCATGCCGAGGATGTGATCTGCATGGCCGTGGGTGTACAGCACGGCATCGAGGTAGGACAGGTTCATGCGGGTAGCCTGAACGTGGAAGTCGGGTCCTGAGTCAATCAGAACCTGATGAGGACGGTGATGTTGGAGGTCCTCGCCATAGGAGAGCAGGATCGAGGGCCGGGTGCGGCGGTTGGGCGACCCAGGCCGCCGAGCATCGGTGCAGACGGCACACTGGCAGCCAAGGGTCGGTACGCCCATCGAGGTGCCGGTTCCGAGAAAGGTGAGGGTGGCTTGCATCAGCGGCTCTAGCGGTACCCCTCCCCTGTTTTCGTGCAAGATCTTGCAGAAGAACAACTTGGGCAGTGTTGACTAAAAAGTCAACACTGCCCTGCAACCTTTTTGCACCGATTCCATTGTACGTGAAGGGCCCTAAAAACAGGCAAAAGGGTCAGGGCCAGTCTCAAAGGACCTGGCCGTTACGTCCTTGCTGACGCTACCGGACGATCCGTGGTCCTCCGCCCATGGGCGGCAGGCCTCCCCCAAGTCCGCCTGGCGCACCCGGGGTAGTCCCTTGACGCTGGGCCGCCTGCCGGGCAAGAGCCTGGGTGATCTCGAGGAAGCCCATCCGGAGATCGAACAGGGCGGAGTCGAGGAGCTTGTGTTCGTTCGAGGACAGGTTGCCCTGGGCCTTGTCAGCCAAGACCGCGAGCATGTCGATGGTTTCCCGCGCTCCTAGAATGTCCACGCGTGGCGTTTCGCCCGGCTGTGCCCCACCGCCGAGCAGGATGAGCGCCTGTGTATAGAGGGACTGCACAAGGCGCTCGAACGACATGGGAGGTACACGCTCCCCACCCGGGTTGGCGGCGCGCATGGCAGTTTCCAGCCGGTCCACGGTGGCCTCGTACGCACGGGCGGCGTCAGCGGCCTGCTCGGCAGAGGGGCCGGCCGGCAACGAGTCGTCCTCGGGAAACATCTCGCCTTCGTCGGGAACAGCAGTCTGCGCATCTGTTTCCGTAACGGCCAGCGAGCCGCTTGCGTCCGGGTAAAGCTCTCCGATGGCCTCAGACTCAGGCAAGTCGGCCAGCTCCGCCGTGGTTACGGCTGGGGTCACGGGCTCTGAGACGAGATGAGGGCCTTTGGGCTCTGAGGTGGCGGTTTCAGCGGTCGGCTCCGCAGAGCGCGCCTCGGGGCGCAGTTCGCCTTCCGCGGTGAACTTGCGACGGTCATTAACGACGAAGGTTGGGGTATCTGGCATACGTGTCACTCTCGATGTGGTTGGATGCGCTTGGGCGATTTGGGTCGACACAGGGTAAAAAGGCCGGCGAGGCTCTGGGATGGACAGGGTCTTCAGGTGAGATCACCGGCGCGCCGCGGATGAGCGGTACCGCCGCCGTAGGTGAAGAGAGCCTGAGTGTCCAGGAACTCACGGCGGCCATAGCCGAGGGCGAGCAACACAGGGCCTTCGGTGGTGTCCAGAGATGCGGCGCTGGTGAGCTCACCGGCAGGCTTGCCGTTGACCTGCAGGGGAGCAGGAAACGTTGCCGGCAAGCTGCCTTCCAAGCGGAACGGGGTGAGCAGGCGATGCACCTGGCCACGGGAACGGATGCGTTCGACGATCTCCTGACCGAGGTAGCAGCCCTTGGCGAAGTGGAGGGCGTGTGCCTGGTTGGTCTCCTGCGGAAGATCCCTGGCCGTTTCGGTGTTGCGGATGTCGACGCCGTAGCGGGGGCGGGCCTGCAGGATCCGGAGAGCTTCGAGGGTTGCGGGTGTGGCCTGCGGAACGGCAAGTTTGTCGAGGTCGCGGTACAGGCTCTGGATCAGAGCCGCATCCTGAGCCCAGAGCTCGAAAGCAGGTACAGATGGGGATGAGGTCAGAACGAGAACTTCGTGCCCCTCAAACGTTGCCGGTGTGAGGGTGCCGGCGGACGAAGAGCCGAGCGTGGAGAGATCGCCATTGGCGGTCGGGAGTTTGGGAAGCAGGAGTTTCGGAAGCAGGGTAGCGGCATGCGGCCCCAGAAGGGCTACCCCGTGCACCGGGTCGCTGGGTGGGGCATTGCCGAAGGCGAGCCCCGGGGTGAGCTCGACATCATCCATGATGATGAACCTGTCGAGGAGCTGTTGAATGATCTCTGCCTGGGCGATGTCGGTTTCGAGCAGGAAGGCGGGCTCGGACGTGAAGGGTTCGCGATAGATGGTGCAGTCGCCCTGGATGCGACCCTGGGCGTTGAGGAGGAAGTTGTAGTTACCATCGCCGGGGTTGAGAGCCTGGACAGAGTTGGTGACCATACCGTTGAGCCATCGGGTGGCATCGGGACCGGTGATGCGGAGAAAGGCGCGATCGGCGAGTGGGGCAGAGGCGGCGGCGGTGAGGACCGTGTGGAGATCACCGGTAAGCTGGCCGATGGCTTGGGCAGGCATACGTGGTTGATTGTTTTGGGAGGCGAGTGGATGCATGGGAGTTGCCGCGTGCGCCGCGACGGGTACGGCTTGTGTTGCGGCGGTTGCGCCTGGCAGCGCAGGGTTCCTTCCCTTTGCTCAGGACGACGGCGAGCATAGGGGTGGAAT
>CAXTRM010000056.1:0-1084 GCA_964246625.1 uncultured Acidobacteriaceae bacterium
AGTTCATCGAGATCCTGCCGCCGATGCAGCGCGTCTCGAAGAGCTGGTACCAGGGCACCGCCGATGCTGTCTTTCAGAACATCTACTCCATCGGTGCCGAAGAGCCCAAATACGTCCTGATCCTCTCCGGCGACCACATCTACAAGATGAACTACTCGCTGATGATGCAGCATCACTGCGAAACCGGCGCGGATGTCACCATCGCCACACTGCCCATCAATCCCGAAGAAGTTTCGGCCTTCGGTGTCGTCGAGATCGCCAAGAGCGGTGAAGTGACCGGCTTCATCGAAAAGCCGAAGTCGACCGATCTCCGATCGCCCTTCAACCCAGACATGGTCGATGCCTCCATGGGCATCTATCTCTTCAACACCGATGTGTTGCTGCCGGAGTTGATGCGCGACGCCGAAGATCCCGACTCCAAGCACGACTTTGGACACGACATCCTGCCCAAGCTGCTCGGTCGCTACCGCGTGCAGGCCTACAACTTCGTCGATGAGAACAAGAAGCACGCCCTGTACTGGCGCGACGTAGGCACCCTGGACGCCTACTACGAGGCCAACCTTGACATCGCTAACTTCGTCCCGGTCTTTAACCTCTACGACCGCAGCTGGCCCATGCGCACCCGCGCCTACCAGTATCCGCCCGCCAAGTTCGTCTTCGGCGAGCCCGGCCGGACGGGCATGGCCATCAACTCCATCGTCTCGCCTGGCTGCATCATCTCGGGCGCGGTGGTCCGCTCCTCGGTGCTCTCCCACGATGTGCGTGTGAACAGCTACGCCGATGTGGACTCGAGCGTCATCTTTTCGCACGTCAACGTGGGCCGCCACTGCCGCATCCGGCACGCCATCATCGACCGCAACGTCAACATTCCGGATGGCACCGTGATTGGCTACGACGCGGAAGAGGACAAAAAGAAGTACTTCGTCTCGCCCAGCGGTCTCACAGTGGTTACCCGCGACTACTCGGTCTACGAGAACCCGGTCTCACCGGAGTTCCTCGCGCAGAACTTCTAGCAGGTCGCCCCGCCGGCAAGAGCTCCGGCCGGGGAACCGCGCGGTTGGGTTGCTGGTTGCCTGGATACGCG
>CAXTRM010000056.1:1094-15801 GCA_964246625.1 uncultured Acidobacteriaceae bacterium
CATATTCCCGCAGCTCCGTCCCGAAATGTTCAAAGATCAGGTCCGGCGAGACCCTCAGGGCAAGTTTCGGAGTCATGTTGAAGTCGATGGACCCGCCCACGGCTCCCCACGCGCTCGTCCGGTTCGTGTACAGCCCGAAGGCCTCCGGCGACGTGTTCGGCGCAAGCGCAGGGTCGTTCTTGAGCGAGTGGTCGAACTGCCCGTGTGTGGCGCCGGCCAGGGCGTGAAAGTCGATCGCGGTGTAACGGTTCTTGGGGCCGCGATAGTTCACCCCGCCGGAGATGATGTTCTGGAACACAGCCGCGTTGGTGTTCGCAAGCGCCGCCGTCGGCAGCAGGCCCGTGGTGCCACCCTCAAAGCGGTAGTCCCCGGCAATGCCCAGGTGCGACCCCAGCCAGTAGGTGCCCATCACCTCGCCGCCGCCCATGTTGTAGCGCTTGGGCAGGTTTTGGCCGGCCTGCCCGTTCATAAAGCTGACGCCGCCATAGATCTCAAACTTGTCGTCATACTTGGTGATGCGCGTCGGATTGATCTGCTGCAGCGTGGCACGGCTGCGAATGGGCGCTGTGCCGGGCGCCGCCGTCGTGCCGGTTTGGCTGGTGCTGGAACTGGAACCCGACGACTGTGCGGCCGCCGAAACCGAAAGCAGCCATGCGGCAGATGCAAGAAGGGAAAGGCGCACGGTGTGGCGCAAAAGCAAACGATTTTCGAGCAACTTCATCCTCGTAGGGGCCGGGCTCCAGCGGACTGAAACGCCAACGTGCGCGCCCAAAACAAACGCGCCACCCGTCCAGAATATACCGGCAGGCGATGTTGCTGAGACGCATGGGCGACTGAACCGATAGCCCATCTGCCACCACGCGGGAGCTGCTCTGCGCTGGCGCGGCAATCCGGCCGCCGTTCCGCAACGTTCCTGCATCAGAGCAAGTGGATTTGGGCCGTTCTTGGCCTGCCTCGGCGTGCGAGAATGGAGAGTGCTGTTGTGAGGCAACGCCCTCCCGCAGCAGGAGAAGACATTATGGGTGAACTTTTCACACCGACCCACCTGGTCGTTCTCGCCGTGGTGGCGATCTTTTTGTTTGGCGGCAAAAAACTTCCCGAACTCGGCAAGGGTCTTGGCGAGGGTTTGCGCGGCTTCAAGGATGGCATGAAGGGCATCACCGACGAGCCGACCAGCACGACAAAGCCCGGCGAAACCGCGCACATTGTGACCGCCAAGCCAACAGAAGAGACCAAAAGCACCACCGTCTAGCGTCCTGCAAGGACGGTGTTGGGCTGTTCCGCCGCGGTTCGCCGCGAATCTGTCTTCGGCCAAAGCTGGCTTGAGTCTTGCTTGGAGATCGCCATGAAGCTGAAGTCACCCTTTCTGGTAAAGCCGGACGCCAAGGTCAGGCTGTCTTCCCTTGCAACCCACGCCACGCGCGACATCAAGGATCAGGAAGCCGCTGCCGAAATCCTGAAAAAGAATCAGAAGCGGCTTGCCGATCTCCAGGAACTGCTCTTTGCTTCCCAGGAAAAGGCCATCCTGATCGTTCTTCAGGGCATGGATACCGCCGGCAAGGACGGCACGATCCGGAGTATCTTCTCCGGCATCAACCCGCAGGGTTGCGACGTGGCAGCCTTCAAGGTGCCTACTTCCCTTGAAGCGCGCCACGATTTCCTGTGGCGCTGCCATCAGCGTGTCCCGCCGCGCGGCACCATCGGCATCTTCAACCGCTCCCACTATGAGGACGTTCTTTCACCTCGCGTCCATGGCACCCTGTCCAAAAAGCAGGTCGAGCACCACATGGCCGACATTAATGCCTGGGAAAAGACACTCAGCGACAATGATGTGGTCATTCTCAAGTTCTTTCTCCACATCACCCGCTCCGAGCAGACCGAGCGCCTGCAAGCTCGCATCGACGATCCCAGCAAACACTGGAAGCTGTCTCTTTCTGATTTCCAGGAGCGCCAGTACTGGGACGACTACATGGCCGCCTATCAGGACATCTTCGAGCAGACCAGCCACAAACATGCGCCCTGGTTCATCATCCCGTCCAATCAGAAGTGGTTTCGTAACGTCGCGATCTCAGAGATCCTGGTCGATGTCCTGCAGGGGCTCAAGCTCGAATACCCTGTGCCTTCCTTTGATCCTGCCGGCATCAACCTCAAGGAAGAACCAACGAAACAGGTCGCTCGGGAGACCCGGCAGCGAGCCAACCCTGAAGCTCCCGCCCCCACCTCGCAAAAGCCGCGCTAGCCCGCCTGAAGCGTAATAAGCACTACTGCGGTCGTGGCCAGTCCCATGCCTAGCCGCTGCCGGCGCCCCGGACGTTCGTGCAGCAGGGCTGCCGCGAGCAGGATCGTCGACGCCGGATACAACGAGGCAAGTACCGCTGCCACATCCAGCCGTCCCGCGCGGGTAGCGGCGATATAGAAAAGGTTGCCGCCCGTGTCCAGCACAGCCACACCGACGGCCCAAGCCCAACCGGGGCGAGTCAGCCAGCGGCTCTCCGCGTGGTCCGCTCTGTCGGAGCGCAGCACAAGGTACAGCACGCCGCACGTCACCACGCTGCCGGCGCGGGCCAACACCATCGGCGTAATCACGCCCAGGGGGTTGGCAAACTTCAATCCCGCAAAGTACAGTCCGAAACCGATCCCACCAAGCAGGGCCAGGCTCATGGTCCCTTGGGGTGCCGCAGCCTTGGCTGCACTTGCTGTCTCTTCCGGTGCGGCGATCATCCAGATGGCCACCGCTGCCAGGGCGAACCCCGCGATCCGGAGCCCGCTCGGACGCCCTTCCATCCACATGCCCACAGCGGCGGGGATCGCAGCCGCAAGCAGTCCGCTCACCGCTGCGGAGGCCCCCATGGCGCCCCTGGCTAATGCAATATAGAACGCCGCAATGGAAAGGCCCGCGACGACCCCGCAACCGAGGGCCCAGATCACCGGACTCCCGCGGATCGGCAAGGGTCGGTGCAGCAGAAGAACTGTACCCAGCACGGCCAGACTCAGCGAATGGGCTGTCAGCAGCACGCGAAGCGTGCCACGCACCGTCGCGCCGGCGGCTTTGGAGCCCATGCCGCCCGCAAAATCGCCCCCACCCCAACTTGCCGCGGCGAGCAGACCCAGGAGCGCGCCCGTCGATGCGCTTGGCACACCCACTGGCATCGCTTACGGTTGGGGTGTACCTTCGCCGGTCGCAGGCGAAGCGGTCGACGGGGAAGCTGCGGACGCTGTCGGCCGGCTCGGACCCGTGTACTGCGCCATCGGGTAATACCCCTTCTTCGCGATCACTTCCAGATTCGGCCGCAGCACCTTCACCTCCAGGGTCCGGTACTTGCCGTCAATAAAGGGTTCGTGACTGTAGTAGTTGACACGGTATTGGGTACGTACCTGTTCGGCGAGCTTGGCGAAGCTGTCCTGGATGCCTCGCGGCCGAAACTCGGGATCGCACTGGCCTCCGGTTGCCTCGGCGTAGTGGGGCAGCACGTCATCGCGCATCTGCAGCGGCAGATGGATGCGGCTCAAGAAGCCCACGCCAGGGATGGACGAGTCACCAACCAGCGTGCCGTACACGGCGATGTTGTTTCTTTGCAGAAACTGCGTCACCTCTTTTTGCTTCGCCTTGGAGCCGTACTCCTTGCCGTCCGAGATCACGTAAATTACGCGCAAACGGCCTCGGCCCGCCTTGCCCACCGTCTCCGCGGCTGTCAGGATGGCGTCGTTCAGGGTGTGGTACTCGCGCTCCGGTGTTTCCAGGATGACGCCGGCGGAATGGTTCCCATTTGTATTCGGATCCACCGGCAGGTTATTCTTCACCGTCGTTTGGGAAAGCGGGCCGCCCATCGCCAGGTTGGCCTCGCGGCCGGGGCCCTTGGAGCGATCCAGGGCAGCCGTCAGCCGATAGCTCTGCGCGCCCGTAAACCCGGTCTGCTGCTTGACGCCGTTGTTATACGTGAAGATCGACACCTCGTCATACGGGGTAAACGCGCCTTGCAGGGCGCTGAGCGAGGCATTGATCTTCTGCATCGTGTCGAAGGTGACGCTTTGATCGATCACCAACGCTACCGAAAGCGGTGCTGGATCGACCTGAAACACAGCAAGATGCTGCCTCAACCCGTTCTCATACACCTGAACATCCCGGTAGGTGAGTCCCGGGACGAGCTGCCCCCGCGAGTCCTTGACGGTAAACGGCACATCGACCAGGTTCACATTCACCTGCCCGAGCTTGTACACGTTGTCCGTCGGGGGTGGTCCCTGGTCGTCGGCAGCTTGAGCCTGGGCCGCCGGCGCGGAAGGCAGGGAACTGGGCGGCGCCTGCTTCGCGGGAGCTGTGACGGAGGGCGCCGGGGCGTTAATCGCCGGTGCGGTAGGCGTGATGCTGTTCAGTTGCGGCAGGGTCTGCGGAGCCGGCGCGTCGGGTACCGCAGAGCTCTGCGCGGAGGCCACCGCACCCACGCAAAGAAGGCTCGCGCCCATCGTCCACCGCCACACTCGCAAACTTGCCAACCGCATCGTGATCCTCTTCCTTCAACCGCGCCCTGCGGCCTTCTGCCAAGACACTTCGTGCCTAGACTACCAGCGCATCAGGGACTTACTTAGTCAGACGCACACACCCCCACCTTCGTTGTGCCTCGTTGTTTGTTCCGTGCCGGACCTCCCCGGAATGCCGCGACGTCCACACGCTCCAACGCCCACATCTGGCTTTCTGCCCGGTTGGCCAGCCTCGCAGGAGCAAGCGCATCGAGACATGACGCATAGCGTGGACAGCCACTCGGCGAACTCCCTGCCAGGTCTCTATCTGCGCCCTCCGGCCCCCACCGGCTCGCCTCGCCGCACGCGGCTCCGCTGAGCCCTCCTCGGGTGACGTCTCTACCTTGCGCGGCTGCGTCGCTGCCGCAATGTGTCGTCCTGTTCGAGCTCCAGCAGGTGGGCACGGAGGAACGCCTCGCTGGTATCTCTCGCCCAGCGCCTGATCGAAGCCTTGCTTGTCAGCAACGCGGGCATCGCCAGGGTTGACCGCAGTGCAACGCTGCCCAGCAGGGCGCCGAGGAACTGCTCCGACGCGAATTCCACGGTCCCTGCACGCATCCGCTTTTGCTTTACGAGTTCCTTCAGGTACACCTTCAGCAACGCCCGCGCGCGGCCTGGCCCCTTCTCCCAAAAGGCTACGGCGAGTTCAGGAAAGGCCCTTGCCTCCGCGATCACGACATGGTGCAAACGTTGCGCTTCTTCGGTCATCATGATCAGGAGCACGCGCTCGCCGAAGTCCGACAGCGCCTGGTGCGGATCGGTCTCCACGTGGAAGGCGTCCGCCATCGAAGCCAGCAGCGTGTCGGAGATGCGTCCGATCAGCGCGGCAAAAAGTGAAGCCTTGGTGGGGAACCGTTGATACAACGTCTCCTTCGAGGCGCCCGCCCGCTTCGCGATCTCGCGGGTACTCGCGCCCGCAAAGCCGCGCTCCAGGATGACCGCGGTCGCCGCATCCAGAATGGCCTCGCTACGGTCCTCCGCCTCGCCCGACTTGGGGCGGCCCGGACTCTTCGGCGAGGCTGGTTTGGTGCTTGACTTCACCTCTTCAGCTTACAGTCCTGCCCAGAGAAAGGCGCTGAGCCTCTTTCTTCGATCACAGGACCAGCCATGCAACCTGGCCCCATTCACTCGACCGAGATCTTTGGTTCCACGGACATGCCCGGACGCAGACGATCCAGGTTGGGTTGATTGCCCGCAAACCGGATGCGGACCGGCAGCCTTTGCACGATCTTGACGTAGTTGCCGGTGGCGTTCTCCGGAGGCAACACGCTGGTCCTGTCCCCCGACGCTGCGGGCATCGCCTCCACATAGCCGTCGAAGTCCTCCCCCAGGGAATCGACGTGAATGCGCACCCTTTGCCCTGGATGAATCTTCTTCAGTTGCGTCTCGCGAAAGTTGGCCGTTACCCAAAGGTCGTCGACCTGGACCACCATCATGAGTTGCTGCCCCGTGGCCACCTGGCCGCCCACCTCCGCGCTGCGTTGGGTCACGACGCCCGACACAGGAGCAAAGATCTTGGTATAGCTGAGCCGAAGCGCGGCGGTCTCGGCCTGGGCCTTCGCGGATTGTGCGCTGGCTTCATTGGACGCTACCGTCGCCCTGCGGATCTGGAGCTGCCGGGGCGCGTCGCGCAGGCTTTGCTGCAGCCTGGCCTGTTGTTCGGCCAACTGGGCACGGCTCTCATCCACCTTCTTTGCGGCCGAGCGCAACGCGGCCTGTTGCTGCTCCACGCTGGCCGCCTGCGCCCGTGCCGTGGTGGCGTACTGGTCGTACTCTGACTGCGCGACCTCCTGCCGTTGCAGAAGCCGGGTATACCGTTGCAGGTCGGTTTGCGCTTTGTCATTGTTGGCCTCGGCCTGCCGAAGCTGCGCGCCGGTGCTGGTTTCGTCCTGTTGCGCTGCGGCGACCGCGGCCTCGGCGTTGGCCACCTGCGCCTGGCCCGTGGCCACATTATTGGTGTTCGACGAGGCCGCGATCGGTACGTTCGGACGCGAGCTTGCCGTTTGTGCCTCGGCCTGCTGGTACGACGCGTTTGCCTGGTCCAGAGCCACCTGGTAGTCCTTGCCATCCAGTTGAATCAGCAGGTCTCCCGCCTTGACCTTCTGGTTGTCCTCCGCATAGACCGCAAGCACGGTTCCGTCGACGCGTGACGACAGCGGATGGAGGTGCCCATCGATCTGCGCATCGTCCGTATCCTCATAGGAGCGCGCATGGAGCCACCAGAAAAGACCGCCAATCAGCAGCAGCACCACAACGGTCACGCCGACAAGAATATTTCTCCGCTTCTTCCGCGGATCCATCGGCGGTTTCTGTTGTTCGGCATCCTGTTCCTTCGGCTTTGAACCGTCGGCGGGCGGCTTCCCTGCGCCCTGTTCGTCCTTGTTCTGCGGCGAGGCCTCATGCCCCTGCTGTTCGTCCTGCGCTTGCGTCTGTTCGGCCATGGTTTATCGAACCTCTAAAAGGCTGGGTGCCACCTGTTCCAGTTGCCCTAGCGCACGGGCGACGCTGAGCTTCGCCACGTTGTGGGAGTAAAGGCTGCTGATGTAGTCACGCTCTGCAGCTGCAAGGCTCTCCGAGGACTGCACCACCTCCACGGAATCCGTCACGCCTTCGGCAAAGCGATCCTGCGACTGCTTCAACGTGTCCAGCGCAAGTCCACGATTGCTTTCTGCGACCTTCACCTGATTGGTCGCGACCTCGAGATCGATATAAGCATTGCGTACGTCCAACTCGACGGCCTGTTGCTGGTCCTGGTATTCGGCCCGGCGCTGATCCACCACGACGCTGGCTTGCTCGATGTCGGACCGGGTTCTGCCTCCATCGAAGATGGGGATGGTTACGTTGCCGGTGACGCTGAAGACACCGTTGCCTGCGTTCGGATTGACACCCTCGATGCCGTAATAGCCCGATACCGTGGCGGAGGGCAGGTGCTCGGCACGCGAGGCATGCAAGGCCTGCTCCGCGGCGCGTAGCTGTGCTGCCGAGGCCTGCAGGTCCGGCCGCTGTGACTCGGCCTGGCGGATCGCATCGTCCAACGGCGAAACCATCTGCGCGCGAAACGAGAGAGCTTCGGTGAAGGTGACCGGTGTGCGCAAGGGCAGGCCCAGCATGCGCACCAACGTCAGCTTCTCTTTCGTCAGATCGGCCTGGTCGGACGACAATCGCTGTTGCTCGGTCTGCAACTGCACCAGGCTGCGCTGGGTGTCGACCCTGGACTTGGTGCCCGCACGGTTTTGCGCAAGCGACTGGTCATAGCTTGCCTGGGCATACTGCACCTGGGCCTGCTGCGACTGAACCAGGGCGATCTCGGAAAGATTGCGCAAATATTCGCCGCTGACTGCCAGCAGAACCAGCTCGCGGGCATCCTTCTGGCTCAGGGTGGACGCCTGCTCGAGCGTCTTGGCTTCGCGGTAGTTGCTGATGGCGGTCCAGTCGAAGAGGCTCTGCGACGCGCTGCCACGTGCGTCGTAGTAGTGGTACGGTCCTACGACCTTGGGCAACATACTGCCGAAGCCTGGAACCGTGGTTGCGCTCAGGCCGATGGCTTGGAGATCGGTCTTCTGGTCCGTGTATGCCAGGCTTGCGCTGAGGTTGGGTCGCAGCGCACTCAGGGCCGCCAGGCGCTCCGCGCGCACCTGCCGAAGCGTGTTGCCGGCATCGACTGATCCAAGATTGAATCGCAGGGCGCGGCGTAGGGCCTCACCCAGGGTCAGGTTCAGTGGGGCGCCTGTGGCCTGCGGGTCCAGGACACTGGCTTGGTAGCTGCCCTGCGCGTTGATGCTGGTATTGATCGTGTTCGCATTGGAAGTCGCGCCACCGCCGACGGCCGACTGCTGCGTCACGACGATGTTGGCTCCTTGCCGCCCGGAAAGCGGGAGCTGTTGCGCCCGTGAAGCTTGACCACCGCCGCCCTGGCCCGATGGACCCTGCGCCCGGCATGGCCAGGTGGCAACAAGAGCCCAGGCCGCCAGGGCGATGAGGTGAGGTCGAGGGAGAAAACCGATACGCATGATCGCTCCTTTAGTGCGCTGCTGCCTGGGTGCCCTTGGGAGGCCGCGCCATGAACATGGCCAGGGGAGCCATCACAAACATCGCAATCGCAAAAAAGTGAAAGACATCCTTGTACGCCAGGATGTTCGCCTGGGGCCTCAAGGTGCGCTGGTAAAACTGCGCCAGCGCCCTGTGCTGGGCATCGGCCATCGCCATCGCGTTGCCCCTGGACTGGCGTGTCAGCAGGTTGAAGCGCCCTACCCACGCGGGGTTGCTGTTATTGACGTGCCGGGCCAGATACGCCTGGTGCGTTTGGCCCCATCGCGCCACAAAGGTGGTCACAAAAGACGTCCCGATGGAGCCGCCGACATTGCGCCCCAGATTGATCGTGCCGGACACATCGTTGCTCTGCTCAGGCCGCGTTCCCACATAGGCAAGCGTGGAAACAGGAATAAACAGAAATCCAAGGCCGAGCGACTGAAAGAACCGTGCCTTCGCCACCCATGCAAAGCTGACCCCAAGATAGATCTGCGCCACGTAGAACAGCGAAAAGCCCATCATGAGATACCCGAAGACAATCAGCTTGCGAGGGTCCACCTTGCCGATCAGGATGCCCACGATCGGCATCATCAAAATGGTCGCGAGCCCGCCGGTGGACAGCGCTTCTCCGGCAACTCCCGCCGTGTATCCCATCAGCTCCTGCAGGATCTGCGGCATCGCGATGTTGGCGCCATACAGGGCAAACCCGACCAGCAGCATCATGCAGAACGCAAGGGCAAAGGTTCGGTTCTGAAACAGCCGCAGATCGATGATCGGTTTCTTTCCCGTCCGCGGTATGTACAGCTCCCAAACAATCATCCCGACAAAGCCGATCACCGTGAGCGCCAGGAAGATGACGATGAAGTCGGAGTTGAGCCAGTCATCCTCCTGCCCCTTGTCCAGAACCACTTCGAGGCAGCCAAACGCAAGGGCGACGAAGCCGAAGCCAACGGCATCCATGTGGAATCCATCGCGCTTCACCTTTTCCACCTCTTCCTTGATGTTTGGTGGGTCCTCGACCAGCCGCGACGTAAGAAACAGGGAAAGCGCGGCAACCGGCACATTGATGAAAAAGATCCAGCGCCAGTCGTAGTTGTCCGTGATCCAGCCGCCCAGCGTGGGCCCGAGCACCGGCGCTGTCACCACCGCCAGGCCATACACCGCAAACGCCTGCCCTCGCTTTTCTGGCGGAAACGTGTCGGCAAGGATCGCCTGCTCTGAAGGCGCCAGGCCGCCACCCCCGATCCCCTGAAGTACGCGGAAAAACAACAGCAACGGCAGGGAAGGTGCCAGCCCACACAACACGGAGCTGATGCCAAACAGGGCCACGCAACTCATGTAAAAGCGCTTGCGCCCAAAGACCGAAGCGAAGTACGCCGCCACCGGAAGAACGACGGCGTTGGAAACCAGGTAGGAAGTGATCACCCAGGTCGCTTGATCCTGTGTGGCGCCAAGACCTCCAGCGATATGCGGTACGGCAACATTGGCAATCGAGGTGTCCAACACCTCCATGATCGTGGCCAGGGTAACGGTCACAGCGATCGCCCATGGATTATGTTTTTGCGGTGCCTGGCTAGAACTCATCGCCACCCTTGTCGAACACCAAGATTGAATGGATCCGGTCACCAGCAACCCAGAACTCAGCCGGCGCGCAGCCAGCCCGCGACCACACACGCGACACCAGTGCGCGGCTCGGCAGGGCTGCAAAATAAGTGCAGCCGGCTGTATGCCGCATCACGATCCACGCTTAGCGTACCACGCGGTACGATAATTGCGACAAGGACACATCCTGCTTTTTGGAAGGAAAGTACCGGCGGGTACTCGCACCGCCTTTCTGCTCTGCGATTCAACATGTCCTTCGGGTCTGACGACTGGAGAGCTCACCCTCCCATCACGCAACGACTTCGGCCAGCGTGGGCCTTCACCGATCCCTCGGCAGTCTCTCGGGATCAACCCATTCAGGAACGGCGCTTCCGGCCGACGGCAAATCTCATGTGACCAGGCAGCCCATCGGGCTGAAACGACGCGAGTCCCTCGGGTACGCGTCACCATCAAATTGCCCATGAGCACCACCCAAGCAGGGCACCCCGCGGAACCGCGGCTGAACTGGATACGGACCAGCGCGGAAAATCCGGAAACCGTCGTCCTCATCCATGCGGTCGGCCACGACCTCACCTATTGGGACCGGCAGATCGAAGCCCTGCGCGACCGGTACAACGTGGTAGCTTTCGATCTCCCCGGCCATGGGCGCTCCACAGGATCTGCCGGGCAGTGGTCCTTCCCTTACGCAGCCGCCACGGTGGCCAAGCTCATCGAAGAGACCAGCGCCACGCCTGTTCACCTCGTGGGAATCTCATTCGGTGGCATGATCGCCCAGGTCACCACGCTGGCACGGCCTGAGCTCGTGCGCAGTCTCACTTTGATCGGCACGGCGTCTCACTTCCCCGACGCGGTACGGGAAGCGATGAAGGCTCGGGCAGGAGCGGTTCGCGCCGGTGGCATGGCGGCCGTGCTTCAGCCGAGTCTGGAACGGTGGTTCACCCCGGAAACCAGAAGGCAGCGCCCCGACATCATGGATCGCATCACGAAGACGCTACTTGCGGACGATCCTGCCACGCACGCAGCCATATGGGAGCTCATCGCGGAGCTCGACCTTCACCACAGGCTGGGGGAGATCCGCTGTCCAACTCTGATCCTCGTGGGTGAGCACGACCCGAGCACCCCGCCGAACGTGGCATATGAGCTCTTCCATGCCATACAGGGTGCAACCATCCAGGTGATCCCCAGCGCGTCCCACATCGTAACGGTCGAGAAACCCGCCGCCGTGAACGCTGCCCTGATCGCCTTCTTGGAGCAGCAGGTGGAACGGAGCTCATAAGCTCATCAGCGGCACGCGCGCGGCAGCCGCCCTCAGCCCAAGGTGCCAAAAGCGTGCCAAGGCGTTTCCGTGGAGCAGTGTCCCTCGCGCCCTGGACCGACCGGAAACCACCATGGCGGCCCCAGCGCTCTGGCGTTCCTTTTGCCGCCATCGCGCGGAAGCATCTCCCCTGGGGCTGGCGTCGCCGAAAGAGGGAGGTGTAACGTCTAATCTCTGTATGCCTCTTCGACCAATCTGCCGCCTCGCCCTGCTTGCGGCCACGCTTCCATTCTCTTGGGCATGTGTTGCGCATGCGCAGGAAGCCCCAACGCCGGATGGCCCTCCGCCGATGAGTTCGGCGCCCCCGCCGCAGCAGGAAGAAATCCACTCTGGCGAAACCCTGAAGGTCAACGTCAACCTCGTCAACGTGTATTTCTCCGTTCGGGACAAGAATGGTTTCGTGACAGGGCTCACCAAGGACAGCTGCCAGGTAGCCGAAGAGCATGATCCGCAAACCATCAAGCGGCTCACCCAGGAAAAGAACCTGCCGCTCACGATCGGCATCTTGCTGGACACCTCCGGTTCGCAGCAGAACGTGCTCCCCTTGGAAAAGGAGTCCGGGGCTCGCTTCCTGCGCGAAGTCCTGACGCCCAAGGACGAGGCCTTTCTGATCTCCTTCGACGTCAATGTCGACCTGCTTGCGGACTACACCAACTCCGCTGCGGAGCTGCGCCGTTCCATCGACAAGGCCTCCATCAACACCGCCAGCTCCTCCGGAGGCGTTCCGGGCATCGGTGGCGGCCCCTTTCCCACCGGCAATCCCCGCGGTACGCTGCTCTACGATGCCGTCTACCTCGGCGCGCATGACAAACTGCAGTCGCAGACCGGCCGCAAGGTCCTCGTGATTCTCACCGACGGCGGCGACCAGGGCTCCCAGGTCAAGATCAAGGAAGCGATCGAGGCCGCACAAAAGGCAAACACGATCGTCTACCCCATCCTGATTGCCGACCGTGGTTTCTACGGCGCCGGCATGTACACCGGCGATAGCCAGATGGAGCAGTTGGCCCGCGAAACCGGCGGACGCGTCATCAACGTCGGCAACAATGGCCGTCGGCTCGAAGACGCGTTTGACCAGATCCAGGACGAACTTCGCACCCAATACCTGCTCAGCTATACCCCGACCAACAGAAAAGCCGATGGCACCTACCGCCACATCGAGATGACCTGCGGCAAGGACAACAAGGTGCAGGCACGTAAGGGCTACTACGCCATCAGTGGCGAAGAGCAGTCTGCAGCCACCGAGTAAGCGGCCTCAGGCGGGTGCAGGAAGCAACGGCGGTGCTTGGCGACGCAGGCCTCGCCGTTTCTATCTCCAGGCAGGTGGTAACTTGGCCGTGGAAACGCAGCCGCTAGGGCTTTGCTGTTGAGGCCTCCGGCGCCACCGCCGGTGCCAGCGGCTCGATTGTGTGGGTATCGATCTCCTCCGCCAACCAGCCCTCTGCGCCAAAGTCTCGCAACACCACCGTCATCACCAGGTCGTCCTCGGGCGGGTCCGTTCGCCCCGAAGGATTCTTCCAGCTTGCGTGGATTGCCAACACGCCGGAAGCGAGCTTACGCTGGTCCAGAAGCTTCGGCGTGACAAAATGCGAGTTGTGAAACGGCCCATTATGCAGCCACGCAATGTTGCGGCGTACCTCGTCTTTGCCGCTCGCGGTTACGCCAAAGCGATTCACCGTGACGCAGTCATCGGCGTGTAGCCGCATGATCGCGTCTACGTCGTGGCTCTCCCACGCCTTTCCCCAGAGATCCAGGAACTGTTGCGGTGAACTGGCGATCGTCTGTCCGGCGCTGGGCATCGCTGCACCGAAAGCCAGCAAAAGTGCGCCCACAACGAGGCGAGGTCCTTTCATCCCTTGAGCATAGCCCGGCAGGCTGGGGAAGAAAACCCCACCCCCTCCCTCTTTTGCGGCATCATCCGATCCGCAAAAAGATGCAGCAGCGCCAAGATTCCTCCTGTTATCGAAAGCGCATCCCCGTCCAACGCAACGTCAGGCCTGCATGGCGCCCGTGTAGATCGCCATGCCGGCAACGGCATCGACTCCCATGGCATCCAGCGCATCCACCTCCGCCTGCTCCCGTATCCCGCCGGCAACGATCAGCTGCTTTGCCGTCGTGGAGCGTAGAATCGCCGCCACATCCACCGGAAAGCCCGTCATCGTGCCTTCTGTGTCCACATGCGTATACAAAAACGCCGCGCAATCGTCCTCAAGCCACGTAATTGCCTCTTCGGGCGTCAGGGCCACCTGTTCCTTCCAGCCCCGCACCGCCACTCGCCCCGCTTTGGTGTCCACAGAAAAGCAGAGCGCCTCCTCCCCCAGGGTTCTGGCCAGGTCCTTTGCAAACTCCAGCCGAATGAGTGGGTGACGGCGTTTTACGCCCGGATCGGCCCCCTCAGGCTCCGCGCCAAACAGGCTCGACCCGAAGATCACCCGCTTCGCGCCCGCATCCAGCAGCCGCCTTCCGTCCTCGGCAGTGCGCAAACCGCCGCCTATCTGGCAGGGCAGCTTGGCACAGATCATCTCGATCAGTTGCCGGTTATCTCCCTGCTGCATCGCGGCATCCAGGTCGATCAGCTGTACCAGTGGGTACCGGGCGAAGCGCTCGATCCAGTACTCGAAATCATCGAAAGCCAGCTTCGGGGTCTCCCCTTGCACAAGCTGCACGATGCGGCCACCTAGAAGGTCGATGGAAGGAATCAACATCCCTCTATTCTCGCAGGCGAACGAAAGCGCCAGCTTGCGGGGGACAGCACGGCCATGGCGCGGATCTTTCGCACGGTCGAAACGAGATGCCTGCCTGTGACCGCGGAAGGCAACGAGCTCCGGCTCGCTCCTCTCCAACCCACTCGGCAGCACAGAGCATCGTGCCCAAGGAGACGCACCATGGCTGATCAGCAAGGCACCGGCAAGCATCCGCACAAGAGCGCAGCAGAGCCCCAGGAGCATCACGAGGCTCCCACGACCAAGGGTGGCGGTGACCACAAAGCGGCGAGCAGCCACGAGAAGGACACCAAGGCAACCCACGAGACGGCCAGCTCCACCTCGCACAGCGACGGGCAGGGCACCGGCAAGCACCCACACAAGAAGGCCTCCGATCCCCATGAGCATCACGAGGGCGCCAAGAAGTAAGTGTTCTCACGCGAAAAGAAACAAGGGCTGCGAAAATCTCGCAGCCCTTGCCTTTTCTTCAGCAATCTCCGCCGCAGCGAAGCCGTCGCTGCCGTGCAGCCTAGTTGAAGCCGCGCCG
>CAXTRM010000057.1:0-2350 GCA_964246625.1 uncultured Acidobacteriaceae bacterium
ATCTCGGCCATCTCCAGCATCGGCGACACCTTGGCCTTCACCCGCTTCACCTCACCAGCACGGTCCAGCGCCCGCAACCAATCCCGCAATCCGTCGTAAGCCAAAAGAGATCTCCCCTTCCATCATCGCCGCTGGGGGCGAAGCGTGCGGCTGTGCGTTTCTGCTCGTTTGCGCACGGCAAAAGGGCAGGCCTAGCCTGCCCTTTGCCGTGCCCTGTGCTGTTGGCTGTGATTAGGCGGCGACGACGGCCTCAACCGGCTCCAGCTCGTAGCCGGCATCCTTCCAGCCCTGCAAACCGCCTCGCAACGGCCGAACCTTTTTCACCCCAAGCCGCCGCAACTCCAGCGCGACCTTGGCGCTGGTCTCCTCGCTGGGGCAGGTGCAATACAACACCACGTCACGGTCCCTTGGAATGAGTTCGTGCCGCTGTTTCAACTCGTCCGGCCCGATCCGCAGCGCGTTCGGCAAGGTGTACGGCTCGGCCATCACATCCAGCGGATGCCGCAGATCGACCACAAACGGCCCCGCCAGATCTTCCCGCTTGGCATCTTCCAGCATGGCCAGCAGCTGTTCCGGCTCCAGCCGAAGCCCGCGCAACTCGCGCAAAAACTCAAGGCGCCTCACGTACCGGACGACCAGCACACCCAGGACCATCAGCAGCACTAGCCCAACTGCGTAGTGGGCCAGCAAGCCGAACCAACGCGTGCTGCGATCGATGAGGGCGCCAAAGAACTTGCCGCCAAACAGCCAGGCGCTAGCCCAGATCAACGAGCCTGTGAGGTCGTAGAGCGCAAAGGCCCCGTAGCTGACGCCCGCCTGCCCGGCCAGCGGCGCGGCCATGGTGCCAAAACCGGGAACGAACTTGGCAAAGAGCATCGTCGTGCCGCCCCGGCGGGAAAGGCTGCCCTGTGTCCGCGTCACGCAGCTTGCGGCTTCAAGCGACATCTTGCACAGCACGTTGACGATCCGCGTGCCATACCGCCGGCCCAGAAGAAACCACACTGAATCGGAAAGCAGGCAGGCCAGCAACACAACCGGCAACACAATTGCGATATGGAGGTGGTGCGCCGCGCTCATGGTGCCTGCGGCCAGCAGCACCGGGGCACTTGGCACAGGGATGCCCGCCTGTTCCAGCAAAACCCAGCCAAAAAGGATCGCGTAGGCGTGGTGCACGAATGCCCGCAGCAGAAACGCCATCGCTTACCTCCAAGGGGGATACCGCATAGATGTAGCACAAGTCCATGTGGTGCAAAAAACAACGAGGGCAGCTCGGTCGAGCTGCCCTCGGCGACGCGTCTCGCGTTACTTCACGTGAACATCCGGCTCCACAGACATACCGGGACGAAGCGCGTTGTCGCTGTTCTCCTGTTGGAGATTGGTGAAGTCGATCCGGACCGGGATACGCTGCACCACCTTGACGTAGTTGCCCGTCGCGTTCTCAGGAGGAAACAGGCTCAACCTCGATCCTGTCGCGCCGCCGATCTGGGTGATCCGGCCGGTAAAGTGCCGGCCCCCAAGCGCATCCACCTTGATGTCCACGGTCTGGTTCTGGCGCATGCCCTTCAGCTGCGTCTCCTTGAAGTTGGCCGTCACCCACAGGTTGTTGAGCGGCACCACCGTCAACAGGGCCTGCCCCACGCTCAGGTTGTTGCCGACCGCCACATTCTTGCGGCTGACGATGCCGTCGATCGGTGCCACGATCTTGGTGTAGCCGAGATTCAGCTTGGCCTGGTCAACGCGCGCCTGCGCCTGCTTCACAGATGCTTCCGCTGCCAAAGCGCGGGCATTCTGTACGGCAATCTGCTTGGGGGCATTCTGCTGGTTCTGGGCCTGCTGCGACCGTGACGAGGCCAGTCGCTGTTCCGCCGCCGTAACCTGATCCTGCGCCGCTGCCGCGCTGCGCTGCGCCTCATCCACCGAGGCCTGGGCGGCGGTTGCTGTCGCCACAGCCGCATCGAATTGCTGCTTGGAGATCACGTCCCGCTTCACCAGGGGCGTGTACCGGTCCACATCGGTCTGCGCCTTCAGGGCGTTCGCCTGCGCCTGCAGGATGCGCGCCTGGGCTGCCTGGGCTTGCGACCGCGCCTGGGACACAGTGGCCGCGCTGTTCTGCACGTCCTGCCCCGAGGTCGTTACGGTCGTTCGCACGCTCACATTGGTGATCGGCACGTTGGCCGTCGCCTGTTGGTACTCCGCCTGTGCATTGGCGAGGTTGGCCTCGGCCTGCGTCACGGCGACCTCGAAGTCTCGCGGATCTACCTCGGCTATGGCCTGCCCGGCCTTGACAGGCTCGTTCTCGTCCACAAAGACCTGTGTGACCTGGCCGGCGACACGGGCGCTGACCTGGTAC
>CAXTRM010000057.1:2360-4537 GCA_964246625.1 uncultured Acidobacteriaceae bacterium
GTACAGGTCACCATCCACCTGGGCGTCGTCGGTGTCCTCGGTAAAGCTCGACCGCCAGTAAAGAAAGCCCGCCACCACCGCCAGCAGCAATACCACCGCGAGGATGATCAACTGACGTCCGCGCTTCTTTGCCGGGGGCTCGGGCGGTGCCGGGGCGGTGTCGTTGGCCGGCCCGGCACCGGCTCCGGGCTGGGTGTTGTGTGGTCCAGCCTGCTCGCCGCCGGGCTGCGGCTGAATCTGCACGGTCCCCGAGATCTGCGCGGTTTGGGTGCCGCCCTGCCCCTGGCCCTGTCCGCCCTGGGTTTGATAGCTCTGCCCGTCTTGATCGGCCACAGTTTACTTCCCTCCGAGATAGCTCTTGTAGTTCGTGGTCGCTACACCCAGCGCCCGCGCCAGCTCAAGCTTGGCCACGTTGTGCTGATACAGCGCTGCAATATATTGGTCGTTCGCCTGCTGGTCGGTCGTCAGCGCTTGGGACACGGGCAGGTTGTCGGCAATACCCGCGCGGAAGCGCTCCTGCGCCTCCTTCAAGGCCTCGTCGGCCAGATCGACGTTGCTTTTGGCGGCCTGCACCAGCTTGGCCGCGGACTCAATGTCCAGAATGGAGTCCCGCACATCCGCATTCACCTGCTGGATGTCGTCGGCCAGCTTGGCTTCCACCCGATCCCGTTGCGCGGCGGCTACCTGCTCATCGCCCCGCGTCTTGGCGATCTGCAAAATCGGCGCCGAAATCTGCCCCGTCGCGGTGAACGTGCCATGCGAGTGCCCCGGGGTGGTGCCCAGGTCGCCGTAATCGCCCGTGACGTTCAAGACGGGAAGCTGCTCGTCGAAGGTGGCTTTTTGCGCTGCTTTGGCCGCTTCAACCCGTTGCGCGTCCGCTTGCAAATCCTTGCGCTGCTTGAGCGCCTGTTGAAACGCGGCCTCGGCCTCGGGCGTGTCCAGGGAGGCATACGGGGCCGACTCGCTGACGTTGAACTGTTGATCCAGCGGCAGGCCGATGGCACGTGCCAGCGCGATCTTGTCCTTGGCCAGCTGGTTGCTCGCGGAGATCAGGTTCTGCTGCTGCGTCTGGTAGTCCACCTGGGCCCGCAACACATCCAGGCGCGGGCTAGTGCCGGCTTCATGTGCCGCCGTGGCCTGGTCCAGGCTCAGCTTGGAGCTCGCAATCTGCGCCTGCACCGCCGTGATGCGCGCCGCATCGGCGTTGCAGAGCAGATACGCGTTGCCCACGGTCAGGACCACCATGTCGCGCGCGTCATCGGCGGTCAACTTGGCGGCCTGGAAGTTGTGCTTGCCCGCAATGTAGTTCTGGATCGCCTGCAGATTCACCAGGTTCTGCGTCAGATAGGCCCGGAAGTCGATGACCTGAAACGGCCCCACCACGGAGGCCAGGCCCGGGAACTTCAACCCGTAAGCCGCCAGGTTGACCTGTTCAATGGTGATGTTGGATCCGGCGGTCACCGTCGGCAACAGCTGCTGCAACTCGGACAGCCGCTGGCCGTTGGCGCTCTTGATGTCGGAGCTTTGCAGCACAAGGCCGAGGTTGTTGCGCAGGCCTCGTTGGATCGCGTCATCCAGCGTCAGGTCCAAGACTCCCGCGGTGGCCTTGCCCCGGACCACACTGCCCCGAAAACTCTGGTCGGTGGCGCTGCCGGGCGCAACATTGGGGAGCGGCTGCGACAACTGCTGCTGCACCTGTTGCACGGCATTGATGTTGCTTGAAGAGCTCGCGCCCGAAGCGCTATTGCCCCCACCGCTGGTTGCACCGGCTGTTTGTGCTTTTGCTCCAAACCCCGCCATCATCAGCAGTCCGGAAACACCTAGGCACAGCACCGGCCTTCTACACATTTGACCCATCGCTCCCATGCTATCGAACAGCAGACCGCGCTGCCCTTCGGAGCCTCGCTTTCTACAGGGTGATTCCCTTCTTCGATGCGAGGTGGTTAGGAGCGATGCAAAAAAGCTGCACTTTGTTGTTCGGGTCCGCCCCGCGCGACAATCCTCACGCCCCCTCTTTACACTCACTGCTTAAGACCGAGTGCCCCGGGAGGGCAGCTGATGTTTCTTGGCATTGACGTTGGTACCGGCGGCACACGCGCCATCCTGATCGACCATGGCGGCTCCGTTCTCGCCTCCTGTTCCGCCCCGCATGCCGGCATTCACTCCGAACACATCGG
>CAXTRM010000057.1:4547-5241 GCA_964246625.1 uncultured Acidobacteriaceae bacterium
CCGCGCAGGAGGCCATCCGGGGTGTGCTGACCGCCGCCCGCGATGCCGGCCAGAACACCCCCATCGAGGCCATCGGCCTCACCGGCCAGATGCACGGCTGCGTCATGCTCGATGCCGACGGCCAGGTCCTTCGCCCCGCCCTTATCTGGGCCGACCAGCGTACCCAGCCCCAATGCGACTGGCTCACCGCCACCGTTGGCCGCAGCCGCCTCCTGGAACTCGTCGCCAACCCCGCCCTTCCCAACTTCACCCTGACCAAGCTGCTTTGGGTGCGCGAACACCAGCCCGAGCTCTTCGCCCGCATCGCCCACGTGCTCTGCCCCAAGGACTTTGTTCGCTACAAGCTGACCGGCGAGTTTGCCATCGACATGCAGGAAGCCTCCGGGACCCTGCTGCTCGACGTCGTACACCGCCGCTGGTCCGAAGAGCTCGCCGGCATCGCCGGCATCCCGCTGTCCTGGCTGCCCCAACTCTTCGAGGGGCCCGAGATCTGCGCCCGCATCAGCCCGGCCGGCGCCGCCGCCACAGGCCTGGACGCCAACACCCCTGTTGTTGCCGGCGCAGGCGACCAGGGCGCGGGTGCGGTCGGCATGGGCATCGTGGCCGCCGGTACCGTGTCCGCCACCATCGGCACGTCCGGGGTCGTCTTCGCTTCCACCGGGCAGCCCACGCTCGATTCCGGAGGGCGCCTGCA
>CAXTRM010000057.1:5251-13142 GCA_964246625.1 uncultured Acidobacteriaceae bacterium
GGTTAAAAGACACCTTTATGCCCTTGAACTCATACGACGATCTTTCGGTGCTTGCCTCCGATATCCCGGCCGGCGCTGCTGGCCTGCTGTGGGCGCCCTACCTTTTTGGCGAACGCACCCCGCACCTGGATCCCACCGCCCGCGCCGCCTTTGTCGGCATTACCGCCTCCACCACCCGCGCCCATTTCATTCGTGCCGTTCTTGAAGGCGTCGCCTTTTCGCTCAAGGACAGCTTCACCCTGCTCGCCGAACTCGGCATCCCGGTCGAACGCATCCGCCTCGGCGGCGGCGGCGCCCGTGGGCCGCTTTGGCGACAGATCCAGGCCGATGTGTATAACGCACCGGTCGAGCGACTCGAGGCCGAAGAGGGTGGTGCCTTTGGCGCCGCGCTGCTTGCCGGCACGGGCGTCGGCACATGGCCCTCGGTCGAAGAGGCCTGTAACTGCACACTTCGCGTCGCCGAAACGATCCAACCGCAGCACGCCGACCACATGCAAACGCAGTACGCCCACTTCCGCAAGCTGTACCCGGCCCTGAAGCAGGTTTCGGCCTGATCCGGGCGGCTACCCCATCCCGCCGCGAAGCGGCCATCGCCTGCCCCGCCACAAACCGGGGCGGACGACGCCTCAGCTCTTACCCCCACCGTCACGCTCGCCTCGTGGCAGCGCAACTGTGCCTTGTACCTCAACCGCAGGAGCTTCCATGCACGATCCCATCCGCGTAGCCGTTCTCGGCTATGGTCTCGCCGGCCGCGTCTTCCATTGCCCCTTTGTGTCCGCTGTTCCCGGTCTACACCTCGAGGTCATCATGCAGCGCCACACCGAAGGCGCCGCCGAGATTTACCCCCAAGCGCGTGTCGTGCGCACGCCGGAAGCTGTGTTTGCCGACCCGGCCGTCGATCTCGTCATCGTCGCCACTCCCAATGACACCCACGAAGAGTTCGCCCATGCCGCCCTCCTCGCCGGCAAGCACGTGGTGGTCGATAAACCCGTCGCGCCCAGCAGCGCCGCCGTCCTCGCCCTGGCCGAAGCCGCCCGTACCGCCGGCAAACACCTCATCCCTTTCCACAACCGGCGCTGGGATGGCGACTTCCTGACACTTCAACAACTTCTGCGCGAAGATCGGCTCGGTCGCATCGTCAAGGTCATCTCGCAATGGGACCGCTTCCGTCCTACGCCACGGGAAAGCACATGGAAAGAGCAGCCCGGCCCCGCCCACGGCATTCTCCAGGACCTTGGTCCGCACCTGCTCGACCAGGCTCTCACCCTCTTCGGCCTGCCCCAGCGCATCACCGCCAGCGTGCGCCACGATCGTGCCGGCAGCGAGATCGAAGATGCCTTCGATCTCGTGCTCAGCTACGATCTGCCTTCCACCACTGCCCTGCCCGCCACCCTGCATCCGGCCGCGGCGCCGCCCTTCCACGCCATGCAGTTCGAGTGCCACGCCACCATGATCGCCGCCGACGCCGCACCCCGCTTCCAGGTCCACGGCACCACCGGCAGCTATACCAAGTGCGGCATCGACCCACAGGAAGCGCATCTGGTCGCCGACGGCCGGCATCCGCCCCAGCTCAACTCATCGGTGCCCTGGATCGCCGAATCCGAGTCCGCCTGGGGTACCCTCACGCTGGCCCCTGATCCGCGCCAGCCCGCCGTGCTCACCCGCACCCCGCAACCCACGCGCATGGGCGACTACCGCCTCTTTTATGCGGCGGTTCGCGATGCCCTGCTCGGCACCGCGCCGCCGCCGGTCACCGCCATCGATGCGTACCGCCTGGCCCGCCTCATCGAACTCGCCCGCGAAAGCAGCCAGGCACGCCGCACGCTTGACATCGACTTCGCACCTTCCTAGCGTTCGCCCGCAGACGCTGGCCGTGGAGGGCGAACGCCCAAGGCTCCCTTTAGCCCCCCCCCCCAGGCGCCCAGCCAGGGTGCAGACCGGAGTACCGCCCGCTCTGCACCGCTCGCCTGATCCCCGTTACTGGTCCACGGTCGATGCGGTCGGCAGGTTCATCATGGTCGTGTCCGACCCTTCACTGATTGGCGCATCCAACCCGTCTTCCAGTGCGAAGTTTTGTAGCGCAATGGCGGCGCGCCACTCCTCATGCAGCGCCTCCGTATACCCGAGCTGCAGCGTAAACAGCATGTGCTGCGCCGCCAGTACCGCCGGGTAGTCCAACGCCATTTGCTGGTACTTGATGACCTGCAACTCGTACGCGCGACGCGCCCGGGGCAGCATTTGTGTGCGGTACCGCTCCGCGGTGAAGCGCGCGCTCTGGTATTGCTGCGCCAGGGGCTCGGTCTGGTGCCGCGTCCACAGTTTGGTACGCTCCACATCCTGCTGCGACCGGTCTACCAGGGCCTCGGCCGCCTGGACGTTGCCCTGGTTGTGGTTCCACAGCGGCAGCTGCACGCCTGCCTGCGCAAAGCTCTCCCACCCAGCCTTCGCGCCGCTTCTCACCTCTTCGCCGGAGTACCACTCCCCGGCGGTGATGTTCAGGTTCGGCATGCGCTCTCGCTTGGCGTCCTTCAGGCGGGCCTCGTTCAGCCGAACGCTCGCCTGGGCCTGCTTCACCAGCGGACTCTGCTCCACACCATGCTGCACATAGTCTTCCGGATCGAACGCGGGCGGCTCAGCCAGCGCACCCTTTAGCGGATGCACCTCCAGGGTGTGCTGGCCGGCGAGGGATGCCAGCCGGGCGTAGTGCGCCAGAAACAGCCGCTGTGCCGCCACAAAATCCACACGCGCCTGTTCCGCGCCTACCTCGGCTGACAGGATCGCCGCGGCATCGGCCTGCCCCACCCGGTTCAGCTCATGGCTGTTTGTGTCCGCATCCAGCGCCACCTTCAGAAGCCGGTCGTGGATGGCCACCGACTGCTGCGCGGCCAGCGTGTCGAAGAAGGCACGGGCCACATCATTGTGCACACGGGCCCGTTGTACCTCGACGGCGTATTCGTTCAGCTTGCCCTCGGCCCGGTACACATCCCGCCGCAGGGCCAGCTTGCGCCCCAGCACAAAGTCCTGCGACACAAAGGCACCTTGCTCGCCGCCGTGGTACTCGCCACCGCGGATATGGTCGCCGTTGTAGCCGACGGTCGGGTCGGGCGGCAGGCTGACCTGGTGCGCCTGCGCCCGGGAACGGTCCACATTCCGCTGCGCCTCGGCCAGCGTTGGATTGGCCTTGTCCGCCATGGTCAAAAACTGCTCCAGGCTTTTCGGCTCTCGCCCCACGATCTCGCCCAACAGCTCCGGCGCGGGCAGGTCATCCCCTGTCCGCAACTCCAGTGCCTCGGGCTCCTGCAACACCTGCACCGGCACCTGGATGGACTGCTGATCGCTGCTGGGGTCGGGCCTGTGGGTGGCCTGCCCCGCCTGCTGGGCTACGGACTCCTCTTCGCTTCGGCCGCTTCGTTCGGCCTCGCGATGGCCCCGGTCGTGCTCCATGCCCTTCATATCCATCGGCATGCCCTTCATCTCCATGGGCATCCCCCCAGGCATCGGCGAGCCACTGTCGGGCCTGCCGGCCTTTGCCGGCGGGTTGGGTTGTGGAGCTACAGGGATGGGCTGTTGCGCACTCAGCACGGCCGCCGCGCCCAGGGCAAGGCTCAGGGCAAAAGGTCTTCTCATGAATCGTCTCCGCGTCGTTCACAACGCTTCTTCCCATCTGTGGATGGGGCTGCAAGGGAGGGCCAGGCCGCGTCCTAGCCTCGGCTTGGCCGCTCCAGGGCCAGGTACAGCGAGGCGTACGGATCGCGCGCTCGCTTGGCCTGCTTCATCGCCGTGATCACCTGGTCGTACTGCGCCGGCGGCAGCACGCGCACAAACGTCATCATGCCCTGCATGAACCGGCTCCAGTCCGCGCGCAAGCCAAGGTTTTCCGGCCTGTCCACAAGCTTGTCCATGTTCATCATCGGCCCTTCCATATACGCGTCCTGCGGGAAGTTCGGGACGTTGTTGGCATGCGGCGAGGCATCCCGGCTCTGCTGCTTCATGCTTTCGGCGCTCATGTCGAAAGCATCGAGGTTGCGCCGTTGCTCCGCGCTCAACCTTGGCTGGCCTTTCATCCGTTCGGCCATCATGCCCATCATGCCGGCATCCATCTGCGTGTTCGCCAGCGGTCCACCCGGCCCCGCCTCGGCACCCGCCGACAGCGTCGCGGAAGGCACTGCCGCCCCGGTGCCGGCCGCCAGAGACATGCCGGCCGCCGGGGCACTCCCCGAGCCCATCGGCATCCCGGCCATGGTGTGTCCCGGCATGCTGCCCCCCTGCCTCGAGCCCATATCCATGGACGGCATGCCCTGCATCGGCATCTGCTCGCCCGGCCCCACGGGCTGCCCATGGCTGTCGTCGCCGCGTTGCCCCTTGCCGCCCGGGAAGCCCGCGGCGCGCGTCATCGGCCCGGCCTGGGACGACATCTGGTTCATCATGTGGTGCGGCAGGTGGCAGTGCAGCATCCAGTCCCCCGGATTGTCCGCCACAAACTCGATGTCGCGCGCCTGGGCCACCCCCACCAGCACCGTATTGCCCGGCCACCACGCCGTCTCCGGGATGCGTCCGCCTTCCGTGCCGGTGACATAAAACGTGTGCCCATGCACATGCATCGGGTGATGGTCCATCCCGAGGTTTACAAAGCGGATCCGCACGCGGTCCCCTTGCCGCACAACCAGCGGCGTGGTCGCAGGACCGGCCTTTCCATTCAGCAGCAGCCAGTTGAACTCCATGTTCATCGTGTTCGGCGTTGTGCTGTTGGGCAGCACCCAGTACTCCTGCAGGTGCAGAAGGAAGTCCCGCTCGCAATGCGGCCGGTACGGCACCCTGGGATGCATGACGACTGCGCCCAGCATGCCCGCAAGCTCCTGCATCGCCATGTGCGAGTGATAAAAGAACGTGCCTTCCTGCCGGATCGTGAACTGGTACACAAAGCTTTCGCCCGGCTGCACCGGCGCTTGGCTGATACCCGGCATGCCGTCATACCCGATCTGGTCCTCAAAGCCATGCCAATGGAGCGAGCTCGGCTCCGGCAGCTCATTCTTGAAGATCACCCGGACCTTGTCGCCCTGCGTGACCTGGATCGTCGGCCCCGGCGCTGACCCGTTGAAGCCCCACACATCGATCGTCTTGTCGGGGGCGATCTGCTGCTTCATCACATGCGCCGTGAGCCGGAATACCTTCACATCGCCGTCCATCTCAAACGGGAGGTCGCCCACCTCGGTGGTCACCACCGGAACCGTGCTCACGGCCGCCAGGTGCCCGTCGACCTTGGACAGCGACCCGCTGCTCACCCCAAGGTAGCCGCCGCGGGACGACACCTGCGGTGTGGACCCAGGCGTCGGGTGGGCAACGGTGGCCTTTGCGGACTTGGCCGCAAACAGGCCCGCGCCCACCGCGGTCGCGCGCTGCAAAAACGTTCTACGTGTAGACATCGCAAACTCTCCATCAAAAGGCTCGGAAAACCATGGGCTGGCCCCGGCACAGCCAACCCCTCTGGAAGCCGGGGTCCTGCCGCAGGCGCATAACAGCACAGGCGATCCAGGGCCTATAAGCGCAGATGGAGAACAGATCGAAGCCGGGGATGGAACGGTCGCTCCGGCGGCGGCCCTTGGCCTATCCCTGCCTCCCCGGCGGTATCAAGGGGCACCGCCGCGACCGCAGAGACACCGGTCGCCTCGGCCCGAACAAGCCGCGCAATCCCGTGACCTCGCTCAGGACCGAGCGCTTCCACCTCCGGATGGCGGCACAAGGGCGCCGAACACGCCTGGGATCCTGCCTGCTTGCCGCCGTGTAGCCCATGGCAATGGGCCATCCCCATCGCCCCGGCAGCCGTGGTCGTCTCGGTCGTCACGCAATGACTCGGCGCCAGCGCGCAACGGAGATCGCACGCCGACACGGTCGTTTGTGAGAACACCAGGAGTACGACCAGCAGGAGTCGCACGCCGAAACGCAGGAACGGCATCACCGGATTGGATGCGGAACGCCAGTCTCCGGGCGCAACCAGCTCTGGTCTTCCCAGCCGCTTCGGTCCTACCTGCCCTGAGTTCCCCAAGGCGCTGCTCTCGCCGCTGCTCTCGCCGCTGCCCTGACGGTCTCACGGGCGCTTCCTCCGCGGCCCTAAACCGCTGCCTTCGCCCGGCTCTGTCGGGTCCAACTCGATTCGGCGGAACAGATGCCGGAATCCGGCGCATACTTCTGCTCGTGACCTTCTTTGAGAGCCTGCTCGTTCTGCTCCTGATCGCGGTCGTGCTGTTGCAGATCGCGCGGCACCTTCTGCTTCCCTACCCGGCTATGCTCGCCGCGGCCGGCGTGCTGGTCGCCTTTCTGCCGGGTACCCCGGAGATCACCATCCAGCCCGGCACGGCGCTGGCCCTGTTTATCGCCCCTGTCATCGTGGACGCCGCCTATGACTTCCCACCGGCGGCCGCCCTGCGGTTTCTGGGTCCCCTGCTCGCCTTTGCCGTCTTCGCGGTGCTGGTCACCACGGCGGTGGTGGCCGCTTTGGGTCATCGGCTCATGGGCCTGCCGGTCTACGCGGCCGTGGCCCTTGGCGCCATCGTCGCGCCGCCCGATGCGGCCGCCGCCACCGCGGTGCTCAGCTCCATCTCGGTCCCGCGCAATGCCGAAGAGGTGCTCAAAGGCGAAAGCCTCTTCAATGACGCCACCGCCCTTCTGCTCTTCAGCGGCGCGCTCGCGGTGGAAGCGCACCGCGGCCTTAACCTTTCCCTGAGTCTGCGACTGGCCGCGGCCGTGCCCGGCGGCGTGCTGCTCGGCATCGGGGTCGCCTTCGTGCTCGGCTACGCAAACCGTTCGCTGCGCAACAACCTCGGCGGCAACCTCTTTCAGTTCGTCAGCTGCTACCTGGTCTGGATCCTTGCCGAACACCTGGGTTTGTCTGCCGTGCTTTGCACCGTGGCCCTCGCCATGACCCTGGCCCGTATGCCCGAGCAGCGCGGCTTTCCACGCACCCGCGTCCAGTCCTTTGCCGTGTGGAGCGCTGTCGTCTTTACCCTCAACGTGCTCGCGTTTCTGATCATGGGCATGCAGGCCAAGCTCATTCTCAGCCATATGCAGGAAGCCTCCCTGACCCACGACCTCCGCTTCGCCGGGGTGATCGTGATCACCGTCATCCTGGTGCGCCTGCTGGTGGTGGTCGGCTTCAATCGCGCCGCCGCCCTCCTGGCTCGCTTGCGCGGCCGGCAGGGCACCGCCGGTGTGCGTCCAGCCCTGTTCGTCGGCTGGAGCGGCATGCGCGGTTTCGTCACGCTGGCCACGGCCTTTGCCCTGCCTGACGACTTTCCCCAGCGCGACGCCGTCGTCCTCACCGCCTTCGCCGTTGTGCTCGGCACGCTGGTGTTTCAAGGGCTCACCCTGCGACCCGTGATCCGGCTGCTTGGCCTCGATGCGGGCAACGAGGCCGCCACGGAGCTGGTGGAAGCCCGCCGCGATCTCACCTCCGCCGCCCTCCAGCACCTCGACGGCAAGCCCGGGCGGATCGCCGAACACCTCCGCTTCAGCTACCTCATCGAGCGGACCTCCATGCAGCAAAGTGCGGAAACCTGCGACGTGCAGGTCCGGCGGGAGCTGGGCCTGGGCGCCATCCATGCGGAAAGAGACGAGTTGGAAACGCTGCGGAACCGGAGCAAGGTGGGCATGACGAACTACCTCCAACTCCAGGAAGAGCTGGACTGGCGCGAGCTGACCCTGTTGCGTGAGGAAGAACGCCGCATGGAAGAGGCCTAGGCGGATCCTCACACCGCCCCGGGGCTGCCAGCCTGCTGTTGGCCCGCCAGCGGGCGTAAACTTGGAGCAATGCAGGCCACTCCCAGAACACAGCTCAAATTCTTGATCGCCGCCCTGATCGTGGTCGGCACCATCGCCTGGCTGGCAATCACGGGTG
>CAXTRM010000057.1:13152-14492 GCA_964246625.1 uncultured Acidobacteriaceae bacterium
CCAAAAGCTACTACGTCACCATCGCGGAGCTGCAGGCCATGGGCAACAAGGCGTATACCCGCAACCTGCGCGTGGCTGGCAACGTGCAGCCGGGATCGATCGAGCGCACGGGACCCTTCGCCACCTTCACCCTGGTCGAGCTCGGCAAAACCATCCACGTGGACTACAAGGGCTCCGAACCACCCCCCGACACCTTCAAGGACGACGCCCAGGCACTCGCCATCGGAACCTATGGGCGGGACAACGTCTTCCATGCCACCCAGCTCCAGGCCAAGTGCGCCAGCAAGTACGCGCCGGCCAAGCCGGGGCAAGCGCCGACCGGAAATACCTCGCCCTTGAAGACCACTGCCGAGGTGGCACACTAGCCGTAACGGCCTGAGACGAACGTTGTAGGCGAGAGCCGACAGAGGTTACCAAAGTTCCTAGTAAAAACCACCTGTAATGGCACTTAGGTGTAGTACGCTAAGCGCACGCCTTCAGGAGGGTCCTTTCAATGCGTTTACGCTCATTCGTTGCTGTTGCTGCTGCTGTTTCAGCCAGCTTTGCTGCCCATGCTGACACCTTGTCTCTCGGAAGCTACGGCACCAGCAACGCCCCGCAGGGTGGAGTCGTTAACAGCAGCGTGGCCTATAACGGCACGCAGGCCACCTACAACATTCCGACAGGGAATGTTTGGGCCAATCCGCTGGCCAACTCGAGCTGGGTCTCGTTCAATGCCAACAGCTACCCTGGCGGCAGCTACGTCGCCCCTGGCGGCACCTACACCTACACCACGAGCTTCTTTGCAGCGGATCCGCTTTCCGGAAGCATCTCGGTGATGGCCGATGACACCACCAGCATCTACCTGAACGGCAACCTGTTCGTCACCGCGGCCACCGACAAGACCGACCACTGCACCAAGAGCACGCCCAACTGCCTGGAGCAGGCAATCTATAACCTGCCCACCACCGACTTCGTCGACGGGCTGAACACGCTCACCTTTGCGGTGCAGCAGAAGTATGCCTACGCGACCGGCTTGGACTTCAGCGGCAGCGTCACCACCGGTTCTGCGGCTGTGACACCTGAGCCCTCAAGCTTCCTTCTGCTCGGCACCGGTTTGCTCGGTGCGGCGGGTGTGCTGAAGAAGCGCTACCTCGCCTAGTGCATTGGGTACTAAAGTCTACAACGCCCCGACTCGTCGGGGCGTTGTAGTTTCCGTGTTCAAACTGCCCTTTTCGACATCAAAAACGAACAGAAATGTCGCTTACTCTTCCCCCAGGGCGCGCATAAGACGCCACTGAAACGTGACCCCCTGATAGAACGCCTCCACGCGCAGCCGCTCGTCGCGCCCATGCGCGCGA
>CAXTRM010000057.1:14502-15579 GCA_964246625.1 uncultured Acidobacteriaceae bacterium
GATCCCCGCCGCAAGCGTGTAGATTGAGTCACTTGCGCCGGTTTCCATGGTGGCCTGGATCGGGACCGGACCGAAGACCGCCTCGGACACCTTGCGCAACGACTGCAGGACGTCTTCGCGCATCGCCGGCGGCGGCATGGCTCCCTTGGTTGGCGCGCCCGGAAAGACCGTACCCGCATTGTTGACATAGTTCACGGTAAGTTTTGGATCGTTGAACACCGTTATCAGGCGCTGCCGTACCTCTTCCGGTGCGTGCCCGGGCAGGATGCGGCAGTTGACGTTGGCGCTGGCCGACCCCGGCAAGGCATTCGGCGCATGGCCGCCTGAGATCATCGTGGCCACGCAGGTGGTGCGCAGCGTGGCGTTCAACCTTGGATCCGTGGAGAGTTCCTCGGCTGCGGCTGGGTCGAGTGGCGAAGCCAGCACGCGCTCGAGGAGATGGCGGCGCTCTGGCGTGGAGCGCCTGGCTTCTTCGACCAGGTAAGCGCGGGTGACCGCGTTCAGCTCAGCGGGAAAGGGCTGCTTTTCCAGGCGGGCGAGGGCGTCGGCCACCTCATAGATCGGGTTGTCGGCACGGGGCAAGGAGCTGTGGCCGCCAGCACTGGTGGCCACAAGCTGGAAGTCGGCGTAGAGCTTTTCCGTCGCTTCGACGTCCAATTCCGCCGGCTTTCCTTCTTTTAGCTCTACCCCGCCCGCGTCAGGGTTGATAACCACGCCCGCATTGACCAGATCTGGCCGGTTCTTGAGCAGCCAGTCCACGCCATTGTCCGCGCCACCCTCTTCATCCGCGGTCAGCGCGACCAGGATGTCCCGTTTTGGGACAAAGCCGGCGCGCTTGAGCAGGATGAGGCTTGTGACCAGGGCGGCATCGCTATCCTTCACATCCTGGGCGCCGCGTCCGTAGAAAAACCCATCTTTCTCGGTGAGGTGGAAGGGGTTAAGGGTCCAATCGGATCGCTTTGCCTCGACCACATCGAGGTGGCACAGGAACAGAAGTGGCTTCTCGGCTGAGGTTTTGCCGGCCCGGTACCGGACGACCAGGTTGAGACGCTTGTTTTGCGGCCCAACAACCTCCAT
>CAXTRM010000058.1:0-1313 GCA_964246625.1 uncultured Acidobacteriaceae bacterium
ACATCTCCAAGGGTCATTTGAGCCTGGGTTCAAGCTTCCTCTCGGCCTCAAAGACTCGCCAAATTTGCCGGCAAGCAAAGCTAGTAGCACGCCCGCACCAGGAGGAGATGAGGTTACATGGCAAACCAGCGCATCGATGTACACACGCATCTTGTGCCTGAGTGTCCCAAGCCCACTGATTGTTGGCCCGCGCAATCTTGCGCAGGGTGCCGCGCTGAAACGCTGCCGCGTAAACTTCAAGGATTACTACTCCCGTCCAGTTCCGGCGGCCTGATCGGATCTGGTCGATTCTGAGCCTGTTTCGAGCCACGCATTTAGCGAACACAAGCGAAATCGCCAGCGCTTGCCGACCTTGAAAGCTGGAACTTCGCGCTGTCTCGCTCTACCCTCAAGTGTCTTCCAGTGCATTCCCAAAAGGGTGGCCGCCTCGTGCAAATCAAGGAGCGGCTCGAACACCAAACCAGCTGTGCGTTGACTTCTCGTAGAAGAGAGCACTTTGCCTCTTTGCCAGCCGGATCGTGTCGCGGCAAGCAGCCAAGTGCTCCCAAGATGCAAGGGAAGGTACACCGTTTCCAAGTCGCCGGAAAAGGTTGCTTATCAAGCTGCTGAATAAGACGAGAGCAAACCACCTTTGCAACAACAAACCATTCCAATCTGCAGCGATGGGACGCGGCCGCGCCAATACGCTGGACTCCCGGTGCCATGCCTACCATGCTTGTTCGGCAGAGTGCGCTCGACGCGATCAGGTCACAGGGACGCTTTTTACCTCCAGGAACTCCGGATCTGGAAACGCGCCATGTGGCGACCAAAGACATTGCATCAAGTGCGACCAAACTACTCACCTACAGGTCAAGGACGGGACAGGGCGGCTTAGCGGTGCTTGGCCCAGAAGACATCTCGTTCGACGAAACGGCCGCAGGGATGAGCGAAGTTCTGGGACGATTGATCCGCTTTCAGCCAATCACGTCAGAGGCATATCGATCTCAGCTGATCCAGCACGGCGCTAACGAAGTCTTCGCCGATCAACTTACCCGGATGTTTATAGCGAAGGCGAACGGTTTGGATGACGCAGAGGCTCGTACGAAGGAAGACACCACCCCCATAACGTTTTTGCAGTCGTGTCGGGAGGTACTCAAGCCAGCGTTCGAAGGCTGATCACAGTTAGATGACCGTGCCTCACCCCCTCCGACCGTTTTTAGCGCCTAACCTATGAACGTTGAAATGTCCCGAGTTCTGCATTAGCTCGAGAGAGAACTACTGACACCTCGGGTCTGATTTAGGCTTCAGTTGCAAGTGTTTGCGAGGCTATGTAT
>CAXTRM010000058.1:1363-8669 GCA_964246625.1 uncultured Acidobacteriaceae bacterium
GAGTGCTGGAGCAAAGGAGGCTAAATAAAGCTCAAGCACATACGCTTCAGATCGACGCGCTCACTGGCATCGAGCTTACTGGAACCGAGAAAGGGCTCCGCATTCTTTGCGTCGACGACGATGCAATCGGTCTCGCGCTGCGAGGTGAGATCCTCACGAAACACGGATATCTAGTACATCTTGATAACTCTCCTTTGAAAACCCTAAGCCGCGATCTGCTCGCGTTTGATCTCGCAATCCTTGACTACGAAATGCCTAATCTAAATGGTGTGGAACTGCTACTGTCGATGCGGTCAAGGCGGGTGACGTACCCAAGCGGTCTCTTGACGGGTAAACTGCAATGTTTGTCTCCGTCCCAAATACGGCTGTTTGACACGTGCCTAGACAAAGGAGCGCCTGTTGAGGCGCTACTGCGAATCGTGGATTATCATTTGCGTGCTAGAGGGATTCCCGATCCGGAGAATGAGGAATCTCCCAATTGAAGGTTCCTGCTAGCTGCCTAGGCCGTCTGCGGCTCGGATGGACCCGAGTCGGTGGACCAAACGGTTGATTGCTGAAAGATGCTAGTCATTAACCACAAAGGAACGGTATGAATAAGCTGAATGGCAAAGTTGCGGTAATTACAGGCGGCACAAGCGGCATGGCGCTGGCCGTGGCTCAGCTTTTCGTTACAGAAGGCGCGTATGTGTTCATCACTGGAAAACGCCAGGAGAAGGTTGACGAGGCTGTCAAGCTGATCGGGCGGAACGTGACGGGCGTGCAAGGCGATGCAGCAAACCTGGACGACTTGGACCGTCTGTTTGAAATCGTGCGAAGGGAGAAAGGCAGCGTCGATGTACTGTTTACGAGCGCCGGGTCGGGTGAATCCGCCAAGCTCGGTGAGATCACGGAGAAGCACTTCGATACTGTCTTCGGCCTGAATACGCGCGGTACGCTGTTCACAGTACAGAAAGCATTACCGCTGTTCAACGATGAAGGTTCGATCATGATGAACGGCTCAATTGCTTCTGTAAAAGGCTGGCCGGACTACAGCGTGTATTCGGCGAGTAAGGCTGCGCTTCGCTCGTTTGCCCGCACGTGGCTGAACGAGCTCAAAGACAGGCGTATCCGGGTGAATGTATTGAGCCCAGGACAGGTCGCTACGCCGATTCAGGACCAACTGTTTGACGAAGAGACAAAAAGGCAGTTCGAGTCTCTCATTCCGCGGGGAGAAATGGGTCAGCCAGAGGAGATCGCGAAGGCGGCGCTTTTTCTTGCTTCAGACGACTCCAGCTACGTCAATGGCGTGGATTTAGCCGTGGACGGCGGCACGTCCGCGATCTGAGTCAACTCATTCTGGCTCAGCGTCCAAACAGAGGAGCTGGCAGATCCGCCCCGGTTAGGAGATGAACGCGCGTTGAAACAGCAAATCGGCGACCAACCAAGTACTTCAAACCGTTGCGGATGACGCTCGGGCTAAACGTTTTCGATCGAACTCCGACGACGATGTGTCGGCATCGGAACGCATAGCCGTTAACTCTTGGTCGTCCAATGAAGCAAATCCTCACCCAAACCTTGATTCTTAACACTGAGCTCACCGTAGTTGCACTATGCTTACTGTACTTACAACTGACAGGACGGTCACTGCGCCTCGCACCCGTCGTGCCTCCAGAAAACTTCGATTTGCGGGCGTTTGCGGAGTGAGCGCTCGAATGTTCATTGGGTTGCGACCGTAAGTTCGTCTTACAAGTTTTGTGACCGCGCATGCTCGCGCAGGAGGGTGCATATGGCAACGATGGGAACTACGGTAGTGGAAGCAAACAAACAACACAGCCGCTTGACCGCGAACGTACCTGAGCCATATACCGGCTTCGACGGTCAATACATCGCGGGAGTTTGGAGACATGGAAAGAACGGCGGATTGGAACCCGACACGAATCCTTTCTCCGGGGAGTTGCTGACAGAGATCGTCCAAGCGGACAAGACGGATCTGGACGAAGCGTATCGGGCGGCGGCACAAGCACAGGTGGCGTGGGCCGGCCTGTCGCCCGCTGACCGAACAGCGGTTATGCTGCGTTCCGCGACGATCATGGAGGCGCGCCACGCCGAAATCGTGGACTGGTTGATTCGCGAATCAGGCAGTACCCGCGGAAAAGCTGAAATGGAGTGGAGATTCGTTCATGCTATCACGTTAGAAGCAGCCTCCTTCCCTCATCGGATCGAAGGAAGAATTTTGGCACTGGACGAGAACGGGAAAGAGAGCCGAGCTTACCGGCAACCGCTGGGCGTGATTGGAGTAATCAGTCCATGGAACTTTCCCATGTACCTTACGCACCGTTCCGTGGCCCCAGCGCTCGCCCTCGGGAACGGAGTGGTTCTGAAACCTGCAGAAGATACGCCTATCACCGGCGCTCTCTTGTTGGCAAAGATCTATGAGGAAGCAGGCCTACCCCCGGGTTTGTTCAATGTTGTCATCGGGCCGGTCGACGAGATTGGGGACGCGTTTACCCTGCACGAAATCCCCAAGCTGATCTCGTTTACCGGTTCCACGCGCGTCGGTCGTCATATCGGTCAGCTCGCGCGGTCTGGACCAACGCGGAACCGGGTGGCCTTAGAACTTGGGGGAACCGCGCCATGCGGGATCCTCGACGATGCAGATGTGGACTATGCAGTACGCGCCACGACTGTAGGTCGCTTCCTGCACCAAGGTCAGATTTGCATGAGCACGAATCGGGTTATCGTCGACGCGAAGGTCTACGATGATTTCGTCGACAGATTTGTGGAGCATGTGAAGCAGCTAAAGTGTGGCGACCCGCATGATCCAAGTGTAACGATTGGTCCGATCATCAACCAGAAGCAGCTCAAGTCGCATCTCGACCACATCCAAGGAGCGAAGGACGCGGGCGCGCATCTCGCAGTCGGTGGCGAAGTCCAAGGCCAAGTGCTGCCGCCCCATGTCTTCACCGAGGTCAACAACCAGATGAAGATCGCGCAGGACGAGCTGTTCGGGCCTATTGCACCGATCATCAAGGTGAATGGTGAAGAGGAAGCGCTGCGGGTCGCCAATGACACGGACTTAGGTCTTTCCAGTGCGGTGTTCACTCGAGATCGAGATCGTGGCGTCCAGTTTGCCCTGCGGCTCGAAGCCGGGATGTCGCACGTGAATGACCACAGTGTGGACGACACGGTCACGGGACCATTTGGCGGAGAAAAGAACAGCGGCATCGGCCGGTTTGGCGGCGATTGGATCATCAAGGAGTTCACGCGGGATCACTGGGTGACGATCCGGCACCAAAACGCGACCTATTCGTTCTGACGGCGTGTCCGCCCTAGCAGACTGTGGCGCATCGAGCTGCACATCGAGCAGAAACGTTTGGACTTCATACTCTCCGGGGCTGCAGGCATGTACTCTCGCATTCTTCTCGCCTATGATGGCTCTCCGGCTTCGGAGCGAGCGCTCGAACAAGGGATTCGCCTCGCGACGGCTTTGCAGGCGGAGGTCACGATCGCCACTGTCGCCGAGCCGTTGCCTGGTTACTATCAAATTGCTGCAACGGTTGCCCCGGGATTTCTCGAACAATCACGTGAAGAAGCAATGAGACGACTGAGTGGCATTCAGGCCAGGGCCAAGCAGCTCTCTGAAGAACACGGTCTTCAGACCAAGACCGTATTGGTGGAAGCGGAGGAAGTCACTGGCCTGATTGAGATTGCAGAGTTGCAAAGACCTGACCTACTCATCATTGGTTTCCATCGGCATTCAAGTTATCTGGAGCGAGCTGGGACCGTACGACGTATCGCAAATCAGGCGCGATGCCCGCTGCTTGCGGTCCCCGAGTGGAACCCATCGACGGAGACCTAGGCTACGCCCCAAATGGCATCCGATTGGAATGGGTAGTAGTACGAAACTCAGAGCATTTAGAGGCCCCGCGTGCATTGGAGAGGGATGTGGGAACCGTCCTCGAGTGCATTTGACTCTGTTGCGTAGATATGTCCGTAATAAGAGCGGTCACGGCCGAAGCAGTGAGTGAAGAGCAAGGAAAAGGTCGCAATGCTGTTCAGGAGAAAGAATGCCTAGCGTACTCAAAGGCGCCATGCCAGGGATTCACCATCGAGTCGAGCTGAACGGCCTTCGGTTGCACTTCACTCTTGCCGGGCAGGGAGAGCCGGTGGTGCTTTTGCATGGCTTTCCCATGACCTCCTACTATTGGCGCAAAATCATTCCACCTTTGGCTGAAAGTTTTCTTGTGGTTGCGCCAGACCTGCCTGGTTGTGGCGACTCTGATCGGCCGACCGGCGGCTATGACAAGCGTTCGATTGCCGCAACGATATACTCCTTGACGCAGCACTTAGGGCTGGGACCCATTAATCTGGTCAGTCACGATGTCGGCATGATGGTGGCGTATGCCTACGCCAGCGCCTACACGGCTGAGGTGAAGCGCCTTGTGTTAACGGAAGCCGCGCTCGCCGGATTGGGTTTGGAGAAGCTCTTCGATGCCGCAAAGAATCCCCGTATGTTTCACTTGCCTCTATTTGAAGCGCCCAACGGACTTGCGGAGGCACTGATCACAGGACGGGAAAGTCTTCTTGTCTCGCATATGATGCTGCAGCAGGCCTACGACACCACCGCGCTCGATGAGGAAACCCTGAAGGTGTACGCGCGGCATCTTGCAGCTCCAGGCGCCCTCCACGGAGGTATCGAGTACTTCCGCACGCACACGACTGACGCCGTCCACAATGCCGAGTACGCCAAGAAAAAGCTGCCGATGCCCGTACTGACTATAGGCGGTGCGGCTAGCTTCGGTGCCAATTTAGAACCCGAGGTTCGCCCCTTGGCGCAGAACATGCGGAGTGTTTTGCTCGAGGAGTGCGGACATTATCTTGCAGAGGAGCGGCCAGAGCAGCTGACGAATGAACTGCTTGGCTTTTTGGCCGAACCGGCGTAGTCCCATGACCATGTCCAACGCCCTGAACGATCGCGACTACCCAGCAAGCGGCAGCATTGACGGAAGGGAGTTGAGCAACACGGATATTCGGAATGCGGAATTGGAGCGCGCGCGCCACGCCCTTGCCTATCTTAAGCGGAAGGTGGGAAACGAGAACATGCGCGGCTTGCTCAGCGACGATCTGCGCTCGATGCAGACGACTGTGCGGCAGTGGGTAGAGGCCTCGAGAGGCAAATGGAGATCCGCCACACTGCGGCTTGTCGTTCCGGGACCGACCGCCGAGGAGTTCCAGGAGTGGTACGTCGACGCGATGGCTCGCAAGCGTGAGGCGGACTTACGCGCCGGGCACCCGGAACACTTTGTGAGTCATCCCACCGCGAGCGAGATGGAAGTGATCGAGAACATCGGAGAGACGGAGACGCCTTGGCAGGTGTTTTATCATTCGCTGCCAGAAGACTACGACTTCCCCTCACCTTGGGATCCTGCCTACACGCTGCACTACGGGATGGAGATTGTGGACGAGAACGGGTTACGCGTTGGCTTCAGCATGCGGGAATCCCGGGATCAGCCGGATGGCACACTTCAAATACAGTTCACGACCCATCTCCCTCAGGCAGCACCACCCGAGCTGGTTCAGAGGCACTTGCGTCATTTTGCCATCGAGTTCCGCAATTGGACGCGCGCTGCGTTGCTTGAGCGTGTGCAGAGTGATGGGGAGTAGAAGGTGGCTAGGAAGGCCAGAGGTCAAGCGAATGTCAGGATCGAAGCGGGCAGTAGTCGGCGGCGTGATGTTCGCCCATCGGCTCAAGCTCCATGACGATTGGAACAACAGCTGCGGAACTGTATCGATGCGAACGTTCAAGGGAGCTTGCGGGCAATTCTTCGTCAGGTTTGGAAGGCAGCGGCGGCCGAGTCCAGGAATGTGAAAACAGTCGTGCAGGCTATGAACTGTACGGAACGCATAAACCTTCCACGAAAGCAGGACGAGCCAGTGCTGAATCGTTGCTAGCGATCAGAATCTTATCAAAACGTATCCCTGTCTCCTTTTCAGTTGACGTCTTGTCTGTTGGACGGAGGCACGAGCATGAACTCTAAGCCCAGAGGTGATTACTAGGTCACGTAACCTCTAAGCTGGATGTGTTTAGAGAAAACTCCCGCCATGATTCCGGTCCCGTGTAGGCATCGGCGGTTCAGAGACCGACCAGCATCGTTAACTAGGCGTAGAGCTTCCCCTTTTTCTGGGACCCTGAACATCAGCGCAGTTGGTCGGAAGCGTCATCATGAGCAGTTGGCCCTCCTTCTGTGTACCTATGAGTACATGCGGCCGAAGCACCCAGCCCTGCGATACACCGATGGACTGCCGAACACGGAACTGCAAGGTTGCGTATGGACCGTGGTGTGACCGCAAACGCATCATATCTGCCGTCATGCGCGTCACCCCCTCATCCGAAGCGCTCGGGCGCTTCGGGAAGGTTCAAAATATCGGATCACAATTTGCGTTACCTCTAGCGGACTGGCCTGAGAACATGTGAGCACCACTCCTAAGGCAAACGGAGCAGTTTGTCCGCATTTCCATGCGCGATCTTCGCTAAAACCTCATCTGTGACCGGAAGGCTCTCTAGAAACTGTCTCCCTCTTTCAAGTGAACCGAATGGGTAATCCACAGAATAGAGGAGGCGGTCTTCTCCAAACGCGTCCAATGTGGCTAGAAATGAGGGAAGAAAGAAGAAGCCACTCATGCTGACCCAGACGTGCTTGCGTAAGAGTTCACTTGGCACACCGCTAAAACCAGCAAATTGGTGGAACTGCTGATCCAGTCTCGGGAACATGATCTGAAGGCCCTCCCCGAGGTGGCCTATAACAATCTTGAGATGAGGGTGTCGTTCAAACGCCCCTGATAGAAGTAGTCGCAGTGTGTGAATAGCGGTGTCCGCATGCCAGCCCCAGCCGGAGGTGGACATCCAAAACCCAAAGTTCTTTGGAAGGCCGGAGTAAAGCGCCTCGCGAACAGGTATGGGAGAGGGTGAAGGATGCACGTAAAGGGGGACATCAAGAGCCGCGGCTCTGGAGAGCAGAGGCTCGAAGGAGGGATGATCAAGGTACAAACCATTGGTGGCGCCGTTCACCAGACCACCTTTGAAACTGAGGTCCCTTACTGTTCGTTCCAGCTCGTCTGCGGAGGCCTCAGAATCGGTCAGAGGCAGATGAGCGAAGCCAGCGTAGTGCTTGGGATGTTCAGCAATATGACGAGCGATTTCGTCATTGGCTTGCTTAGCCCAGGTCCTTGCTTCTTGTGGAGGTAGCAAGTCAGCACCTGCAAGCGGAAAGGACAGCACCTGCATCGTAAGGCCGACCTGGTCGAGATCTTTGGTGCGTTGATCTGT
>CAXTRM010000058.1:8679-9752 GCA_964246625.1 uncultured Acidobacteriaceae bacterium
GCTTAAGGTCTCCAAAAGGCTTTTGTATGGACAGAAATCCTCGATCGACGAAAGCCTTTTCAGGCAAATCTTTCATCAGGCCCGGTAAACCAACGTGTTCTTCAACCGCAATGATCCGTTCGAGCCCTTTTCGTGTAGTGTTCATCGTTCCCCCTATTAGTCCCCTTAGCGTCGTCCAGTGCTTGAATGCATCAACCCCGGCGGATCACGGTAACACGTCGTCGTTCAGTCGTGTAAAGATGCGCCTTGCGGAATACCAGAGTCAATTCCGTTGGCTTGCGCTCACGGTAACGGCTCTGGCAGGACACCGACAGGCGTTCTGAGGCGCCATGTCACTTCAGGAATTTTGAAGGTTCGATTTCATACATTGAGGCGTAGAAGGCGTGCAGCATTTTTGATATGCTACCTTCTCTTTGTCAGCTGGGGAGAGTGGCGCGGTGCGCATAAACTCGGCCGCAAGTGCAGTGGACTCGAATGGTGAGTCAATCGAGAACATTACACTGTCAACCCGATCGCCTGAATCGCGTCGATCAGCGCCGTGTGTGAGAATACGGCAGATGTCGTGATCGCGATGTTCGAACCGAAGTATTCTGAGGGAAACTTATTCAGTTGCGATTGCTTCTTGGGATCGAGACGCGATAGTGGATATAGATCCGAAATAGCTGAGCGGGCAGGAACTCGCCCATGTGCCCGAGGATGACCCGCGTGCCCGGGAACCGGTCGAAAGCAGCGCCGGAATTAATCGCAACGAATGCTCGCCTGTCCAATGATTCCAGCTCCAGGTTGCGTGCTCGAGTCCCGGATATCCACGTAGGACGGCCCACTCGTCCGACGGCACTAAGCTCGGATTAGTTTAGAGGGCAACCCCTAGGTCCTGCAGGGTTTCCCAAACCGGCCCGTACTGCGATTCGTCAAGGTAGTGGCCTAAGGTATAGTCGCTGACCAGCGCCCCGCAGAGCCCAAGCTCTCCACGGCGCGACGCAACTCGGCAACGGCTCGTGCCGGGTCTTGCAGTGGAAAAGCGGCCAAGCCTTGGAAGCGGCCGGATGCTCGCTGATGACCTTGGCGAGAAA
>CAXTRM010000058.1:9762-13323 GCA_964246625.1 uncultured Acidobacteriaceae bacterium
GGTCAGAGGAAGCACCTGCATGTCGATGCCATGTTGATCCACTTCTGGAAGCCTGACTTCAGAGAAATCGACCAGTCTCCGTTTCCAATCGGCAATCACGTCCGGCTTCACCGGAGGCTCTTCGGCAGAGCCGTCGGTGACCAGCTTGTCGTACCAAAACGCTTCTTCTAAAGCGATTATTTTCATGACGTTCTTCCGGGGAGGATTTGAGGGTTTGTCCCCTCTTCGGAAGTTTGTGCACAGAAGACGCCGTACTATCTTGACAAGAAATCCTCGATCAATGCTTAGACAGAACGGTAAGCCATGGAACTGCGGCATATGCGCTATTTCGCTATGGTGGCCGAAGAACAGCACTCCGGCCGTGTTGCAAGACGCCTCAACGTCGTGCAGTCCGCGCTGAGCGCCGAAATCAAGGACCTAGAGGAAGAGATTGGCACGCCACTGTTTCATAGAACCAGCCATCGTATCGAACTCACTTCGGCACGAAACGAGTTCCTGAAGCATGCGACTGCGATCCTGAGCAGGTCTGAGGACGCCAAGCAGCATGCGATCAGGGCCTCACGGGGCGAGATCGGATGCGTTCGAATCGGCTTCTCGGCAAGTGCTGTGCTCGATGGACGTGTCTCCGCCCTGATTCAGCAGCATCATGCCCGATTTCCGAAAGTAAGCACCACCCTTGAGGAGGGGTCTCCGGCAGAACAGGTACGGGCGTTACACGAGGATCAACTAGACCTTTGTCTCGGACCAGATTTACGAATCGAACGACGTGAGGAAATAGAAGCCCTCACGCTTCGCCGTTGGCCTCTTGGTAAAAGCCATGCCCTTGCCGAAACAGAGATCATCACAGCCGAGCTTCTCAGGAATCAGACGTTCCTCCAGTTCGAGACTGCCGGTCCGAGCTCGCCGCTTCGCGACCTGCTTGGCTTTGAACCGCAGACGAATTGCGAATAAGCGGTTTGCTACCGGGCCTGACCATGATCGCTTCAGGCTTTGGTGTCACTTTTCTGCCAGCCTGTTTTCAGAGCTTCCCTTCGAAGGCATCTGCTATCGAGCCTACCCATCACCGTTCACACTCGCGCTGCTCTTACTCAGCCGGCGTACCGAGGAGGACACATCGGTCATAGCTCTGCGAGCTGCGTTGGCGCAACTGAATGACGTAGAAGAGCTGTCACCCAGGCGGTTGTGAAACGAACCCGCTTGCGCCAAGCGCTTCATAGTTCAGCCGCCAGATCTGGGCTTAGTAGGCCAACACCGGCTGCTTCGTATGCCGGCCGCGCACCCGCAGCCAGCAAACATTTCATAGCTCCGCAGAACGCGTCCTGGGAAACGCCAACTGGCGGCTACTCCGAGAAAAGCTGTTGAATCCCGAGCGGTGCACCGTATTCATAAACGCGCTTCTCACCCCAGGGCTGCGCGTGAACCTGTCCCAGGGTATCCACCACGATGTACATGGATTCAGGCGGCAAGGTTTGGTTCTGTACATGAGCCAGTCGGCGATCATCGGAAAGAACGGTGGGCAAGCTGCGAAGATCGCGATCCTCCCATTCCGTGTTCTTCGCCGGCAAACAGGATCAGCGTCTTTGGGCCGGGAACACGGTTAAGGTGCTCGAAGGTGCACGCGATATCACTGAGGCTGTCGTCTTCGCCGGCCATGACGAAATACGGCATGTCGAGCTTTTCGCGAAGACAACAGAGACCCAGCAACTTGAAGAAATGCATCCTCTTTGTTTGGAGCTCATGATTACGCACTTAAGCTTCGCGACACTTCCGTCTCAAAGGACTGACTCCGACGTGGCGGTCAGTGGGCGCGAAGCATCGGCCAATCAATGCTGAGTCGCATTCTCGTGCGTAATCCTACCTCGAACCACCTTGACACCCACGGCGCGCCGGCTTTCGATGTCGGCGTTTCTCATTACCAACCGATATCAATCGTTCTTGCGACTTCTGACGTCTGCTAGGCGTCCCATATTCGTCACAGTGCACTACTAAAGCGGGTAGATCTAGTTGAGCACATCGCGGCCGAGGTCTGTTAGAGCGTATTTGAAACGCGGGGGAACTTCGGCGAAGATGTCCTGCTTCACCGAACCGTCCTGTTTCAGCAACTGAAGTTTTGCTGGTACGCGACTTGTGGCTCACTCCCTTCGCATGCACTAGGACATGGCTGAAGCGCATGGGAGAACCTGTCTCATCAAGGACCGCAAATTGTCCTAAGAGTCCACTTGTACGTAAGCTGACCGATAGTGTGCGGTGCGAACTGCTTCTGCCCTGGAGTGAGATGTTCGCATCAAGCATCCGCTTCTCACCCAATCAATTGTCAATTGTTAACTCGGGTACCGGAGCGCAGCTTAAGGTGCTTTATTGCTATGGGATACAAGCTGGATGATACTTGCATCGAGGTGTTCGAAAGCACTGAAGGAGAGGGTCTTGAAAAACCATGTACTCGGCATGTGGCGGCCAGAGACGATCACTGCAACGGTAGGAGGCAAAACGACGGAGCTTTTCGGGCCAATGCCGACCGGGCTTCTTTGCTTTCACGAGAGCATGCACTTTGTGGAAGTTATGTCAGATCCCAGCGTCGCACGTTTTGCCAACGCTGCACGCGAAGCTGAAACCCCTGCAGAAGATAAAGCAGGCGTTGCTGGCAACCTCGCCCTATTTGGCACGTACACCGTGGACGCTCAGGGCAACTTCACGGGGACATCGTAAAAGACTGCACATTCCAAACTGGATCGGCGACCAGCGGACAACCGAACAGTTGAAAGGGGTCGTAAACGGGGATCAAATGCTGGAGACTTTCCAAAGTGGAGATGTGGGCGTTGAGATACGTTGGCGGCGTGTACTCGTACCATAGTCAACCGGATGCGTTCGGTCGCGCGGAGTCCGATCATCGTTAAGGAATGGCAGCTGGCGAAGCCAACAACTCTGGTAGTTCGGCTAGCTCCACAACGGCCTTTAGGCGATTTCTAGGCCTGAGCAGAAGCAGACAAGTGAGTTGGTCCAGTTTGCGCTCGCCGGTATTGTTGATGTGGATCTGTACAGACACGCTTAGAACCCGATCACAACCGCTGAAGCAAACATCTCCTATGAAAGCGAAGGGTTTGACACATCAAAACTATAGGCATTCTTGGCGGCATGTCGGCAGCATCTACGCAGATCTACTACCGCGAGCTTTGTAAGCTTACGCGGACACGTTTGGGCGGTCTTCACTCACCGCAACTCCTCATACGATCTCTCGACTTCGCCCAGATCGAGTCATTGCAGGCTCAAGGAGAGTGGAGCTCGGCAGGTAAGATCCTCAATCAAGCAGCCAAGGCACTGGAGCAGGGGGGCGCTCAATGCCTGGTCTTGGCCACAAACACGATGCACAAACTTTCTGAAGAGATGATGCAAGGTGTTTCTCTTCCCCTTTTGCACATCGCTGATTCGACAGCAAACAGCATCAATGCGAGCGGCTTGCGATCTCCAGGTCTCATGGCCACTGCGTTTACGATGGAGCAGACCTTCTACACTGACCGACTGATCGCGGCTGGACTCGTGCCGATCCTTCCCGAACGATTGGAC
>CAXTRM010000058.1:13333-15532 GCA_964246625.1 uncultured Acidobacteriaceae bacterium
TCGAAACGCACCGCATCATCTATGAGGAACTTTGCCGTGATGTTGTACTCGCACAAAGCGAAGCGAGCTACGTAGCGATCGCGAGGCGTTTAGTTGAGCGAGGAGCTGACTGCCTGATTCTCGGCTGTACGGAGATCGGACTGCTTCTCAACCAAAGCAACGTACCAGTACCCGTTTTCGACACCACGCTTATACATTGCGATGCCGCGATCTCCTTCGCTTTATCGGAGGCACCTGACTAACAAAATAGGCAAACCGCTTTGTTTCGGTAGCTTACCTGAAACGACTGTTTGTCACTTGGGTCAAGGCTAGTCGCAGGACTGTACTTCCTTGTCGAATGCCTTGGCCTCACAGGTCCTCTCGCACTTCAAAACTGTTGATCGAGATGCAAGCTGAAGAGCTTGACCGTCCCTACGGACTTGCCGACCCGGCAAGGTTCGGTCCCGACTGTCGTGCATCCCTACAACCATAAGCTAACGGTTTAAGACTCCACGCAACATGCCTGTTGGGGTAACAAAGCGACGGCTTAGCCGAGGACTTCCCGGCTTATAACGTACTACCCCAACGGGGACGTTTTCTTGCCGATCTTGTCCGTCGTTTCTAGTGGGACACGGCACCCGTTCAGAAACAGACTCAGCAGATTGAACCAAGCGATGATCAGAATGATTTTGCGGCACCGGACGTCTCCGAAGTGACTCAGCAACGAAGCAAGTGTTTCGTCAGTGAGGGTCCCCCTGTCGCACATTTCGTCTGTCGCTCTGCAAACAAGCGCGAACTCGGGATTCGGCGACGAGACAGGTACATCACCGGCCGCCGCATCGATGTCTACCTGTGTTAGCCCTGCATTCCTTCCCATGACGGCGTTGGCCTGCCACTCATACGGCGAACCAAGCACCTTCGCTGCCCGTAGGATAATCATCTCGCGCGTTCTTGGATCGATACCCTCCGCTGCGAACACAGCCTTGATGAGGGCGACTGTGCCGGCAAACATATCTTCTGTCCCCGCCATCATCTTTACGACATTGAGTGCCGTCGCGGGATCATAGCTTGCACCGATCACTTTACGGATGGCCTCGTCTGCCGGCATGGGTACAAAAACAGCAGAAGTGTAATCCGATGGATACGACATAGATCCTCCCGAGCTCGCCTGATTTGTGATGCCGACACCTGGACAACATCCGACTCGTTGGTTCTGGCAGACACCTACGTCGGCATCAGCGAGTCCGTTTCGCGGGCACATAGCTTGATTCTTTGCCAAGCACAGGCGTGAATTAGAGTTCATTCCTGACGCTGTTTGCTGCTGTGCTCAGCGCCTCTCGCACTTTATCACTGGTAAAGGGAAGCGTGATCACGCCTAAGCCACCCGCGTCGAGTATTGAGGCCCAGTTCGAGTACGATGCGGTGTCCGTATAAACGAAGAAGGCCGGCGGAGGAGACGTTTGGTTGAAGACGCCGGATAACTTCCAACTATCACCATCTGGAAGTTGCTCGGGGAGAAAGAGAAGTGTTTCAGCAGGATGGCCGTCGAGCAACTTTGTTAGGTCAGAAACTTCTTGGACCACAGTAACCGCAATGGCGAGTTGATCGCAGATACGATGAAGAACTGTCCGTATCTCTTCATCGGAAGCCACAACGATCAGTTTCCATCCATTCATGAGCACCGCCACAGTTGATGTTTGTCTCCAACTGATTCAAGCAAGCAGTTAGAGCCGACCTCCAAGAGGCTACCGTAAGCTTCTTTGCTCCAACTTAGTTCGCGCAGGAAGCAAACCTTTCACGAAACATCTTCCACCAGATGGACTTCAACTCAATTGCCTGAGCCAATATGCCATACGCAACCCGGCTCCATCAAGATGGCAGCACAAAGAGCCGTCGTACGGCTCCAAGTCGGCCAGCCATGTACGGAAGCTTTAAGATGTAGACGGCCCACCACAAAGCCCAGGCGAACAAGCCGTCAAACTTCAAGCCATAAATCTCGGCAACCGCCTTCCGCCTCGAAAGAAGCGCGAGTTGCCCAATCATTTTGTACCGAAAGGGTCGCGGCGAGCGCCCTCGAAGCACAGCGTTTATGTTTTGCGCGAGATGGGTTCCTTCTCGGGTGGCGTTCTGCGCCGTAGGCGCAACCCTTCCCTTTCCGTTCGGCTCAGGAATTTCGGCACAATCTCCAATAGCCCACACACCCTCGACAGCTTGCACGCG
>CAXTRM010000059.1:0-11822 GCA_964246625.1 uncultured Acidobacteriaceae bacterium
TGGAAGGGCGGGAGTAGCTCAGTGGTAGAGTGCTTCCTTGCCAAGGAAGATGTCGCCGGTTCGACCCCGGTCTCCCGCTCCAAACGCCCTCTCCTTTGCAGTAACGCCGCCATCCCGGCCTGCGCGTCCTCTGCGCGGGAAGTTAAATCAAGGGCTTGTGGCGCGGTACCCAAGTGGTAAGGGAGAGGTCTGCAAAACCTTTATGCGCCGGTTCGATCCCGGCCCGCGCCTCCAACACTTCTAGACCCCTCCGTGAATAGCAGGATGCTCAGCCACGCTCTATCCCGTGGCTAACTGCATCCGCCCGCCTGCCCTAGTGAGCCGATCACCCCACCTTCCTCACGGACTAGGCTGTGGCGCCGACCTGCAGGTCACGCGCCCACTGTGGAAACTTCGGCAGCAGTACGCGTTTGCGGTCCCCCTCCCCCTTGTGCCTTCTTCCTTTTTGCTCTAGAGTTTGGCCGTTCCGCTACATCGCCTTTCCTGCGCTCTCAAGCGACGTGGGCGACCTTGCGCGTAAACGGACCCGTCTCAGGTCTTATCCGGAGCTTTCTATGTTTCAGAATCGTACTGTTGGCGGGCAGCGTGTTCAGAGGCCGCTGTATTTGCTTTCGCTGCTCCTCCTGCTCGGGCTTCAAGGAGCGATGTCCCTTTGGGCAGAGTCGGCTGCCGTGATACCGCCCGGCCATGTCCGGATTCACTACTACCGGCCGGACGGCAATTATGGTGGATGGGCGTTGTACACGTGGAACGCGTCCACGGAGAACAACCAGTGGTGCAGCAGCGAGGTCAGCGTTGCAGGAACCGATAGCTACGGTGTCTACTTCGACGTTGCAGTAAACCCGTCGTTTGGATCGCCCACCGGTGATCTGGGATTCATCCTCAACAATTGTGCCAACGGACAGCAAAAGGACCCTGGACCCGATCAGCATCTGCAGATTACCCACTATCAGCAGGCGTGGGTCGTTTCCGGGGATTCAACCGTGTACACGGCGGAGCCGACCGCCCAGGAAAAGCTGAACAGCCTCTTTCAAAAGCAGCAGGCGTACTGGCTGGACCGCTCGCGAGTCGCCATCCAGCCCGCGTATTTTCAAAGCGGCAACACGTTCGCCCTGTATTACAGCGCGAACGGCGGTTTACGGCTGACTACAAGTGGCGTTACCGGGGGAGGCAGGATTCCCCTTGTGCCTGGCGGTAGCCTGACGGCGGACGAGTTGGTCCGCTACCCGCAGCTTGCCAGCTACGCCGTGCTCACGGTAGATCCACGGATCGATGTCACCACGATCGGACGGGCGCTTAAGGACCAACTCGCGCTGTCTTCCGTTACACCTTCGGGGGCGTTGAGCTACGCCACCGGCGTGCAGTATGCGGGTGTTCTGGACGATCTCTACTACTACCCGGGCAAGCTGGGTGTTGTGTTCCCGAAGACGGCCCCTGCGGACCCGGAGGAGGATGCTGACGCCCCTGTGAAGCTGAAGTTGTGGGCGCCGACGGCTCAGGGCGTTTCGTTGCTGTTGTACAAGTCTGCGGCCGATACTGTGCCAGCCCAAACCATAGGCATGAAGGAAAAGAACGGTGTCTGGATCGCCAAGGGAGACGCCTCCTGGAAGGGCATGTACTACCTTTATGCGGTCCGTGTGTATGTGCCGTCCGACCACGCTGTGGACACCAACATTACCTCTGATCCGTACTCGATCGACCTTGCGCTCAATGGCACGAAGAGCCGGATTACCGACCTGACGTCAGCGGAAACCAAGCCTTCGGGCTGGGACGCCAGCGCAGCCCCTGCCCTCGATCGAGTCAACGACCTCAGCATCTACGAGTTGCACGTTCGGGACTTCAGCATCGGCGATGCCACGGTGCCGGCCGCACACCGCGGGATGTACGACGCGTTTGCCGACCAGACCTCGAACGGCATGCGGCACCTCCATGCGTTGGCCGAAAGCGGGTTGAAGGCGGTCCACATTATGCCATCGTTCCACTTCGCCTCTGTCAATGAGGATAAGTCCAAGTGGCAGACGCCCAGCGGGCTTTCCGCAACACCGGCAAACGGCACGGAACAGCAAGCTGCCGTGGCAGCCGTGGAAGCCAATGACGGGTACAACTGGGGTTACGATCCGGTTCACTACATGGCTCCGGAGGGCAGTTACGCCGTAAACCCGGACACCAGGGTGCTGGAATACAGGACGATGGTGCAAGGGTTGCACACCGCGGGTCTTCGCGTGATCCAGGACGTGGTCTTCAATCACACCAACGCCAGTGGAGAGGGACCGAATTCGAACCTGGACATGGTGGTGCCGCTGTACTATCACCGTCTGAGCGCCGACGGCACGCTCGAAACGGGCTCCTGCTGCGCCGATACGGCAAGCGAACACCTGATGATGCAGAAGCTTATGGTGGACACGCTGGTGCTGAACGCCAGGCAGTACAAGGTAGACGGCTTTCGATTCGACCTCATGAGCTTCCACTTCACCTACAACCTGACCGCCATACGCCAGGCGCTCAACGCCCTGACGCCGGGAAAAGATGGCGTGGATGGATCCAAGATCTATCTTTACGGCGAGGGCTGGACGACGGGTGAAACAGCAAACGGAGCGTTGGGACCGGATGCCCAGCAGGCGAACCTATACGGTTTCGGGGTAGGCACCTTCAACGACCGCATCCGCGACGGCGTGCGCGGGGGCAACCCGTTCGCAGACCTGCGGACCCAGGGCTTCGCGACGGGCCTTGCCACAAAGCCAAGCGACTACACGACGGCCAGCACCTCTGAAGGTGATCAGTTGACCTCCCTCCTGCAAGAGGAAGACTGGATTCGCCTGGGCCTGGCTGGCAACCTGCGGGACTACCGGTTCACGACCTATACCGGAGCCACCCTACCCGGGTCACAGATCGACTACGGCGGGCAGCAGGCCGGGTACGCCGCTTCGCCCACAGAGGTCGTGAACTACTGCTCGGTTCACGACAACCAGGGGCTCTTCGATGCCGTTCAGATCAAGTCAAGTCTGAGCGAGCCAAGCACCGTGCGCGCCCGGAGGCAGGTGCTTGCCATGAGTGTCATCGAACTGGGACAGGCCATCCCATTCTTCATGGGCGGCGACGACCTGCTTCGGTCCAAGGACATGGATCAGAACAGCTATGACTCGGGTGACTGGTTCAACAAGATCGACTGGACGGTTCGCGGCGCGAACTGGGGCATCGGTCTGCCAATCGCGAGCCAAAACCAGAGCCAATGGCCGCTCATGCAGTCGCTGCTCGGCAACGGCAGCTACGCGCCGACAGTGGCGGACGTCAGCTACGCCACAACAGCCTTCCAGGAGTTCATGAAAATCCGGTACAGCTCGGAGCTGTTCCGGATGGGTACCCTTGGGGAGATCCAGAGCAGCCTTACGTTCCTCAATACCGGCAAAAGTCAGAAGCCGGGGCTGCTTGTGATGAAGCTGAGCGCGGCAAAACCCGGGCAATACGGCCCGTATAGCCACGTTATTGTCGTATTCAACGCAACGGGGACGCAGGCCAGCTACAGTGACCCACAGCTGGCCGGGCTCGGGCTGCAGCTTCATCCGGTACAGCAGCAGTCAGGGGATCCTGCTACCCGGACGGCCACGGCAGATGCCAAAGCCGGAACGGTCACGGTACCCGCACTCACCACGGCCGTCTTTGTCGGCCAGTAGGCGGTCGGCAGAGTCAGAGGTCAGGGAAGGCCTGAGCCATGGTTCGAGCCCTCCCTGACTCACGACGCGCGTTGAACTCCGCTACTGGCTGCCTGCAACGGAGTTGGCCTGCTGTTCCACGAGCTCGATCAGCAGGCGAGTTGGTGTGTAGAACCAGGCGATTCTTCGGCCCCCAAAGGCGATAGCTGGCGCGGGCGGAGCAACCAACAGACACTTGTGCTGGCGCACATGAGCCAGCGCCCTTTCCATGTCGTTGGTTTCGAAGCACAGGTGGTACGCACCACCACCCGTTTTGCTGAGCATGGACTGGATCGGAGCGTCCGGGGTAAGGGGTGCTATAAGTTCGATCTCCGCGGCATCGCCGCCGTCCTCTTCGCCTTGAGTAAGGAAGTTAACGGTGACCTTCTGGATGGGATCGTCAAAGGGTCCGGAAACGACCGTGGATCCGAACAAGGACGCGAACATCGCCGCCGCCGAGTCGATCTCCGGGACAGCCACGCCGACATGGAGCAGCTTGAACCGGAGATCGTCGGGCAACTTCGTCGTCACAGGGCGGCACCTTTGGCCTGGAGCGCCTGCTGAAGCTTGGCTACCGAGGTCAACTCAGGGACCTGTTGTGGGTCGAACTGCACGCCATATTCGCTTTCCAGCGAGAGGATCAGTTGCAGGTGGCGAAAGCTGTCCCAGGTTTCATTTGTGTCCGACGAGGTTTCCGGGGTGACCTCCTCCGGGCTGACCTCCAGGGTGTCAGCAATCAAATCACGCAGAGATGACGGCACAGTCTGCACGTTCGTAGATCTCCTTTCCTTCCAGGGTGAGCCAGGAGGGGCTGCGGAGTGTATCTGCCGCGAGATCCAGCCTGTAGAGTGTGCCTCCGCCAGGACCTGGCGCGGGCTGCTGTGTGAAGCCATGCTCTGGATAGAAATCCCTGCAAGGCGCATTCTTGGCTGTTTCAATGTACTCCCCAATGAGCCAGCGTGCGCCCGTCTGACGGGCGCGCTGGGCGACCTGGACGAGAAGCGCCGTCTCGATGCCGCGCCCGATCACGCGGCAGGACAGCAGCAAGGTGTCTAACCAGCACTGATCCCCATGCTGCCGTGCCAGGGCCAGGCCAACTACCCCGGCGTCCCCAAAGCGGTCATGGACGCGCACGGCCACCGCTTGCGCGTTGCGTTCGGCCGAGAGGGCAAGGACGTCCGCGGCAGCGTAGCGCCGGGTTGTCAGGTTGAACTGGTTTGTTTTAGCCAGCAGCTGCACTGTGCGGTCCAGGGGAGCGCTGGTTGCCTCGACAAAGGTACAGACGATTCCCAGGGAGCGGAGAAAGTCTTCGCGACTGGTCGCGTTCTGGCTAAGGGCTGCCCGTTGCGACTGGGCCCTGTACTCGCCGGTTCGGTTTCGGTCATCCGCCGTGACGGAACGGACGTCGAAGTACCACTGCTCCTGAAGGAGGGGCACCAGTTTCCAGGGCTCCGACGCGGGCACTTCCACCACAGCTACCTGCGGCAGATGCTGCCGAACCGCCTCGCACTCGACCGGGTTGTCGTCGACAAAGACAAAGGCGTCCAGACCCAGGGAAAGCTCTGCAGCGAGTTCGCGCAAAGCATCCACCTTGTCGTTCCAGCCGATCTTTCGGGCAACAAAGTCCTTTAGGTTGAGCGCAAGGTCGGCAGCCCGGACCCGGAAGGCCTCGGTAACGTCTGCCTCGTTGTTCTTGGAGGTGATTGCGAGCAGGACACCTCGCGCGGCAATCTCCCGCAGGTATTGCTGATACGCGAAGTACGCACTACCAGGAAAGGTTGGCCCGGTCGCGATGCGGGATGGACCGTCTTCCCCAAGGATGCCACCCCAGAGTGTGTTGTCCAGATCGGTACAGAGTACCTTTCGCGCTGGTCGGAACATCACGGAAGCGGAGCGCATCAGGGCGTGCGCAAACGGACGAAAGGCGGCTGCGGCTACCGGCAACCGAGATGCAAGGAACATGCGTTCATCACGCCACCGCGCCTTCCCATCCCGTGCAGCGACCGCATCGACGTCAAAGAAGACGCAGTCCGTGGTAGCGCGACAGAGTTCAGCGAGCCGCTGGTTCAGGTTTTGGAGAGCGTTTGTGAGGCTGTATGGGTTGTTTGCCTCGCCTACCATGCCGAACGAGGTCGCTGGGGGGATGACGCACCCCTGCAGAACGACCCGAGCACGGCTGTAACTGCGCAGACTTTGCAGCAGGTACGCAATGCGGCCCGCGGCCCCGTCAACCTCTGCCGCGATACGATCCGCTTGCCCCGCGGCGCACAGGGCTGGAAGGCTACCCGCGACCTCTTCCGTGTCGAGCAGGATGCAGGCCAAATCCGGGGAGAAACGTGCCAATGCCAACTCCGGATCGATAAGCTCCTCCATGTAGGAGCCGTACCCACCTACCTGAATGTCGAGCACATACCCGTTCAGCACTGCCTCGACGCGCAACGCCGGCAGCAACGGCTCCACAGTCGCCGAGCGGACTAGGAATGTTTTCAGAAGCGTATGCCCATGCGTGACCAGAGCTGGCGTAACCCTGTTTAAAACCGTGGCACAAAAAGTGAGGTCAGCGGCACGCCCCAGTTCGACGAGAGCCCTGGCCGCGAGGAGCATCTCCCGGATGTTGTGGGCCTCGGCCGCGCGTTGTACCCTCTCGCGTGCCTGCCGGGTGTCTCCCTGGACGGTCAGTTCAGCCGGCATGCGCACCCGCCTCAACCAGCACAGGCGCGCCATCTCGGGCCGGAGCAACGACGGCGGGCTTGGGACGCATAATGATCCGTCCGGGAACGCCCATCACCGTTGCCCCTGCGGGTACGTTGCTCATGACGAGTGTGTTTGCCGCGATCTTCGCACCATCGCCAACCTTGATCTTGCCGACCAGAACAGCTCCTGTCCCGATATAGACCTCATCCCCGATGACCGGAATACCACCCCGGCCCATCGCAGACGCACCGATGGTGATACGGTGAGCCAGATCACAGTTCCGACCCAGGACCGCGCCGGGGTTGATATGTACCCCTCCGATGTGGCCGATATAGAGCCCGCCACCGATGGTGGCCTGGGCATCGATATCCATCTCCATAAAGACGACGCAGAACTTAACCGCGAAAAAGGCGAGTAGCTTGCAAGGAAGGCGCACCAGCACCGAAGGTCTCCCCACGTGCAGCCAATGACTGAACCGGTAGGTCGCTATCGACCAAAAGGCAGGATCGAGCCAAAGGTCCTTGCCTTGTATCCCTTTCGCGCGATAACGGGCGATGTCTTCAGCAAAGGCGCTCATTCAGATCCGGTCCGGTGCACGCAAGGTTGGAACCATCTTATCAAGGGCCATCGCCGGTTTCTGGTGCCGAACGGCCGAATTGGCCCGGAAGTTGCAGGCGTCCGAACCAAGCGAATCAGGCTGCGACACTATGTGCTGTACAGGAGAGCAGACGGCAAAGGGAACGTGAGGCACGGCCTGACGAAAGGATGGCGAGGTCGGGCACAGGTGGGGAGCCTTGTTTTTTTGCCGCGTGGAAGGTTGTACCCTGGGTCCGTCCTGGCCTGGGCTGTTCTTTGGGTGCCGGAATAGATCGACGCAACCTGTTCGATTTGGTAAACCTAAGTGCATCTCTGAAGCATCTTTGATCTGAAAGCCAGGAAGGATCCCAAGCTTGCCCCATGACGCTTTGGCTGGGAGGCTGCACCGCTGTATGCAAGTTCCCGCCCGACTCCTCAAGACTGTTGCGACTGCCGGCGCGGGATGCCCCGGCGTTGGGGCGCTTGTGTTCAGCGGGCTGCTCGCGTGTTCTATGCTGCGAGGCCAAACACCGTCCGAGCAGGTGTCCGGGCCGTCCCGGCCTACGCCGCTGCCCCTTTCTGGGGTGCAGATTCCGTCCGACTCGGTAAGCATTTCGGAGCAAACCTCACCCTCTACCGCTTCGGGCAGCACGGAAATTATCAACAGCACCGTGACGATCCGGTCTCCCTTTGCCGGCAGTGTGCCTCAAGGAACGGCGACGAAGCAGGTACTTCCGCTTACGCTGGAGCAGGCGCTCAGCCTAGGTCTGCGGTCGAACCTTGGCGTGGTTACCCAATCTACATCCGTGCTCCAGGCGCAGGGTGAGCAGACGATCGCGAAGAGCGGTCTACTACCCTCCCTGAACACAGGCATTACTGAAGCTTTCGAACGCGAAAACCTTCGGACCCTGGGTGTTTCGATCCCCAGTATCCCGGAAAGCGTTCAGTTCAACTACTACGATGCGCGAGCTGTACGGCTGCAACAAACCGTTTTCGATCTTGTACGGATCAATGGTTTGCGTACCGCCAACGAAAGCCTGCGGGCGAGCCTGATCTCCGTGCGCAATACACGCTATCTGATTGTTCTTGCCGTTGCGGGCAGCTACCTGCAACTTCTCAGTACTAACGCACGCGTGGTGGTCGCCAAGCGCCAGGTTGAAACCTCCCAGGCGATCGCAAAGCAGGCCGCAGACAGGTTTGCCGCAGGCCTTTCCGCACGGGTGGATGCGGATCGTGCCCAGGTGCAGTACCAGACAGAGATTCAGCGGCTCCGGTCGTTGCAGGCCGATGCCGAGACACAGAAGCTGCGGTTGGCAAGACTGATCGGTCTCCCACCAGGGCAGCCACTGGACACAACAGAGGACTTCCCTTTTGCCCCAGTTACCAACTTCACGTTGGACGCGGCGTTGCAACATGCACAAACGGACAGAGCCGATATCGAGGCTGCCAGCGCCAGCGTTCGCGCCGCGGTAAATAACCTGAAGGCGGCTCACGCGGAGCACTTGCCCACCCTGAACGTAAACGCCGACTTCGGTGCGGCCGGTACAACGCCGAGCTCTCACTCCACCGGCGTATACACCGTGTCAGGAACACTCACGATCCCACTCTACGAGGGTGGCCGCATACGGGGCGACATTCAGCAGGCAAACGCAGCCCTGAAGCAAAGGCAAGCCGAGCTTTCCGACGCCCATGCGCAGGTAGATGAGGATGTAAGGCAGGCCTTTATCAACCTGGACGCGGCCGCTGACGAGGTGGGTGTTGCTCAAAGCAATGTCAAGTTGTCGCATGAAGCGCTCACGCAATCACGTGATCGTTTTGCCGCTGGCATCACGGATACAGTCGAGGTCGTACAGGCAGAGCAGACGATTGTGCAGGCCGATGACGACCTTATCTCTGCAGTGTATGAACATAATCTAGCCAAGGCGTCTCTCGCGCGTGCCATGGGCAACGCCGAACAGACCTTGCCCCAGCTGCTCAGGAAATAAGCCTATGTCTGACCTGCCACCAAGTTTTCCTCCGACAAACCAGGAATCGCACCCAGACTTCGCCCTGCGGATGCTGTATGACGAGCAGGCCCGTTTGCGAGCCGAGCTCGACCAACTGCGGGCAAAGCAGCAGCAGCAGAAGGACGGCCAGCAAGGAGGCGAGGAAAAACAGGAGGGCGGCGAAGAGAAGAGTGAAGGGGGCGCCGATCAGGCGCAGTCAAAGCCGCCCGCGAACGAGCGCACAAGGCATTGGGTGCGGGAACATCCAGCGGCAACCCTTGGCGCGGTAGTCGGTGTCGTTTTGTTGCTGGTAGTCGGTTTGATTGTGTGGCGCTACCTGTCAAGCTACGAGAACACCGATGACGCCTTCGTCGATGGTCATACCGACCCGATCTCGCCGCGGATTGCTGGCTACGTCAAAGCCATCTACGTCGAGAACACCTTTCGCGTGAAGAAAGGGCAGCTACTGGCGGAGATCGACGCCCGAGACAATCAGGTCGCCAAGGAGAACTCGGTGGCTCAGTTCTCCCAGGCCCAGGCCTCCGTCGCCGCGCAGCAGCCCAACGTGCCCATCACGGCAACAACACAGGGTGCGCAGGTTCGCGAGGCCGAGTTCAACGTTGCCAGCTCCCAGGCCAACGTTGCCGCAGCCAAAGAGCGGTACCAATCATCGCTGGCCGATCTGCATCAGGCGGAAGCGAACGAGATGAATGCAGCGCGGGAGGAAGAGCGATACCGGCTGCTTGTGGTGAAGGAAGAGGTTTCCCGCGAGCAGTACGATCAGCAAGCGACCAACGAGCGTGCCCAGGCCGCTGTGGTGGCGTCTCGCCGTGAGACGGCCGATGCCGCAGCCAAACAGGTGCTGACCTCGGAGGCGTCCCTGGGCACCTCGCAGGAACAGTTGCGTCAGACCCAGGTAAATCTGCCGCGCCAAATTGCGATCCAGCGAGCCACCCTGCTGCAGCGGCAAGCAACAGCGGATGCCGCCAAGGCGCAGGCTGATCAGTCCGAGTTGAACCTCGAGTACACCCGGATCTATGCTCCCGAGGACGGCATCATCGGCGACAAGCAGGTGCAGCTGGCCTCGCAGGTTGCAGCCGGGCAGGAGCTGTTTGCGCTTACCCAAACGAACGACATCTGGGTCACAGCCAACTTCAAGGAAACCCAGATTGCGATGATGCACCCTGGGCAGTCTGTGACGATTCATGTAGACGCCTTGAAGGAGGACTTTGAGGGCTGGGTAGAGGCGCTGCCGGGAGGAACTGGCGCGGTGTACAGCTTGCTTCCACCGGAGAACGCAACGGGAAACTACGTCAAAGTGGTACAACGCCTCCCTGTCCGCATCCGGATACGCGCAAACCAGCATGATCTCGAACGCTTGGCGCCAGGTATGAGCGTGGAACCGAAGGTTTGGGTCAGGTAACGTCAGCCGAGCGCGACAGGAAATGGAGATTCCGAGCCGTCCGAAACGCAGCCCGTAGCTCATCGCCATCACAGTAACAATCGCGACCTTCCTGGAGGGGATGGACACCTTCATCGCTTCGGTTGCGGTGCCTGTATGTCAGGCTCGACGGCATTGACGACCGATGAAGCCGAGTGGGTCATGGACGGAGTTTTGGCCGACCCCTTTTCCGCGCATCGGCCTGGCGATGGTCTTCGTTCCACTATCCGAGTATCCGAAATCGCTCTTGGTACCCTTCCCAAGGCAGAAACGGGGAATGCCAGCGGCATCTTCAACTTCCTTCGCGATGGAACGCGACCGCTCTACTCGGCCGTTTGTCCTTGTCAGGTCAAAGAAGCCACTCTCCGGCGGCCCGGCGCAGGTTGCGGTCTGAAGCTTGGATTAAAGCTTTACAGCAGAGAGTGCATGGGCAAACCTGAAGCGAATGAGCTTGCAATCATACGAAACAGACGAGCAAAGGTTTGCCCATCGCTGCTGTGCCATGGACGGAGTTTCCATCATGCAAGGGCTTGCCAGAGCCAAGATCTCGCATCCTTTCCTTGAAACCTCGATGTCACGATCACGTGCTAGAGTGACGTGCATGGCCCATACGTTGACCGTTCGGTAGGTAGCTTTTCGTGGATCGAGCGTGTTCAACCTGTGAGCAGCCGCTCGCTGAAGATGTGCGGCCAGCAACTCGTCCAAAGAGGAGTAGATCTATCTCCCACACGCCCACTGAAAGATCATTCCCTACCAAGCATCGCAGGAGAGCAACTCATGAAAGCTATCTTGGCAGCCCTCGCAGTTGTGTTCAGTGTTTCCGCAACGCCGCAGATGGCGGCGCAAGCCGCAAACCAGATCTTCGGCGGCTACACGGCCATCACCTTTAACTCGTCCTTCGTAGCCTCTACACGGGAAAGCGGCATCTTCATCAGCGATCTCAATGGCAACGCACTCCCAAGCGCAAAGACGCCAGGCGAAGTAGCCGATAATCTGGGTGCCGTTTCAGGCGTGATCGATCTGGATACCGGGGAAACGGATGTCTTCTTTCGCGGCGGCTTCACGATCAACTACATCGGAAGGACCAATGTGCGGATCGAGAACCTGATCCTGCACGCGAGCCGGACGAGCTCCGTCATTACGGGAGACCTTACTGAGAACGGGGCTTTCCTTGGCCGCAAGGACATCTTCATTGTGAACCAGAACCCTGACCTTGTGTTGCCCCTGAAGCCGGTAGCGGGCGTGCTTACACTTCCAAACCTCAGCCTTGGCCTAGCCCCGCAATTGCTTGCGCAGGTTGGTCCCATCATTGGGTCGCAGTTCACCCCGGCGACGCAGGTCGCAACTGCAAGCCCGGTTGCTATTGTCAGCCCGGAGCCGGCAGCTCCAACAGCGGCACGGTAAAACAGCAGTGGTGGAGGACGCTCTGGTTCAGGG
>CAXTRM010000059.1:11832-15526 GCA_964246625.1 uncultured Acidobacteriaceae bacterium
CCCTCCTCCTGATGCTGCTGCATCGGGGAACGATCCTGACCAGCGCCTACTTCGTTCTAGATACGCAAGAGAAAGCTCACCCGTGAGAAGGCCCTGCAAGGGTGAGTTCCATGCCTGGTAGGTGAGGTACGACTCAGGTCAAATACACGCATCACTATTCTTTGCGACGCTGTAGACGTTCTCCTGGATCTCCGCCCAGCCAGGGCCCGGTGACTCGAAGGAACTGCAGTGCGTCAACAGAGGACCTCGACCGCAGCAGCTTCAGCGGCGTCCCGTGACCGCGACCAAGGGATCGCTTTCTGTGCCGTCCTGTATCACCTTGGCGCGAATGTCATGGAACCCGGCGCGTTCAAGGTAGAGGCGGACGAGGTCGGCGTGTCCGCGGGTGTCGAGCGATCGCCAGATCGCCACAGCCTTGGTCGGGAAGCAGCGATTCGAGAAGCTGACAACGAAGGGAGCACCCGGTCGCAGCACCCGCAGGATCTCACTGAACACCTCAACAGGACGTTGCAGGTATTGAACACCGACACAGCATAGGGCGGCGTCGCAGCTTTCGGTTTCCACCGGCAAGGTAGGAACTCGGTTGAGATCCTGCACAAAGCTTCGGCTCAGCCGAGGGTTGGCGCGGAGCTCTTCGGCGTTCATGCCCTGGCCGATCACTTCGGCGAAGGCCACCTCCGGCGGCAGATGGCTCACCCAGCTCGACATCAGGTCCAGCACCACGCCTCCAGCTGGAAGTGTGGTGCGGTAGAAGCCGGTGAGCGCGCTGGTCGCTGCCTCATCGATATGCGTGACGAGCCGAGCGGGCGCGTAGAACGCGGAGTCGTCGCCACCATCCTCCTTACGAAAGGCGTCGAGCGGCAGCTCAGGCAGGCGTTCGTTCATCCGTGCCATGGAGACCTCTGTCGAGCCCGGCGCGAGCACAGTACCGCGTCGGCACCGCAGACAGGACACCAGTCCGAAACAGCCGTCACACCTGTGCACCCTTGCGCTGTCCCTGTTTCAAATGCTGTCCGAAACCGTTCACATGTCTTCATCCGGATCCATCTCCCATCGACGTTCGACAATTCGCACCGGTTCACATGATGCGTGCCGGCCACTTCACACTGACATGCATGACCGATTACATCAGCTTATCCAGAGTGATCGGTAGTTCACGCACGCGCTTCCCTGTTGCGTTGTACACGGCATTCGCTATGGCGGCACCTGTACCGGTGATGCCAATCTCTCCGATGCCGTGAGCGCCCATGGGAGCGTGCGGATCGGGGATATCCGTCCAGAAGACCTCGATCTCTGGAATATCGAGATGCACAGGCACGTGGTACTCAGCCAGGCTCGGGTTCATGATTCGCCCTTTCCGCTCATCCAGCTGCGTTTCTTCCATGAGGGCCAAGCCGACACCCATAACGATACCGCCGCGGAACTGACTTGCTGCTGTTTTGGCATTGAGGATGCGCCCGCAATCGAAAGACCCCAGAAAACGGCTGACGCGTGTTTCCCCTGTGACGATATTGACGCGCACCTCAGCAAACATGGCTCCATAGGAGTGCATGGACCAGTGCTGTGCTTCCAGCGGCGGCGGCGCGGCGCTTTCAACAACGACCTCATGCTTGCCCCCACGGTGCAGCAGCGAGGCGTAGCTTTCCCAACGCTCAGGGTCGGAGATGCTGTGAAGGCTGCCCTCGCGACCCTCCACCTCATCGGCCTTCAGACCGTGCAGGGGCGAGCCCTTGTCGGCGAGTTTCAACAGCTCTTCCACAAGCTCCTTATACGCAGCCAGCACCGACGCACCGATGGAGGCCGTTTGCGATGAGCCCCCCGCGATAAACGTACCCACAAGCGCCGTGCTGCCATAACGGAAGCGGATGCAATCCATACCTAAACCGAGCCGGTCAGCCAACACCTGACTTTGCGCCGTGGCCGTGCCGACGCCAATCTCGTGGGCGGCCACCTCAACTGTGGCATGGCCATCAGCAGAAAGCGTCAGGCGTGCCTTCCCCCCTGGCATGCGGTAGTACGGATAGGTCGCAGTTGCTGTGCCCATGCCCACCAGCCACTCGCCTTCGCGGCGGGCACCTGGCGTGGGACTGCGCTGATCCCAACCGAAGCGCTCGGCCCCGGTCCGGTACGCCTCGCGCAGGTGCCGCGACGAGAAGGACAGGCCTGAGGTGGGATCCCTTTCCGGCTCATTTCGCATTCGTAATTCAATGGGGTCGAGACCAACCTGTTCAGCAAGCTCATCGATAGCGCATTCCAGCGCAAAGGTGCCAATGGATTCGCCAGGCGCGCGCATAAAGGTATTGGCAAGTACGTCCATGTCGGCCACACGCTGCCAGATTAGGAAGTTCCTCGCACTGTACAGATGACGAGCCGGAAACGTGAACTGTTCTGGAACGTTGTTGTGCAGTGTCATAGCCGCGGTGCCGCTATGAATTAAGGAGGCGAAGTTGCCATCAGCATCTGCGCCGATTGCGACACGCTGCTCGGTAGTGGTGCGGCCACCCACGGTACGGAAAACGCCTTCGCGTGAAAGCACGAGGCGCACGGGCGTGCCGACGAGTTTGGCCGCAGCCGCGGCAAGAATGTGATGGTGCCACAGCGTCTTGCTCCCGAAGCCGCCGCCCACATAGGGCGACGAGACGTGTACCTTGTCCGCATCGAGGCCAAACACCTCGCCAAGGGTCCAGGCCGTGGCCGAGATGCTCTGCGAGGCGTCATGGATATACAGCTCACCATCACTCCAGAACAACGTTACGGCATGAAGCTCGATGGCATTGTGATTGTGGCGCGGCGTCCGGAAGGTGAGATCGACCCGATGTGGCGCGGCAGCCAGCGCACCTTCGGGGTCGCCGATCTCCACCTTGGGAGGCTCCATGATGATCTGCTCGAGTTCGCGCGGGTGCTGAAGTGCCTCATCGAACCGCGTCATGGCGGAAGCTACCTCAAAGGTGGCACGGATCAGTGATTTTGCGTGGTCAGCCTGCTCCTGTGTTTCGGCCAGCACGACTGCAATCGCTTGGCCGTTCCAGTAAATGCATTCATCCTGCATGATGGGCAAGTCGTCCGGTCCGGCAGCCCGGGGAGCGGAGTTCAACAGAGGCGTTGGCTTGAGCCTAGGCGCGTTCTGATAAGTCATAACCAGCTTCACGCCGGGTGCCTGCTCTGCGGCCGCCGCATCAAGCGACATGATGTGACCCTTGGCAATCGTGCTGTAGGCTACTGCGGCGAAAAGCATGCCGCTGATCGGGAACTCCGCAGCAAAAGGCGCCGCGCCGCTGACCTTGAGTGGCCCATCAACGCGGGTCACGGGGGCACCGAGGACTCCATGTTTCTGCCGGGTGACAGGATCCGGTGTTCCACCGGGCATCCACTCATCCGGGGTCACCTTGATGACCTTCTTCATCACTTCCATGGCAGCCGTCTTGAGGCTCATAGGGTAGACTCCGTCAACTCCTGCAGTACGGCTGTCATGGTGCGTTTGGCGAGTTCGACCTTGAAGGCATTATGTTGCAAGGGGCGGGCCTCGACGAGTTCGGCTTCAGCCGCGGCACGGAAGCTCTCTGCCGTCGCCGGCCTGCCGCGCAACGCCTCCTCAGCCGCAAAGGCGCGCCAAGGCTTATGGGCAACGCCACCCAGCGCGAGTCGCACGTCGCGGACCTTGCCGTCAGTGACGTCGATAGCCGCAGCCACCGAG
>CAXTRM010000060.1:0-1935 GCA_964246625.1 uncultured Acidobacteriaceae bacterium
CAGCAGAGCAAAGGCAACAACGGCCCCGAGAAACGAAGAGCGAGAGGCAAAAACCCTTGCCACGCCTGAGCGGATGTCTTTAGGCCCGGGATACCTGGTGAAGCCTGGAAGCGTTTGTGCAGGGGAAGAAATGGTTCAATGTCCTTTACATCGGGCAATAGCCGCAGTTTAGCGCAGTGACTGCACCGGGGTATAAGTGGGTCAGCCCCCTTGACGCTTTCCGCTCTCCGGCGTCAAAGGGTAGGACGGGAATTCAGCGCATATGTTGCACCCCGGCGCCAAATGTCCTGCGCGTCGCCCTGGGGATTTGATTTGAAGAAGATCGTGCTGTGGTTCTGCATTGCCCTTGCGGCCTTTGTTGCTCTCGTACCCCTGATGCGAGCCGGTTTGCATCTCGAGGTCAGCTATAACGAGGGCTGGAACGTGTATAACGCGGCCAGGGTGGCCGAGGGCATACCGCTTTATCCCGAGCGCGTCGGCTGGACCGGCGTGAACTACCCGATGCTGTCCTTTGCGGTGCTGGCCGGGTTGCATAAGGTGACGGGCGACTACCTGTTCACCGCTCGCGCCGTCTCGTTCCTGAGCCTGCTGGCAAGCGCCGTGCTGGTGGGGGCCATTGTGCGGGGCATGGGGGCGAAGCGGTCCGCGGCACTTTTTGCCGGGCTGTTTTGCTGGACGCTCTTCTGCGTGGAGGCCGATACCTACGTCGGCATGGACGATCCCCAATTGATGGCGCAGGCCGTGTTTCTGCTTGCCTTGTGGGTCTACGTCCGGCGTCCCCGGCGCCGGGCCGCAGTTCTTGCCTCGGCCCTGCTCTTTGTGACGGCCATGTGCCTCAAGCACAATCCTGTCGACATCCCCGTCGCCGTGTTTCTGGACCTGTCGCTGAGTTCCCTTGCCTTGGCGGGCTGGTTTGCCGGCGGCAGCCTGGCCTTTGCCGGCGTGGCGGTCTGGCTGCACCTCCATTTCGGCGGCCCCTTCGTTGCCGCACAGATCCTGTCCCCTCGCCGGTACCTGGCGGCGCGGGTGCCGGAGCAGATCTTCAATGTGCTGGGCCCGGTGCTTGTGCCGCTGGTTCTGGGGGCATGGGCTGGGTGGTCGCAGCGAAAGCTCCCCCAACGCCGCCTGGCACTTCTGCTGCTGGGAGCAGCGCTGTTGATAGGCAGCTACTTCAGTGGGGGCATCGGTGTGACCATTAACGCGATGTTCACGAGCTTGCTGGCGCTTTCGCTTCTTCTAGGCCTTTTTCTGGACGAACCCACCCTCGGGGGCAAGCTCCGGTGGCACCCCGGTCTGCGGCCCGTATTGCCGCTCCTGTGCATCGGGTGGCTCCTGATCCCGTTTGCGCTGACGGGCAACTGGAAGCCCTGGTCGCGGTGGCATGAGCTGCAACAGCAGCAGATAGACTTTGGACGCGATGTCGCTTTCCTGAAGGCACATCCCGGGCCGGCTCTGTGCGAAAGCCTGCTGGAGTGCTTTGAGGCCGGGAAGCCGTACCAGTACGACCCCTTCAACGCCACACGCCTGTTGAGCTTTCATCTGCTTGACGCTCGGCAGGTCACAGATGGCTTGCGCGAGGCGCGGTACAGTGCCGTGCAAACCGACTCCCCGCTGGAGCGGAACTACAGCGTGCAGCAGGAGCGCTTCGATCCTGCGATCCGACAAGCGATCCTCGACAGCTACCAAAGGGTGTTGCGCCCTGGGCAGGGCGATGCGTTTGCAGGCGAAGCAGGCGCGAACAGCACCCTGTATGTTCCCCACACGGGACAGCCTCGCGAAGAGCGGCCCTAACGTGTTCGCAGAAAGGATTGCTCGTACGAGGACTCGGGAGATGCCGGGGTCTTTCGAGGTGGAGACTTCTGCCAGGTGAACAGGTTGGCCATGGAATAGTTCCACACGGAGCTGAGCACCACACCGGCGACAGCGGCCAGGTAC
>CAXTRM010000060.1:1945-14210 GCA_964246625.1 uncultured Acidobacteriaceae bacterium
GGTACCAGCGAAGACCCATGGCAAGCAAGGCGCGTGCAAAAAGGACATTGGCCCATGCGCCAAAGGAGCAAACCACCCAGAAGGACAGGAGGCCGGAGACCAGCCGCCACCCATGCAAACCGCGGTCACGCCAGGTGATCAGGTTATTGAGGAAAAAGTTCTCCGTCATCGCCATGTAGGTGGCCGCAACCTGCGCTGCAAGGAATCGCCAGTGGACTATGTGCAGCAACACGGCCATGACGAGCAGGTGCGTGATGACGCCGGTGGTTCCCACAAAGGAGAAGGCAGCGAAGCGGCTGGGCAGCAGACCGCCCGTGAGTTTGTGCAGCAGAAGAAACAGGTATTCCACTGCGGTATTTACATCCAGCTTGCTTTCCCCATGCTGGCGAAGGCGAAAGGTGTACCCAACCTCGGCGACACGGACGGGGCGGGACGACGAGGAAAGGATATCCAGCAGGATCTTGAAGCCGCCGCCGTAGAGTTTGTGGACGACCTCAAGGAAGAAGCTGCGATGCAGGAGAAAAAAGCCGCTCATCGGGTCGGAGATCGTACTGCGGCTCACCAGGGGGCTGACATGCTGACCGATGCGGCTGAACGTTCGCCTCCCACGGCCGAAGTGCCCCATGCTGCCACCTTCGGCGTTGCGCGTGGCCACCACCAGATCGACCGGGGAAGCGCGCAGCTGCTGCAGCATGGCTGGCAAGATGGCTTCGTCGTGCTGCAGATCCGCATCCATCACGGCCAGACAAGGCGCCGTGGAGGCGAGCATGCCTTCGATGCACGCGGAGGAAAGACCACGTCGGCCAACCCGCTGCACAAGACGGATACGGCCGTCGGTCCGGGCAAGCGCGGCAACAACTTCGCCTGTGCCGTCGGGCGAGTCGTCGTCAACAAAGACGACTTCCCACGCCAGGTCCCGGAGCGCACGGCGCAGCCTGCGGACGAGCTCCGCGACGTTTTCCCGCTCGTTGTAGGTGGGGACGATGACGGCGAGCAGCGGGGAGGGAAAGGAACGGTGTGTCGCCTGAACGTCTACGAGGGGCTCACCTGGGACGGACATGCTCAGGGGCGGCATCTCCCGGTTAGACGACGACGCAAGGTCTTCCGGCTACCCGGAGGCATGCGGCGCGCACGGCAGGCGAGGCAGGGAATGGGCCCTACCTCGGCCTGCGTGTCAGCGAAGAAAGACGCTGAGCTCCGAAGCAGCTGCACGAAGCGGCTGCAGGTAGCGGGTTTGCATATCCATCATGGACATGCGGGGAGCATGGCCAGAAAGATTGACCGTTGCCACCACGCGGCCGTTGGGAGCCGTCACCGGAACCGCAAGGGAACGGAGACCGACCTCGTACTCCTGGTCGCACAGGGCATAGCCGTTCCGGCGCACGTTGCGCAGGGCGAGCCGCAGCTTTTCAACCGAGTTGATGGTGCGTGGCGTGTAGGGCGTCATCACGACGCGAGACATATAGGCTTCGAGCTGGTCCTGCGGCAGGTACGCGAGCAGAACGCGGCCCATGCTGGTGCAGAACGCAGGCAGGCGCGAGCCGATATGGAGGTCGACGGACATGACGCGGTTGACCGTGGAACGGGCGATGTAGACGATGTCGTCGCCATCAAGGGTGGCCACGGAGAAGCTTTCGTGGTGTACAGCACTCATGCGCTCGAGAATGGGCTGCGCGGCGTTGGCAAGTGTGCTGGATGCCGTATACGTATTGGCCAAGGTGAGCATCTTGGGACGCAAGGAGTAGCGTTGCGCCTCGTCGGAGCCGGCAAAGCCCAGCTTGCAAAGGGTGTACAGGCAGCGCCGCACGGCGGCACGCGACAGCCCGGTGCGCAGACTGAGCTGTGAGATGGTCATCTGCGGCATTTGCGGGGTGAAGGCCTGGATGACAACGAGGCCGCGGGCCAGCGAGGCCATGAAGTTCGGGTCGCGGGTGTATTGATCGAGAGCGACGCCGGGCAGCTGCTTCGGTGCCTTGGGTGCCTGGGGAACAGGGGTGGGGTGAGCGATCAGGGTGGCAACAGACGACACGGGAACCTCCATGCGAGCTGCAACCAGGTCTTGCGCGGGCCGTTCGATTGCCGCTCTGTAACAACGATAAACGCACCATGGCACCACGGCAAGGGGCCCTTGCGGGCGGCGAACAAGCAGGTGAGGAAGGTTGATTCAATGCAAAAAGGCGTCTTGGAAGCGCAGTGGTAGGCTGAGCGAAACACATTTCTGTACCTGCCGGCAGGGTGTATGGGGCCTTGTTCGGTTGAGGAGGACGATGAGCGATTTTGGTCGGGCGGTGCTGATCTCGGCTGTGCTGGGCGTGACGGGGATACAGGGTTGGGCGCAAAAGGACAAGTTGCCCAGCGACGACCTCACGCCCAACTTCAAGGCACCGGATGTAGAAAGCGACTACCAGAAGCGGGTGGAGATGGTGCCGATGCGGGATGGCACCAAGCTGTATACGGTGATTTGCATTCCCAAGGACGCCAAGGGCGCCCCGATCCTGCTGACGCGTACCCCCTACAACGCGGCGTCGCGGGCGGTCCGCTCGAAGTCCAGCCGCATGGTGGAAGCGTTGCCGCTGAGCGATGAAGATTTCGTCGAGGCAGGCTACATCCGTGTGTACCAGGATGTCCGGGGCAAGTATGGCTCGCAGGGCGTGTACCTGATGACGCCGCCACCGGTGAACTCAGGCTTCAATCCAAGCGGTGCAGATGACACCACCGATGCGTACGACACGATCGACTGGCTGGTGAAGAACGTTCCGGAGTCGAACGGACGGGTTGGCATGATCGGGTCGAGTTATGAGGGGTTCACGGTGGTGATGGCGGAGCTGAACCCGCATCCGGCCCTCAAAGTCGCCGCACCGGAGAGCCCGATGGTGGACGGGTGGATGGGGGATGACTGGTTTCACTACGGGGCGTTTCGACTGCCCAATATCGACTACGTTCTGGGGCAGACCTCCAACCGTGGCGAGGGTGTGCACGAGGCAAGGGCGGGCAAGGACGACTACACCAATTTCCTGCGGGCCGGCTCCGCCGAGGACTTTGCCAAGGTTGAGGGCATGGACCAACTGCCATTCTGGCGCGTGATGGTGGAGCACCCGAACTATGACGGGTACTGGCAAAGCCAGGCGCTCGACAAGCTGATCGCGGCCAAACCGCTGACGGTGCCGACCATGTGGGAGCAGGGGCTGTACGACCAGGAAGACATGTGGGGCGCCATCCACAGCTACCGGGCCCTGAAGGCCAAGGGCGCACCGGACACGATGAATACGCTGGTCATGGGACCGTGGTTTCACTCGCAGGTGAACCGGGAAGGACGCTCCCTTGGCTCCTTGAACTGGGCGAGCGACACGACGGCGCAGTGGCGGCGCGATGTGCTCTTGCCGTTCTTCAACCAGTACCTCAAGGAAGGCGCACCAAAGGCCGAAACCCCAGCCGCCTTTATCTACGACACGGGCGCGGATCATTGGGACAAGCCGGCTGTGTTTCCAGCCAGCTGTGAGCAGGGCTGCCCGGTGACCTCCAGGCCGCTGTACCTGTCGGCGGGAGGCAAGCTGTCGTTTGACAAGCCAGGCACCGGGGCCAAGGGCGAGCGATACGACGAGTATGTGTCCGATCCCACCAAACCGGTGCCGTATCGTCCGCGGCCGGTGGACGCTTCGGACGCAACCGGCTGGCGGACCTGGCTCGTGACGGACCAACGCTTTGTGGATGGCCGGCCCGATGTGCTGACCTACATGACCGATCCGCTGAAGGAGCCCATGAAGCTTTCCGGGGAGCCGGTGGTGCACCTGATGGCATCGACCAGTGGAACGGATTCGGATTGGGTGGTGAAGATCATCGACGTGGAACCGGACCGCGTGGCACCGCCCACGGACCTGAGCGGCTATGAGCTCCCGATTGCGACCGACATCTTCCGTGGCCGGTTTCGGAAGAGCTTTGAGCACCCGGAGGCTATCAAGGCGAACGAACCGCTGCCGTATGTATTTGGGCTCCCGATGGTGAACCATACCTTCCGGCCTGGGCACCGCATCATGGTGCAGGTGCAGTCGACGCTGTTTCCGCTTTATGACCGCAACCCGCAACGGTTTGTGCCGAACATCTTTGAAGCAAAGCCGGATGACTACCAGAAGGCGACGCAGCGGGTGTGGCATGAGGGCGCGGAAGCAAGTTACATCAGTGTTCCTGTGGTGCCGGTCGCGAAGCCCTAGACAGGTTGTGGGCGGCCGATCGCTTTTCTCGCTGTCAAGGGACGCGGGTCGTCGGGAGCTCGGGAAAGCTGCATCCAAGGCGGATGTGAGAGAACGGCCAAGAACGACCTTGGTGCTGCTGGTTTGTGCCGCCATGTTGGCGATTGTCGTCGCGGGCTCCTGGCTGTTTCGGCGGTCTACACGCGAAAAGCATGCGGAGGCCGACGGGCAGCAGGCGGCGTGGCAGGCGCACAACGCGGCGGTGCTGATGGCGCTCAGCGTCGCCCGGGGGCCTTCCGCCGCAGAGCAGGCACGGTTGACCCGTGCCGGAAACGATCCGGAGCAGCTGCGGCAGGCGCTGATTGAGATCCACGAGCTACGGCGTGCGTACGCTCAGCGTGACCTCGCCGATGCGCAGCAACGCCGGGGTGCACCGCGTGAGCGCGGTGCATTATCCGATGAGTCTGCGCAGGAGACAGGGTCCGCGGCACTGGTGCAGCAAGATGCGAACAGCGCGCAAGCCCAGATCGCCTCGTACTCGGAGGCGCTTGCCGCGATTCGCGCCTGGCAGCCGGTGAGTTACCCAGACTTCCTGGCCGAGCGCTCGGCGGCACCGTCACCGGTGCTTGCAGCCGATGAGCCCGGACCCAGTAGCCCACTCCAGAAGGTCGATCCCCGTGTGCCCATGGCGTCCGGCGGACCTTCCCGCCGACCGACGACGACCCTTCTTCCGCGCCCTCAAGCCGGCGTGAAGCGCCCAGCGACAGCCTCGGACGAGATCGCCTCGCAGGATCTCCCTCCACCCGTCCTTGCTGAGACAGATGTTGCGGATCAACCTCACCGCAACCAGGCCGACGTGGCTGCACGCGAACAGAACGAAGCCGCCATCCGGATCACGCTCCAGCGATGGGCACAAGCCATGTTGCAGAACGATCCAAAAGCCGAAAGCCCCGAGTATGCAGCGCACATGGATCGATACTTCCTTCGCACGGATGTCGATCGCGCTTTTGTGGAAGCAGACAAGAACGAGTATCTCCGGCGGGGTAACCTGACCGCGAGCTTCGCCGTGAAAGACGTTCGCTTCGAGAACGAGACAGCGGACGCCGCGGACGTGCGCCTTGTGAAAGAGGTGACATGGCAACGGAGCGCAAATGGCATAACGCAAAAGGCGATTCGCTCGCGGCTGCACCTGATACGCACGGAAGCCGGGTGGAAGATTGCCGGGGAGCAGGACTTCCGCTAGGCCTTGGGCCCGTGAAGCGGCACCTTCCTGACGCGTAACAGCAGCCATACGGTCACTTGCACGGAGCGAACGACTGCATGGCTGCTGAAACGTGATGGGTCCTAGCTACTTGCTCTTACGGTAGCGTTCGATCAGGTGGTTTGTGCTGCTGTCGTGCGTCAGCTCGCCGGTGCCTTCGAGTTCGGCAGCAATCTTTTGCGCGAGGACCTTGCCCAGCTCCACGCCCCACTGGTCGAAGCTGTCGATGTTCCAGATCACACCCTGGGTAAAGACCGAGTGCTCATAGAGTGCGACGAGCTTGCCAAGCATCTCGGGTGTCAGTTCCTGGGCGAGCAACGTGTTGGATGGCCGATTGCCCTCGAACACGCGATGCGGCACCAACCAGTCAGGCGTGCCTTCCGCCTTGACCTGTTCGGCAGTTTTGCCGAACGCAAGGGCCTCGGTCTGCGCGAAGACGTTGGCCATGAGCAGGTCATGGTGGTTGCCGAGTGGATTGAGGGACTTGAAGAAGCCGAGAAAGTCGCAGGGGATCAGCCGCGTGCCCTGGTGAATGAGCTGATAGAAGCTGTGCTGGCCGTTTGTGCCCGGTTCGCCCCAGTAGATCGGCCCGGTTTCGTAGGTGACGTGTTTGCCATCCAGGGTGACGTGCTTGCCGTTGGACTCCATGGTGAGCTGCTGTAGGTAAGCGGGAAAGCGCTTCAGGTACTGTTCGTAGGGCAGGATGGCAACTGTCTCGGCGCCAAAGAAGTCGGTGTACCACACGGTGAGCAGACCGAGCAGCGCCGGCAGGTTCTGCTCCACGGGCGCTGTACGGAAGTGCTCATCCATGGCGTGGAAGCCGGCCAGCAGCGAACGGAAGTTTTCCGGCCCGATCGCGATCATGGTGGAAAGGCCGATGGAAGAGTCCATGGAGTAGCGGCCGCCAACCCAATCGGAGAAAGGAAACATATTGGCGGTGTCGATGCCGAACTTCGCGACCTCTTTGGCGTTGGTGGACATGGCCGCGAAGTGTTTGGCGATGGCCTCCCCCGGCGCACCGGACTTGAGAAACCAGTCACGGGCCGTGTGCGCGTTGGTCATGGTTTCCAAGGTGGTGAAGGTTTTGGAGGCGACCAGAAACAGGGTCTCGTCGGGTTGGAGATCAAGGGTGGCCTCGACGAAGTCCGTGCCGTCGACGTTGGAGACAAAGCGGAACGTGAGGTGTCGGTCGGAGAAGTGTCTGAGGGCCTCGTAGGCCATGACGGGACCGAGGTCGGAGCCACCGATGCCGATGTTGACGACGTTCTTTATGGGCTTGCCTGTATAGCCCTTCCATGCGCCACTGCGGATCTGATCGGAAAAGGCGGCCATCCTTTCGAGCACCTCGTGGACGCCGGGAACGACGTTCTTGCCATCGACCTCGATCACCGCGTCCTGGGGGGCGCGCAGGGCCGTGTGCAGGACCGCGCGATCTTCGGTGATGTTGATCTTTTGGCCGGTGAACATGGCCTCGGTACGGCCTTTCAGGTCGACCTCCTGAGCAAGGGCGGCGAGCAGCTTGAGGGTCTCCTCGGTGATGCGGTTTTTGGAGTAGTCGAGCAGGAGACCCTCCGCCTCCAGGGTGTACTTCGGGCCGCGCTGAGGATCCTGCGCGAACAACTCCTTCAACGTCGTCTGGGCCAGGCTGGCGGCGTGGGCGGCTAGCTTTTGCCATGCCGGCCGGTCGGTAAGAAGCGTTTGGGGCTGATCTTGAGTCTGCGATTGCGTGGCGGGCATAGGGTTATCTCCAAAGCGAACGGTTACCCTTGCGAGGGTAAACCAAGGCTGATGGCCTGCCTGACGGAGCCGGAGAGTTCGCGACGCAGCAGCCCTAGGCCCGCTGCTGCATGGCCAGGAACTGCCGGTATTCCACCATGGCGTGGCGCAGCAGTTCGTCGTCCGACCGGAGAACGGTGTGGCAGAAGTTCAGCAGGATCGCGATCCGGGCGGTTTGGGCGACAGGTGAACCTTTCTCGGTACTGGCTGGCATGGGGACAGCGTAGCGGTAACGTGATTGCGGTAACGTGGAAAACTCGTCCACAACCGTCTCCGGTACAGCTTTCGTGGTAGCTGTTTCGTGTTTTCTACCCCTGTTTCCGAGATTCGTCGTCAGCTCGCGCCGGTGAAACTGTGGAAAGTCCCGGTCTCTCGCTATCCGGGAAGCTGCCACCATGGGTCCTGTGTACGAGATCGCTGCAGGACCGGTGCAGTCGGCATCTCACAAGCCATGGTGGCAGTGGAAGAAAAAAAGACAAGGGTGAAGCGCGCCAAGGCGCTTCTGGAACCGATGGCGGCCTTGGCCGCCGCAGAAGCAACGGAGATCCTCGAGGTGCCTGCAGAGCCGCTGGACCCTGCCGGGTCTGCCAAGGCCGCGGGTCTGCGCTATGTGACAGATCACAAACCAGGCATTCGGCGCCATCCCCAGGGAACGGATGGAAAGCACTTTGAATACACGGTCGACCCGCGTGGCGAGTCGCTTACCGACGAGACCGCGCTGGCCCGGGTCAAATCCCTGGTGATTCCGCCCGCCTGGACCGATGTGTGGATTTGCAAGCAGCCCAACGGGCATCTGCAGGCGACCGGCCGCGATGCGCGTGGCCGGAAGCAGAGCCGCTACCACCCAAAGTGGAGAGAGATCCGCGATGAGGGCAAGTATGAGCGCATGGTGAAGTTCGCCTCCGCGCTGCCCCGCGTGAGGGAGCGGGTAGACCACGATCTCAAACTTCCCGGCCTGCCTCGGAACAAGGTCTTGGCCACCATTGTCAGCGTCATGGAGTTGACCCACATCCGCGTAGGCAATCAGGAATATGCCAAGGAGAACCACAGCTACGGCCTGACAACGATGCGCGATAAACACGTCACGGTGCATGGCGCCGATGTGACGTTTTCCTTCCAGGGGAAGAGTCGTGTACACCACACCATCAGCCTCCATGACAAGAAGCTGGCCCGCATCATTAAGGCGTGTGAGGAGATCCCTGGCTACGAGCTGTTTCAATACCTGGATCACGACGGCAATCACCACGCCATCGACTCTTCCGACGTGAATGACTATCTGCGGGAGATTACCGGCGAGCACTTTACCGCAAAGGACTTCCGCACCTGGGCAGGAACCGTGATGGCCGCCGAGATGCTGCGGCAGATTGGCCCGTATGATACGGCGGCCCAGGCGAAAAAGAACGTCGTAGAGGCAATCAAGGCCGTTGCCAAGCACCTTGGCAATACGCCGGCCGTATGCCGCAAGGCGTATGTGCATCCCGCGGTTCTGGAGGCGTATCTGGCCGGCAACATCAGTGCCGAGGTCGCCAAAGAGAAGCTGGAAGAGAAGATCGCCAAGCATGAACATGCGCTGCGGCAGGAAGAGCTGGTGCTGCTCGATCTCCTGGAGCAACGGACGGCACTGGAAGTAGCCTGAGTCTCGCGACCGGCCTGTCCAGGCAAAGACACCCGGACAGGCCGATGACCGCTCTTGTAGAGCCTACGGCTTACCCTGCCGAGCCGTGGACGAAGTTTCGGTTGCCCCTGGCGCGCCGGCTTTTGAGGATGATCTGCTCCTGGTCCTTGGACTCGAACTGGGAGTAGAAGGTGCGGAGCTCTGGTCGTGATGTTGGTGGGCGCATTGGTCACCTGCAAGGTGTACACGCCCCTTTGGGGCAGAGAGTAGGTGACCGACGTCGGAACGGCCTCGATGGTGACCTCACCCGGCACGTTGATGCGCACGGCATCCCGCGTGGTGAGGGGATACTTGAAGTACACCGCCGTTTCGCGTTTCTCATGCGAAAACGTGGCAGCGGCGTTCGCGAGGAACACGTCTGCGGGCAACATGGTGCGCTTGCCCATGGCGTTGCCTAGGGGGCCCTTCACCTTGTAACGCACGGAGAACGGCTTTTCGAGTTCCTTGGCTCCCTGGATCTCCTCCACTTTCACGTCGAGAGTTTTCGGCAACAGAGCTTCAGCGATTTCGCGCAGGTCTTTGCGGAGGCTCTCCTCATCCCCTTGCAGGGCAGCCTGCCGCTAGTGCAGCGCAGGGGCTCCTTTGAAACTGAGGTCCACGGTGCCCTGTACCACGCCATCCGCGCCCATGGTGAGGTTGGCCGTGCGGAAGACACCGTTGTCCTTGTACGTGGAAGCACTGGTCTGGCCCAGCGCGGTCCCACCTTCGATCTGCCGCAGACCCCCTACCAGGGTGTGCTGCCACGCCAGTTGACGTAGGCACAGTAGCGGGAGCCCGGGTCGAAGAAGGTGTTTGCCGTTGAGATTGACAATGACAAGGTAGTCGTCCAGCTGGCGCGTACTCAGCCACTGCGAGGTAAACAGGTTCTGGGAGCGATCGGGTACCCACATCATGTAGGCATTGAAGCCGGCAGCGCGCGCCATGCCGAGAAAGAGCTCGGCCAGCTCGGCCGGTGTACCCCGTCCTCGCGCAAGCACATCGGAGGCGTTGTTCACCTGAGCCACACCGGCAGCCTTGTCTTCGCGCTGGTCCCGTTCGCGAGTGAAGGCCGTGTTCTCCAGCGACATGACCGCAGCGTAGATCTTGTGCAGCTTGTCCTCAGGGGTGTTAGCGCCTGCCGTCACCTTTGCCGTGGCATCACGGAGCGCGTTGTTGGGTCCGGCAAAGTTATTGGTCAGCTTGGACCATTGCTTTCCCGTTTCCCGCCAGTACTCGTCGCGGCTGCGGAACGCCGTCAAACTGAAGTTGACACGGTAGCTGTAGCTCCCTAACGGGGGCATATCGTCCTCGTGATCAACAGGCGGAACGTCCTTGACGTGCAACTCAAGGAGGCGAGCCGGCACCTGCGCGCGGTTCGTGGATGGGATGTCATGGGACTCCAGCGTGGCTCCAGGGGGAAGGATGGGAAACCATGCGATGGCGTTGATGGGACGCTGTTGCTCGTCGGACACGGACCTCTGCGTGGGTAACCATGCGAAGTGTGCCTCCTTCACGAAGAGCTCATCCTGGACCATCCAGGTCGGCGCCTTCACAATTTGATCCGAAAAACGCGTGAAGTAGCGGTACTCAACGATGCTCCCCGCTTCCACGTCCGGAAGCGTGAAAACCTTCTCCTGGACCTTGTACCCGTTCGCTTTGACGAGCACCTTCAAGTAGGGTTTGCCGGTAAACGGGATGATCGTTCCATCGGGATGGATCGTCCGGTCGGTAATCTGTTCCACCGTCAGGTCGTCCCCATAGAAGAAGCCGTCACCTGTCTGCGAAACAAAGCCAAGCTCAACGTTGGCGTACCGTTTGCCCTCATCGGTAAGGATCTTGATGCGCTGGTAGTGCTGAACAGAGTGAAGATCATCGTTGGTGACCTCTTCCCTATACAGGATGACTGCGGGTGCCCCGGGTAGCCAAGCAGCGAGGTCATCGAGAGCTCCTGCGGTGTCGGCTTTACAAAGTCTGCCGCTTGCGCGGGTGCTCCACAGAAGAGAGCCGATGCGGTACACAGGGCGCAGGCGTTTGCGAGGGTGCGAAAGAAACCTGCAGCGGAGATCTTTCGCGACCGCTACGGCGACTGCAAGGACGGCGGCTGATGATCCATCTGCCAGCGCAGCGCATTGCCGGGAAGTTCTGTCGGTTCTACCTTCTGATGGTGAGACCAGTTTGTGGAAAGCGAAAGCCTGGCGGAAGGACTAACGTGAAGCTCTGGACCTGCCGGGGCAACGCGTCCTGAAAGAACCAGTTGGTCTCGGCCAGGTAAGGGCGTTCACGTTTTTCGTACTCAAAAGCCACAACGCCACCGGGATCACGGCCGGGGGGCGCCGCCACACGGGCACGCTCATCGGAGTAAAGGTCGCCTTCCCCGGGCGTCCCCGTATCCAGGATCTCGTTGTCCTTCAAGGTGTACTCATGGCCGGACGGATCGATGCTCCACACATGCATGGAAAGCACCTTGGAGTCCTTGTCGTAGGGCACGAAGGATTCTGCATAGGCGCGGCCCTGAGGACGCAGGATCTTGACGACACGCTTCACGTGGAGGGTCGCGCGCCCATCGGTTCCAACCGTATACACCTCCTCATCCAGCAGCACGATCGCTTTCGTGGAGGACGGCAGCGCGGGCAAAGACTGGGCAGTTGCCAGGTGCACCCATTCCGGAACCGGCGTCGCGGCGTGAAGCAGCGGTGAGACGACAAGCGTGCAGACGACTCCCATCCAGAGCCTTCAGGAGAAGGAAGGACAGTAGCTCGGATTGCCTGGTCGAAGAGCGGCACGCCTGGCACTGATGTGTCTTGCGAACTTCCTTTGGGCGAACGGGGCACGACGATCATGGCGTACCCAGGCGCGTGCACCGAGACGGCGCGTGTCGCGCTTCTTGAAAAGACTTGGTTAGCAGCCTTCTATACGCAGGGGAACGGCGTTTCAAGATGCCTTTCGTGCAGGCAGCTGACCAGGCGTTTCCTATCTGGTGACTTTCGTTTCGCGCGCTTACGTTCTTTCCGCTGTTATAAGGAGAGCGGGGCACCGCGCCGCAACGCCTGCAGCACCGTTTCGGGCTCGGGCCGGACCCGGTGATCCGCAAAGGCTTGCGCAAAGAGCACTGTTCCGTTTGGGTGAATGACATAGGTGGCCGGCAAGGGCAGTCGCCAGCTCTCGTCCCCATTCATCAAAGGCACGTTGACCAGGATCGAACGCAGGTACGCCTGGGACGCGGGCGGCACCGTGTAGGTGAGGCCAAACGACGCTGCCGTGCCGCATCCAGGGTGAAGACGGCCTGCTTCTGCTCGGTGATGTCGCGCGCCGCGGCGTAGAACATCTCCTCGGCCGGCGTGCTGACCCATTCGAACCAGCGGTAGTCGCCGTCGGCCCGACGCAACG
>CAXTRM010000060.1:14220-15415 GCA_964246625.1 uncultured Acidobacteriaceae bacterium
AGGGTCGGCGAGCACAGGAAAGGTGAAATGGTGGCGGTCCACGGTGAAGGCGTTCTGCCGCACGGTCTGTGGGCTGATACCCACAAAGAGCGCACGGAGCGGGCGAAGCTCGGGTTGCAAGACCTGCCAGGCTTCCAACTCCGTCATGTCGTAGGGATCCCAGCGACCGCGGAAGAACTTGATCACGAGAGGTCCGAGGCTGAGGAGGTCGTGAGAGGAAGCTCCCTTGCCGTTTGCGCCCGTGAGGGAAAAGGCCGGCATGGCGGCGCCGGGAGGAAGGAGGCTTTGCTCGAGTTCGGTGGCTTGCACGGCTTGGACGAGCTGCTCGGTGCCGAGGAGACGTTCGGGCGGTACCAAGGCTCTTGTGTTCGCGGTGATCGCGTCAAGGCGCCCTTGCAGGGAAGAGCCGTCGGCTCCGGCGAGATGAGTCACAGTGGCTAGTGTAGGCGATTGACCCGCGTGGTTCTACAGCAGAAAAGCTGAACTTCCCCCCAGCATCGATACGGCGTTTGGAGGCGAACTGAGCATCAAAAGACAGAATCACCGACGAGAAGTGGTTCTGGATGCGCTGCTCGCAGCAACCCAGATAGAAGCAAGTCAGCCACGACTGGCGTCCGTGCGCTCCTGCTGTGGACCTTTCCCTCAACCCGTTATGGAGGCGTCATGGCTGTTCCCGCACAAGACAAGTACTTCCTCAGATCGCTGCACCAGGAGATCGACCTATTCGATCGCAAGCTCGCGCACATGCTGCAATATGACAGCTTCGCGAGCGATGCGGACCGCAAAGCGTCGGCCAACAAACTGGCAGCCAAGCGAGAAACCCTGGCGCGCACCGCACGCAAACTGGTGGAGGATGGCATTGAGTTCAAGGCCTCGGAGTTGCCGAGGTCCTTTCGTACTGACGCCAGCGCCGCCACTGTGGCTGGCGTTGTACCTGATGATGTAGCGGCGGCGCCCCCGGCCGAGGTGGGTGCTGTGCCCCTGAAGCCGAAGCGGCCTGTCCCGTCGCCCCACACCGGAACCATCTTTGACGTGCAGGCCGATGTGCAGGCCTACAAGCGGAGCCGCAACAAGGCGCAGCGTCCGACGGCGTAGAAGCCCAGATGTTTCTGGGTCTGCCTAGATCTTCCTGGATCTGCCTGGATCAACGGTCCCGTCTTTTGACGGGACCGTTGTTTTGCATCCTGCCGTGTCT
>CAXTRM010000061.1:0-222 GCA_964246625.1 uncultured Acidobacteriaceae bacterium
GATCGGCAAGGGCGGTGACGAACTGATCCCTGTCTTTGTGCCATGGTGGAAGCGTCCCCAGGTGGAAGATCCCCTGAAGACCTTTCGCAAGTACGTCTTTCAGCATGGGCTGCGGGAAAAGGTAGTCCCCATCGAGGGGGTACGCGGCCTGCTCGAACGCGTCCACGCCGCAGGCATCAAGATTGCCGTGGCTACCTCGTCTGAAAAAGACGACCTTAAGGT
>CAXTRM010000061.1:232-12461 GCA_964246625.1 uncultured Acidobacteriaceae bacterium
AAGGTCATGCTGGACGTGGCTCAGATAGCAGATCTGATCGACGAACAGACCACCTCGGAAGACGCCAAGCGTGCCAAGCCCCACCCGGACATCTTTGCCGCGGCCCTGGCCAAGCTCGAGCTGGAGGGCTCCGAATGTCTCGCTTTGGGGGACACGCCCTACGACGCCGAAAGTGCGGGCAAGGCTGGTATACGAACCATTGGCGTCATGACCGGAGGCTGGTCGCGTGAGGACCTCCTGGACGGCGGCTGTATCGAAGTCTACGAAAGCGCGGCGGATTTGTTGGCTCACTTCGACCAAAGCGCGCTTACCCTGGAAGGCTTACGTGTGTGACAGGCAGCCCCGTACCGCATCTGCCCTGGGTCGCGTGAAGTTCCGTTGGCCGGTCGGCTTGCTTCTGGTCCTGTGCGCGCTGTTGTTCGTTGCCGCTCCGTTACCCGGGCAGGCGCAACCGCGCCCCGCGGGTCTGGCCGACGCACGGGCTCTGCTCGCCGCGCAACAGGCCAGGCTGGGCTCCGCGCCGGGGGTGCTGTTGTTGGACCGTCCCGCACGCCTTGAAGGCGACCTGACGCTCGGTCCAGGGCAGGACCTCAACATCGCCGCACCTCTCATCTTTGGAAAAGCCACCGTGCACCTGGAAGGACAGAACCACGTACGGTGTGAGGCATCGCTTACGGTCGAGAATGCCGCAGATCTCTTTGTCGCCGATGCCGCGGAGGACGTCAGTGTCCAGAACTGCGCTGTGAGTGTAGCGGGCCAGCCTGGGGGCTACCTGCTGACGGCTACCCGCTCGGCTCGCGTCAGTGCCACCGGCAACCACCTGGTGAACCTGGCCCTGTTCAACACGCATAACTCGGGAGGGGAGGGCAGCCAAACACGCGACGTCACCCTGACAGGTAACAGCACGGAGTTCACCCGCGGCCCCGGGCCCATCGGGGTATACCTCCTTTACGTTCTTCGCGCCACCGTTGCAAACAACCGCTTTGTGGGTACGGGGCACGGCATTGAATGGTGGGGTGGCGATGGCAACCTGGGTTGGCGTGGCCCTGCCGCGGTTTCCGCCGCGGGCGACCTCAGCATCACCGGCAACCAGTGCTACGCGGCGGGCGGCGCGTGCGTTTGGGGCTCCATGGGCTTCAACGTCGTTGTAAGCGGCAACAGTGCCGACATCTGCAGCGACGTGTGCTTCGACAGTGAAGGCGGTGTGCGCAACCTTTTCACGGGCAACGTGGCCCAGGCCTGCGGCAATGGCTGCTACTCCGCGCAGATGGAAAGCAGTGATGTCGTCTTTTCCGGTAACTTCGCCTATGCGGACGCGAAAGCACCGGCTTTGGCGCTTGTACTTATCAAGCATCGCAACGGCAACCCTGCGCCGCATGCCAACCTCACGGTAACAGGCAACACCCTGAGCTGTGGAGCTCTGTGCACAGCCTTCTACTCCGAAGGGGAGGATGGCCTGGACCTGTCGCGAAACACGATCACCAACGGCGTGGTCCGTTTTGCCAACTACACCAGCACGGTACGGGTCACGGCCAACACGTTGCGTTTCACGGTGCCCCTGGGCGACGAGGCCGCGCTGGTAGGCCCTTCGCTTGCAGGTGAGCGCATCAGCTTTATCGAAGGCAACACCTTGTCCTATGAGGCAGGCGTTCCTGCCCTGAAGGCGGCTTGCATCGCCCAGGCATGGAGTGACAACAACACTTCGGATGAGATGCGCATTGTGGGCAACACCTGTGTTGGCTTTGGGCTCGGCATCTACACCGAAACCGCTGGGCACAACGCGGGCGCACCGCATGCCATTTGGCTCCTGCAACGAAACACCTTCTCCCGCATCCCTGAAGCGCAACAGATCGTGCACCGCAAGACTTCCGGGAACGAGACTTATACTTTGGAGTCAAGCACCGGCCCGATGAGCCGCGAAACACCAACAATCGGCCAGTAATGCGACCAAAGTCCAGTGGCGGTTTCCAAACGCTTGCCTTTAAGTAGGTACAGGTGCTGAACCTGAAAGGACGTACAAGGCCGTGCTACCTGTACACGCAGCGCGATGTGTCGATTGTTACGCAGTGATGTTTGCCGATGAGATGAAACGGTGTCCCCTGGGCCACCACACGTGTCCAGGATGTCTCTGTGATTGTGAACTGCTCGACCAAAGCAGGTCACACATCCCTTCCTGGTTACGCCCCGAAGATGACCTGCAGGCACCGGGCGCGCATAGCGCCTGAGAAGCTCACTCCCCGTTGTCTGAGCTCTGTTTCAGGAGTCGGCAGGAGCAGACAACACCAGCTCGGCCGTATTGCGATCGCCGGTGGGGCAGAGCTTTAACAAGGGACACTGCAGGCAGCGAGGGCGCTCAAACGTGCACAGCGTCTGTCCATGCAGTTTCACAAGGGAGTGATGCTCGTCCAGCATGGCCGCGTCCCATGTCTCCGGAACCAATCGCATCAGGCGCTCCTCGGTCGTGCCGGCGTCGGCACGGGGCACAACGCAAAGCCGCTGGATGACCCTGAGGTGATTGGTGTCAATGGAAAGGGCCCGCCGCCGCAAGCTGGAAAAGTTCACCACCGCCGCAGACACCTGCGCGCCGACACCCTCGAACTGCTCTAACCACGACCGGATCTTGTCCGTTCGGTAGCGGGCAAGGAACTCCAGGGAGAGCGCTCCGGTACGGACTGTAATTTGCTGAAGCAGCGTCTTCAGCCGGGGTGCCTTCACCTCAGGGAAGGTCACCGCGGAGATGGCCCGTTCGATCTCTGCGATGGCCGCATCGCGAACCGGCTCCCATGTGCCAGGCCCCGCTCCCGGAAACGCTCGCTCAAGGTCGCGCATCACCTGGTGCGCCTGCGGTGTTTTGGTCCGCGAACTCAGGAGCGAGTAGATCAGCTGGGTGAGAGGGTCCCAGATATCACGGGCCGCAGGCTGCCCGTAGTAGCCGAGCAGAAGCCGATGGATATGCGGGAGCTTGTCGGCCTGCTCGGGAGTGAGAGGCCGCAACGCCACGAGGTCCGCAGGGTCGGTGAACAAGCCGGTAGTCATGCCATCTATGGGAGGTGCAGCCACAAAGTGTCTATCGATCCAACCTGCACTGTGGGTGTGGGAGCGCTGATTACAAGGCTTGCTTGATCTCTGAGGTAAAGGTCCCCAGTGGGTTCATCACGGCCTGTTTGGCAATATTGGGCAGCGATTCGCCCCTGCGGTACATAAGGTAGGCCGCAGTGCCGCCAGCAAGAAGGGTAAGCCAGAAAGAAAGGCGTTTCATAGAACACTCCAGTGTTGCGTGTGAACTCTGATGGACTAGGATGCACACTCCACGGTGCGGGTCCAGTGCCTTCGCCGCTACGCCCTGTAACTTGTTCCGAGCCTTTGCCCGTCGCGGTCGGCGTAGCCCCAGGCCATCCGTGGCGTATTGTGCGCGATGCCGATCTGCCCTGTGGGACTCAGGAGGATGATGCCGCCATGCCCACCCAGGCGCCGAAAGAGGTAGGCGATGGCTTCGCTGGCCGCCTGCTGTGTGGCAACCCCCGCAGCGACACGGTCCACAGCCCACTTCCCCAGCACGAGCTTCATCATCGGCTCACCCCAGCCGGTCAGGGACACCGCGGCGGACTCGTTGTCGGCGTAGCATCCGCAGCCGATCAGCGAGGAGTCGCCTACACGCCCCGGCACCTTCGCCAGCGTACCGCCCGTGGAGGTGCCGGCCGCCACATGGCCGTCCCGGTCCAGCGCAACGGCGCCCACGGTATCGTGCGAGTGCAGCGTCGGATCGTCGATCTGCAACTCGCTCGGCAAGGCCTGCTTGATCTCGGCAGACAGCCCCATCTCGTCCAACGCCGCGTCCGAGGTGGTCATCAGGCTGTCCTGGGGAGAACTCTGCGTCTGAGGCGAGCCGGCAAAGGTAAGGTCCGGCAGCCCGGCAGCCTGTTCGCGCTGAAACACGCGCAAGCGCTCCCGTTCGCGAGCGATCACCAACTCCTCATTGCGAAGCAGGGGCATGCCGTGCTGGGCAGCAAACGCCTCCGCACCTTCACCCACGAAATACACATGAGGCGAGCGATCCAGCACCAGCCGTGCCGCCTGGATGGGGTGACGCAGCCGTTCCACGCACGCCACCCCGCCCGCGCGCAGGTCATGTCCGCTCATCAGCAAGGCATCAAGCTGCACCTTGCCATCCTGCGTCAGAAAGGACCCGCGGCCTGCGTCAAAGGTCTCATCGTCCTCCATCACGGCGATAGCCGCTTCGATCGCATCGAGCGCGGATCCACCCCGGCGAAGCACAGGCCACCCTGCGGCCAGGGCGGCACGGATGCCACTCTCATGCGCGGCAACGGCATCGTCGGGCATCGCCCAGGCACCGCCATGAAGCAAAAGAACAGGTTCGACCACAACAGCATTCTACTGGCCGCGCCACGGCGCCCGCAGCAGCTGAGCCGTTCAGGAAGCGTACTGCCTGTCAGAGCCCGCATAGGCACACCATGGCCCTGCGCTGCCTCACAGGTCCGCGACGGGCGAGCAGGGCCTACCGGACACGGACATCGACCACGGTGACCTCGGTAGAAGATTCGCTTCGACGTGAACGTGCAGCACGAGCTCGAAACTTCTTCTCTTCCACAGATCTTTTTGCGGCCATCGGCCCCATCACGGCCGTTTCCCCAACCACAGCGCCCAGTTCACCCTCAAACTACCGTTCTAGGCCATGCATGCCTCCACCACGCGCGCGGCCCGCAACTAGCTTCGTCTGGCACAATCCACCGGGCGCCGCGGCTGCCAGTAAGCTGTTGCCAGCCAAAGTTCGCCCACAATCTTGATCTCCTCCACAAACCTCTCTTTGGAGCACGACATTTGACGCCTCTTCGCCCCCTGCCTTGCGCCCTGCGCCGCTCCGCCCATCTGCTCCTTCTGTTGTGCTTCCTTCTGGCCGGCTGCCTTTCCGGTACGCTCCATGCGCAGGCCAGCCTCGCTCCCGTGCCGGACGAGCTAAGCTCTACACACTTCATGGTGGAGCTCGGTGGCCATCGCAGCCCTGTGGTGCATGCGGCCGCCAATTACTACCTCCTCAACTTCACCATGACCGGTCCCGTGGACGTGGTCATCACCGCGGAGGACCCGCACTTTTGGGATGCCGGGGTGGAGGTACAGCCGATGCGGCTCGGCATACGGCCCAGCCGCAACGGTGCCCCCCTGCGCTTTCGTCTCGCCTCCCTTGCCAAGCTCTCCATCACACGGCCCGGGGATCACTTCGGCACCTCGGAGATGCTCTTTCTTTTTGCCAACGCACCCGATACCTCGGGCATCACGGCCGCTGCGCCAGGAATCCGCTTCTATGGGCCGGGCGTGCATCGCGGCAGCATCACGGCAAGGAGCGGAGACACCCTCTACCTCGCGGACGGTGCCGTTGTGCTCGGTGCGTTGAACCTTTGGCAGGTCCATGACGTCAAGGTGCTCGGCCGCGGCATCCTGCTCTACGATGGCCCGCAGGACCCCGACCATGACCAGGGCTGGATGCACAAAAAGGACTGGCACGTCATCGTCATGGACAAGGCGCGCAACATCGATATCGAGGGCATCACTGCCATCGTGCGCAGCCGCACCTGGATGGTGCAGATGCGCCGCTCCCACGGCATCCGGTTCCGCAATGTCAAGATCCTCGGCGGCAGCAAGGGCAATGCCAACCAGGACGGCATGGACTGGCTTGGCGGCGGGGACACCCTTGTGCAGGACACCTTTATTCGTGCAGCGGATGATATCTTCGCGATGTACGGCGGATGGGATGGCTACAGCGCCAGGCAGATCAGCAAACCGGGCGACACGGTCGGCAACATCACCATCGAGAACAGCGTCCTGTCGACCAGCATCTCGAACGTCGTTCGTCTGAGCTGGCCCCACAAGAACTTTGCCAGCCATGACTTCACCTTGCGCGACTCCGACATCTTGCACATGGGCGCCGGCGCCTGCGGCATCCCGTTCGCGCTCTTTGAGGTGTGGGCCGATGGGGGCGGCCATGGCACACACCGCAACTACACCTTCGACGACCTCCGCATGGACGACCTGTACTCCGTCACCCAGCTCATCCAGACCAACCCTTCCGTGCAGGGGGTGCACTTCAACCGGGTATCAGCCATGGACGGCCCGGCCCTGCTGTCCTCCCAACTCAAAGGCAACATTGCGGACGTAACCCTTGCCGGGGTGGATCAGGGGCGCGCCGGTTCCGCTCCCCTTGTGCGCGCGAGTGAGGGGGCTCAGCCCGCCTCTGTGGCACGACTCCCCGCGGAGGCCGGCTTCACCTACTCGGGCGGCCTGATACAGCCAGGCACCGTGGTCACCTTCACGGCCGCGCCGGTGCAAGGGGCCAGGTACCACTGGCTCTTCGGCGATGGCACCTCGACCGATGGCCCTGTCGTGCGGCACGCCTTTCCCGATGCGGAAGGCACCATGCTCGATGGCACCGGGCGCTTCCGTGTTCTGCTTGCGGTCACGGACGCCACGAACGCCACAACCTGGACCTCGCAACCGGTCATCGTCGCTCACAGGCTGCTGGCAGCCCTCGACCGGAATGCGGGCATGCCGGCTCCCTTTGCGCAGCAGGGTTCGCGACCCGGAGCCACGGCAGCCTGGATCAATGTGCCGGCCGACGGCGGCTACAGCCTCGTCTTGCTCACCAGCACCCGGTCGCTCCTTGCGATGGACGGGGTGGAGGCGCACAACGCGCCGCTGCAGGCACAGGTCTGCGGGTCCATTGGGTATGCGGTCCAGGCTGTTCGGCTGGATGTGGCCCTCGCCGCCGGGCAACACCGTCTCACCATCACTCGCGGCCCCGAAGTGGAAAACGCCGAGTCTGACGGTCTGCGTCCAGGAGCGCCTGTACTGCTTTGGCAGGGACCGAAGCTGCCATTGCAGCCCGTTCCGGCGTCCGCCCTTTCCTTCCGAACGCCCTGATCCGCCGAACTCACGTGAGGCCGCGAGCTTATGCGCTCAGCTGGTCAACTGCGCCTCAAGATCGCGGTCCGGCACATCTGTAATCAGCTGTGGGTTACGAAAGAGGCTTACATCGTGACCCATTCAGGTCTTCGTTGCCCAGCGCAAGCGGCGTAGAATCCCTCTCGGACCCTTTCTGCGCCGCACGCCCTGTCGCGCCGCCAGCTTTCATGCCTGAGGCCCTCCTCCATCCCGCACCAGCAGCCGACGGCGGAAATCCCGGCCGGCTCGCCTGCACTGCGGCTCGCGGTACCCAGCGCAATGCAGGTCAGGGTTTCCGGCGTGAGATCGAGCTGGACTTCATCCGGGGCCTCGCCATCCTGATGGTGCTTGACTTCCATGCCCCCGTCCACCTGTTCTCGTATCCGTTCCACCTCCTGGGCTTCCCGGACTTTGGCTGGGCCGGGGTCAACGTCTTCTTCGTGCTGAGCGGCTTCCTGGTAGGGGGCCTGCTCATGAAGGAGCTGCGGGTCAAGGGAAAGATCGACAGCCGGCGCTTTCTGATTCGGCGTGGTTTCAAGATCTGGCCGCAATACTATGCCTTTCTTGGCCTGATGCTGCTGACGAGGCACCGTGCACTGCATCAGCTCTGGGGCAACCTGCTCAATATCCAGAACTACGTCGGGGGCATCCCGCATACCTGGAGCCTCGCCGTGGAAGAGCATGCCTACCTCCTGCTGATTGCGTTTCTTGCCCTGGCGGGACGCCGGCAACTTAGGGTGCGGACCCTGGGCGTTGCGCTTTGCGGCACGGCAGCCCTGGTCGTACTCGGCAGGCTCCTCTTAAGTGAGCATGGCTATCAGGTCGTCACTCCTACCCACACCCGCATCGAAGGCATCTTGTACGGCGTCCTGCTTGCCATGCTGTACCACTACCGGCAGGCCAGCTTTCGGCGTCTCCAATCGCTTACCGCCGTATGGTGGGTCCTGCTGGTTGTCGCGGTGGTCTATTTCCGTCTGCAAACCATGGCTCCCTGGTCTGTTTCGCTCGGCTGGGACGCCGCCGATCTCTTTGGCATTGCCCTGCTGATGCTGCTCTACCGCCCAGTCCCCCACCAGCGCTCGGCAGGCTATCGCTTTGTCGCCTGGATTGGCGTGTACTCATATGGCATCTACCTGTGGCACGTTGCGGTGATCGCACCTGCTGTGGCGCTCGGCACGCACCTCCCTGGTTGGCTTTCGCCGGCATGGCTGGCCCTGGCTCCCCTCGTGGCTGGCGTGGCCCTGGGGGCCTTCTTCACCCAGGTCATCGAGCTTCCCTCCCTGAAGTGGCGCGATCGGATGTACCCCAGGCGCGTCGATTCGCCGGTCACCGGAGAAGTGATGGACACGCGTGTCGCTCTCGTCGAAGTCGACGGAACGCCTCAGGTCGCAGGCGCCTGAGGCGTTTGCTTCACTTCTGACCTGTCTCCGCGTTTCCAAGCTCGCCTCTTCACCTTGGGCCCGCCGCTGTGCTTTGGTCGCATTTGCGCTTTGGCTGGCGTCTCCGCCTTTTACCTGCCACCTCGCCTACAGAAGCGCCTGGAACTCGGCTGCCATCTGCCGGGCAGAGTTGGCCCAGGTGTAGCGCGCCGCGCGTTGTCGCCCAAGCTCACTCAGGCGGCTCCGCTCGTTCGCATCCTGGAGCAAGCCGCCGATCGCCTCGATGTGGTCGTCCATCCTGTCCGGAGACAGCAGCACGGCTGCGTTGCCCGCCACCTCGGGAATGCCGGTCGTATTGCTGCTGATCACCGGTGTGCCGCACGCCATCGCCTCGATGACCGGCATGCCGAACCCGTCATAGCGCGTCGGGAACCAGACAAGCTGGGCTGCGTTGTACAGCGCAACGAGCTGCTGCTCTTCTTGAAAGCCGCCAAGCACAAACGACGGGCCCAGGGCCTTCGCACGCTCCACATACATGGGGTGAGGGTGGTTGATCACCACCAGGCTCAACTCCGGATGCTGCCTGTGAATGTGCGGCCACGCTTCCAAGATCAGGTCGGCATTCTTCCGGTGCTGCAGCCCGCCCGGTACCAGGAGGAAGGGCTTATCGGCGATGCCGAGTTGCTGAAGCACCTGCTGTCCAAAGGCGGTCGGCGGCTCGAAAAAGCTCTGCGACGCGGCATTGGGGATCACGCGCAGCCGATCCTTGATCGCCGGGAAGTAGTGCCCCGTACGCTCCGCCGAGTACTCCGAAATCATGTGAAACATCGCTGCCTTTTTCGCCAAGCGGCGGAACAGCAGTTTCCACTTGATTCGCTGTTTCAGTAACCAGGGCGTCGTCCGGTGGACCCCGGGCTCAAAGTGCTGGGCATCATGGCAGGACACCACCAGCTTGGCCTTGCGTACAGGCACATACGACTCCGCCGTGCAGTACACGACATCCGTTTCCGGCCAATACGCTTCGGCATGGGGGCGCCCAAACAGAAACCACAGCGCCTGCTGCCGCGAGGTGTCGTGCTTGAAAAAATGGTAAGGGTAACTCGTCCAGGGTTCGCCGACCTTGTGCACCACGCGTGCATGGTCGCCCCGGTCTGCAAGGATCTCCACGTGGACATCGGGCAACATCGCCAGATGCTCGGTCATCTCGCGGGCAACCCGGCCAACGCCGGTGGACCGATAAATATTGCGCAAATGCACGTAGGACAGAAGATTCATCATCACTCTTGAACTGGGGCTCTTGTACTGGCTAACGGGGTCCGTAGCTCCGGATGAAGCACCCTGTATAGACCCTACCGGGAACGCGGCCGAAAGACGACAGTACGATAGTCAACTCCTCGCCAGCACCGTCGTGCCCTCACGCTGGGCCACTGTGTACAACGCCCGCGCCGGCCCATTCAGTGTCTCGTCCCCGGCCACCCTCACGTTTTCGGCGATATGGGCAGGGTTGCGCGAGGAGACCAGGATCACACTGTCGGGATGAAACAGCAGCGCGGCTTTCAGCATCAACGCCGCCAGCATCCCGGGCTGCGCGAGATCGGCGCCAATCTCCGAAGACCACCGTGTGCGCGCCTCGGCATCCCTTTGCAGGGCCGCTCGCAGCTCGCCAAAGTTCGCCGTCAACGAGCGGTGGTGCAGCGTAAAGGCCGGCACCGGCTCCATAGGCCTGTCCAGAATCGACCACTCAAACTGCAGCACAGGGCAGTACGCCGGCCGCTCGGCCACCAGCGCGGGGATCTTGTCCGCGCTTGAACCCGCGCCGAAAGCCCCCACCTTGCCCGACGCCACCGCGTCCTCCATCAGGCGAAGCAGGCCATCATCCTGCAACTGGGCCGCTTCCGGCTCGTGAAGCAGCCACAGGTCGAGCCGCTCCACCCGCAACTCGGACAAGGAGTGTTCCAGCGCTACACGCGCTTCCCCGGCGCTGAAGTTCGCTTTGGGAGCCGCTGCGGTGACGCTCTTTGCCGCTCCGGCCAGCCGCTTCTTCACACTCGGAATCATCTTCAACAACGGGCCAACGGCTCGGCGAGCGATCTGCATCATGCCCGGGTTCGCCGGAGGCGGTATGCCGTACTTGGTCGTCACGGTGATCTCGCCCGGATGGCGGGCCAAAAACTCGCCCACGCAGCCTTCCGCGGCGCCATAGCCGTACATCGGCGCCACGTCGATATGCCGAATCCCCGCAGCAAAGGCGTGTTCCAGCAGCCGCAGCGACTCTTTGCGGCCCGTGGCTCCCATCAGGCTGGAACAGCCAAAACCGAGTTGCGACGTCCTTCTGCCCGTATTCGGAAGCTCAATCTGTCTCATAGGCGTGTTCTCAAGGCTGCTTCGTCCTGCTCTCTCCTGCCGCTTTGGAAGCGGCATCGACGTGTCTTCCAACCCGGCGCCGCTGGCCGCTTACCGGTTCCTGCTCAGGTGAGCTGCGAGGCGCATCGTGAGTGCCAGCAGCGTGTGGGTGGGGTTGGAAAATCCGGACGAGGGAAACACCGCGGCCGAGCAGACAAAGACGTTCTCCGTATTGTGCAGCCGGAGCTGCGGCGTGACCACCCCGGCACGGGGCGACGCATCCATGCGCATGCCGCCCATGTGGTGAAAGCTGTCCTGACACTGCGTCACGAAGCCAGGACCGCCGAGATCGGGGTGCGGCACCACCTCAGCCAGGGACGAAAGCGCCCGTTGCGCCGACTGGACGAAGCACCGGATCGTGCGCAGCTCCAGCTCGGACACCCGCCAGTCCAACCTGCCCCGCAGCAGGCCCAGGCTGTCGCGCTCCTCTGACAAACTCAAGTGACTGGCAGAAAAGGGCTCCTGTTCGCAGTGCACCCGAAGCCGCACCTCGGCCAGCGTGGAGTGGTAGCTTCGGTGTTGCACGGCGTATCGGTATGCCTGGCGGGCGACCAGCGGGGCATGGCGCACGAGGCTGCCGACCTGTGCGCCGGTCACCTCGGCCATGCGGCCCCGGAGCATGTGGTTCACAATGGCCTTCACATCCGCGATGGCCTCATCGGCTTCGCTCACCGAAAACACGGTGCCCCCGGCCATCAGCACCTCGGCCCTGCTTTGGGCTTCGCGGCTCAGCCGGAGCTTCGGGTTGTACTTGAAGCCGCGAAGAAAAATGCTGTCAAACACCCGATGAAACGTGTTCAACGATCGGGGGCGAAGCGTCGCTGCGTCGCAATCGATGTGGTCCTGGAAATAACATCCCAGCAGCCCGGACTCGTTCCAGGGCAGCCGTCCCTCGGGACGGGGTTGCAGAAAGAACCGGCAGCTTTCCACGGTGCCCATCGCAAATACGTAGTCTCTTGCCCGAAACACGGCTTCCTTGCCGGTCAACGTGCGGCAGCGGACGCTCGTGGCGACGCCCTCCGCCACCTGCAGTTCGACGGCATTGGCATGGAGCCACACCTCCACCCTGGGGTCCTCTTCCAGTACGTGGCGATGCAGCCGAGCGAAGTTCGGCTCAGGGCACCAGCGGGACAGGTACACATCGAGCCCCGGCATCGCCGGCGGGGTCTCGTGTAACGCCTTCCACACTTCCCGGTCCTCCCGCATGGCCTGCTGGACACCCTCGATCTCCAGGGCGCGGGCATAGAACGGGGTCAGCTCGGCTTTCTGGAAGGGCCAGCCGCTACCGGCAATCCAGTCGTGTGGCTCGAAGTCACCGTCCTCGAGCTCCAGGATCTGCCCACCCCACTGGGTTGTCGTCCCGCCGTGCACACGAAAGCGACCCTCGTGCACGCCACGATGGGCAAGCCCGGCCAGCTCTGTCCGGTATACCTCCTGCGACGCCGCCTCCGGGGTGGAGCCCCCCGCCTCCAGCAGGATGACGCGTTTGCCCA
>CAXTRM010000061.1:12471-13015 GCA_964246625.1 uncultured Acidobacteriaceae bacterium
AGTGCAATGCCCGCCGCTCCTGCGCCCGCAACAACGACGTCGGCTTGCAGCTCAGCGGAAGGGAGGGCCGTTTCGAGGTCGCGAATCATTGGGATGGGCGTCGGGGCTGCCACACGGGCGGCGGGGCGCCAGCAACAGCAGAAGCGCTCACGGGGGCAAGCTCCGCCGTGAACTCACGAACCGCTGACACGATGCCCGCGCGAAACCGTTCCGCGGTGAACTGCGTGGCGCGAATCCGTGCCCGTTCCCCCATGACGGCCAACTCCTGCCGGTGAGTGGCGGCCCAATCGATCCTTTCCGCCAGCAGGTCAGGCCGGCGCGGCTCCACGACAAACCCTTCCACGCCCTCTTCAATCAGGTCCGGGGCCGCGGTATGCGTTGTCGAAAGGATAGGGAGGCCGCTGGCCAGCGCTTCCAACAGCACCTGCCCGAAACCCTCGGCCACGGACGGAAACACAAACAGGTCGGCTGCCTGATAGGCGGCCTGGAGCTCCGCGAGACTCACCGAGGGACGGATGGTGACGCGATCGGCGTACGGACGAAA
>CAXTRM010000061.1:13025-15333 GCA_964246625.1 uncultured Acidobacteriaceae bacterium
GTCCACCACGCGGCCGCAGATCGTGAGCTCCACCGCTTCGGAACGGAGCAGGCGAAGTGCCTCCAGCAGGTACTTCACCCCTTTTCGCTGGTTAATACGCCCCACAAAAAGCAACCGGAGCCTTGCACCCGGCGTGCCGCGGCGCGTTGCATCGGGCCGGTACCTGTCCAGGTCCACGCCGTATGGCACAACCCGTATCGCGGAAGCCGATGCCCCGTTCTCCACCAGGCTTTGGCGGGTGAAGCTGGATGCGCAAAGGAAGCGAGCTGCCATGGCCGGTTCGGCCACAAGGTGCTGGAAGTCCTCTTCGGGCAAAGCCAGCTCCCACTCCTGCTGCAGGGACCCGGCGCAGTCAGGGTGGGCCGTAAGCTCTTCGGTGAGGATGCGCCGGATGGTCAACGGGTGAGGATGTACCTGGAACAGGATGCCGGGTGCCGCGTACGCGCGAAACGCGTCATAGGCGAAGTAACTATAGGTCAGCAGGCCGGTCCCCCTGCGTGCGGCCAGCCGTCCGGCCGTGCGGCCCTGGGTGGCATCGGCTGAGCGAATCGCACGTCGGCGTAGAGAAAACGGGATGCGGGGCACACGGTCCAGCAGGAGGTTCTTCAGGCCGGCAAGCATGCAAAGGCGAACCTGCGCGAAGGGAAGCGCCGGCGCGCTGCGGGCCCGCAGCATCGATTGCAAACTTGCCGGCAGCCGTGCGGCCAGCAGACGGGCCCACCGACGATCCGATGGCCAGAACAGGTCCGTAACCAGCGTTTCCAGCAGATGTGCCTCGGAAAGCGCCTGGGCCACCTGGTACGCGTCGCGAGCGCCGCCATGCACAACGACCACTTTGCTTGTTCGTGATGCGGCTGGCATGGGTAGGTCCATACTACCGTTTTATTGGCGAAACACAGCGTTACGGAAGTAAGGCCCAGGCGATAACGGTTGTGCCATACGGCAGCTCTCGGTCCAGCTCAGCCTCGAGCTCATGGTGGGTCAACCGCATCTCGCCCTCAAAGATCTCCGCCTCATCCGCGCCGAGGTAGCACAGCTCACACATGCCGAGGCCCTCCTCGTTCTGCACCGGTGGGCCGAACACCCGGCAGGTAAGCGGGCGGCCGGCATACAGCTCGCAACGGCCTGTGACTGGATCAAGTACCGCACAGGCGGCATCGGCCTCGGGCCTGTCCGCAAAGTGCTCCCAGGCCTGGTCCTCCTCAGGGGCAAGGAGACCCGTCTCGGCGTTTCCGGGAAAGTCGTTCCGCAACGCCTCCACGATCCGAACCGCCCTGCCCCGGATCGCTGCAGCACGATCCGGATCCGCTGCCTCCAGTGCCCGCAAAGCCGTTTGAAGACGCAGGGCATCGAGGGCCGAGATGCGAAATACGCCATGGCAGCATGGCGTACAGCCGGGACGGCAGGCCAGCAAGGAGTTGCCATCGGGCTGCTGCGCGCGCCGTGTCGCGTCGGCCAGCGCTGCATCCACGATCTGCACCAACTCGGCGTCACGACGTGGCAGCCTCATCTCAGCCAAGCAGCTTTGCCGCCTCGCTCGCGAAGTACGTGACGATGAAGTCGGCCCCGGCTCGGCGAAAACTCAGCAGGCTTTCCAGCATGGCGCGTTCCCGTTCCAGCCATCCACGCTGAAACGCCGCCTGCAACATCGAGTACTCGCCGGAAACCTGGTAAACACCCAGGGGCAGGTCCACACGGTCGCGCGCCTCGCGCAATACATCCAGGTACGGCATGCCCGGTTTCATCAGCAGCATGTCCGCGCCCTCGGCCACGTCCTGTTCGACCTCCCGCATGGCCTCACGGCGGTTCGCGCCGTCCATCTGGTACGTGCGGCGATCGCCGAAGCGCGGGGCGGAGTCGGCTGCCTCACGGAACGGGCCGTAAAACGCGGAAGCGAACTTCGAGGCATAGCTCATGATGGGCGTGTCTCCGAGCTGAGCCCTCTCCAGTGCCTCCCGGATCGCCCAGATACGGCCGTCCATCATGTCGGAAGGCGCGACCACATCGGCCCCGGCCTCAGCCAGCGACACCGCCGTGCGGGCCAGCAAGGGCAGGCTTGCATCATTGTCGACCGTGAAGTCCACCGCGCCCGATTCCATGTCGCGGACCTCGGCGGCAGATCCTTTGGACCGCACCACGCCGCAGTGGCCGTGGGAGGTGTACTCGCACAGGCATACATCGGCGATGGTGACCAGCTGCTTGGAGGCAGGCAGGGCTTTGATGGCGCGCAGGCCTCGCTGGGTGATCCCTTGCGGGTCATAAGCGCCCGAGCCCTGCTCGTCTTTGGCATCCGGGATGCCGAACAGGA
>CAXTRM010000062.1:0-10857 GCA_964246625.1 uncultured Acidobacteriaceae bacterium
CACTGATGCCGGCAGGCGGGTCTGCCCGTGCACTGCGATGGCGCCCGCATCTTCAACGCCGCTACCGCCGCCGGCATCAGTGTGGCCGAGCTCACCCGCGGCTTCGACTCCGTCATGTTCTGCCTCAGCAAGGGCCTTGGGGCGCCGGTTGGCTCCATGCTGGTCGGCTCACGGCCGTTGATCGAGGAGGCCCGCTCCGTGCGCAAGGCCCTTGGCGGCGGCATGCGCCAGGCTGGCGTCCTCGCCGCAGCCGGCCTGATCGCCCTGGACGAGATGCCCCGGCGCCTCCATGAGGACCACGCCCACGCCCGGCTTCTCGCGGAGGCCATCGCCGACACCGGTGCTGCCGGCATCGACCTCGCGGCCGTCCAAACCAACATCGTTCTCTTCACGCTCCAGGGCGACGGTGACGCCGCGGTCTTTGTCCGCTCACTGAAAGAGGCCGGCATCCTGGCCAGCGCCGTCGGACCCCACGCCGTGCGGCTGGTAACTCACTTCGATGTCAGCCGGGAAGACTGCCAGCGCTGCGCCGGTCTTCTGGCTGAGCGGCTCGCCGGGGTGGCTGCCTAGCGACCCTCGTCACCCCGCCTGCGTCGCCGCTGCTACGCAAGCAAGCCACTCCTCAGGTGGCATGGCGCGGCGGGCCCGAAGCGCCGAAGATACATGAAGCGGCTGTGGAGAGGAGTCCCTGTATGCCTGATCGCCTGGTGGACGTTCCCTCGGACTCCCTGGTCTCCCGCGTCGTGCAGCAGGTCCTGGCGGACGTGCAGCACGGCTCGCTGGCCACCTCCGAGCGCCTGCCCAGCGAGCGGGTCTACGCCGAGCGCCTCAAGGTAAGCAGATCCACCGTCACTGCGGCCTACGCGGAGCTGGAACAGCGCGGCATCCTGCGCCGCCTGCAGGGCAAGGGCGCCTATCTTTGCGCCCTTCCGGACCCTACGGAGGCCTTCTCCTGGAGCGGCAAGGTGTCGCGTCACGCCAACTCGCTCGATGAGCCGGTGCTGGAACTGCTGGCCAGGCGCTGCGCCGGCGATCTGCGCTATCCGTTCTCCGCGGGCACGCCCTCGCTGGAGATCTTCCCGAAAGAGCCCTATGCCGAGCTCGTCGCCAGGGTGCTCGCTGACGACATCCCCTCGGCGCTCGCGGTCGCCCCGACAGAAGGGCAGTGGCGGCTCCGTGAGGCCATCGCTGCGTGGACCGGGTCCGCCCCGGGCAATGTCCTGGTCACCGCCGGAGCGCAGGAGGGCATCGACCTGCTCGCGCGGTGCCTGATTGAACCAGGTGAAGCCGTCATCGTCGACTCGCCCACCTACCCGGGAGCGATCCAGAGCTTTCTGTCCGCGGGCGCACGGCTGGTCCCCTGGGCCACGGACTGGTCCCTCGCTCAGCTGGAAGATCTGCTGCTCCGGTACCGTCCCAAGCTGCTGTTCACCATGCCCACCTTCCACAACCCGACCGGGCGTGTGATGAGCCTCAAAACGCGGATGGGCCTGCTGGAACTTGCCCATCGCTACCGGGTGCCGGTCGTTGAAGATGACGTCTACTCCCGGACCCACTTCGGGCCGCATCCCATGCCGCAAAGCCTGTACCACCTCGACCGGCACTCCCAGGTCATCAGCATCAGCACCTTCTCGAAAATGCTCGCTCCTGGTCTGCGCATTGGCTGGCTTGTGGCGCCCCGCTACATGATTAAACAATTGGCGCTCATCAAGATGCGCTCCAACCTGTTCACCGGTGGTTTCAACCAACTCGTGCTCGCGGAGTTTCTTTCCAGTGGTTCGATGGATCGGCACCTCCACCGGCTGCGCGCGCACCACAGCGCTCTGTGCGAGCTCGCCGTCGCGGCACTGCAGCCTGCCGTGGAGCAGGGCCTGCTTCGCTTCCGGCAGCCTGCCGGCGGTCTCTATCTTTGGTGCAAGGTCCTGGCGGACGTGGATGTGGAATGGTTCTACTCCATTCTGGAAGCTAACGGCGTCAGCGTCGCACCCGGCACGGCCTTCGGTCCGGAACGGGGCAGACGGCCCTCCGCCCACTTCCGCCTGTGCTTCACCGCCACCGATCGCCCCACCCTGGCGCAGGGTGTCGACGTGCTTTGCCACACACTGGAAAAGCTCGCGTTCGCCCCGGAGCCTGGCCATTTCGGTGCCAACAGTGCATTTCTCGCGCCGCTCTCATAGACACAGGAGGTCGAGGTCCATGATGGATATCTCTTCGCCGCTGTCCCTCGTACCCCCACCAGGGGTGACCCAGCCGGATTCGGACGTGGAACACACCGCCACCATCCGTTTGGAGCGCAAACATCCGCTCGCGATTCGCTGGATGCATTGGATCAACTTCCCGGTGCTGTTCACCATGATCTGGAGCGGTCTGCTGATCTACTGGAACGACTCTGACAACGCCTACCGGCATCCGCATCGGGTCTACCGCCTCGGCGTGGGCAGGCTGACGCTGTTTCGCTTCTTTCCGGACTGGTTCTACAAGATCCTGCATGTGCCCTATCACGTCACCGAAGGCCTCGGATACCACTTCTTCTTCATGTGGGTCTTTGCGCTGAACGGCGTGGCCTGGCTCCTCTACACCTGGCTCTCAGGGGAGTGGCGCTTTCTGCTGCCGGAGCGAACGAGCCTGCGCGATGCTTTCCAGGTCACCCTTGTAGACCTTCATCTCCGGAAAGGTCTGCCCCCGCAGACCAAGTACAACGGCGCACAGCGTCTCGCCTATACGTCCTGCATCGCCATGGGTGCCGGCATGCTCGTTACCGGTCTTGCCATCTACAAACCCACCCAGGTCCACTGGCTCACCTCCCTGCTCGGCGGCTATGAAATGGCGCGCTGGCTCCACTTCTGGATCACCATGGCCTTCCTGGGCTTCTTCCTGATCCATGTGGCCCAGGTGATCCTTGCCGGATGGAACAACTTCCGAGCCATGATCAGCGGCCGCGAGGTACAGCGCGTCGATGCACCTTCGCTCGAGGCAGAAAGGGCAAGTTGGCGATGATCGATCCTCACGGGTCCGAAATGGCTCCAGATCCTCAACTGCACGGCTCTCCGGAGACAGACGCTGTCCCAAAATCCCCGCAGCTCGAGGAAGTCCAGTCGCAACAGGCCAAGCAGGAAGCCGAAAGCGCCTCGCCCGCAACCGACCCCTCCTCAGACAATGGAGACCGCCGTCCCGAGGACCCCAAGGATGCCGACGATTTCCTGACGAGGCGCATGCCGGGCAGGGAAGCCGCCGATGCGGCTGTGCTCGCCGAGTCGCGGCGCTATACGCGCCGGTCCTTCCTGGTTGCCGGGGCCGCCACTGCCGCTGGCTACGGCGCCTACCGTTATCTCGAGCATGGTCCGCAGGAGGACATGCAGCCAGCCCTGCTGCGGCGCACGCTCCAGGCCAACGCCGCTCTCTCCCGCGGGCTGACCCGGGATCGGGTTCTGGCGCCGACCTACCCCCTGAGCCGGGCAGAAACGCTTCGTGTCAACGGGATCTATGGCCTGAAGCGGACATTGGTGCCCGCAAGCTGGCGGTTGCAGGTCGTCGGGGTCCGTGATGCGCAGCAAAGTGCTCGCTTCAGCCCGGATGTCACCGCATGGGAGTACCTCTACTCAGAGAGGAGGGACATGGAAGACCAGGGGCATGACACCAAGGTCGCGCCCCAGGTCGCGCCCCAGGCCGCGCCCCAGGCCGCGTCCCTGTCTGGCGAGAGTGTGTCCTCGTCGGCCAAAATGGCTCCTGCCGCGGCAAAAAACAAGGCGGCACAGGACGAGCATCACACCGGTCGAAAGCCGCGGGGCAAGGAAGAGGCAGGGGAAAGCTACAGCACGCTACAGCCCGGAACCGCTGGTCTGCTCCTGCAGATGGACGACATCACGCGGCTCCCCCGGCACGAACTGGTGACCCAGTTCAAATGCATCGAGGGATGGAGCCAGATTGTGCATTGGGCAGGCGTGCGGATGGCTGACTTCCTGGATCTGTACCCGCCGGCGCTGATCGACGGCAAAGAGCCACGCTATGTCTACATGGAAACGCCGGATGGCGACTACTACAACGGCTACGATCTGGAAACGCTGCGTCAGCCGCAGGCGCTGCTCGTCACTGAGATGATGGGTCAACCCCTCACCCAGTTCCACGGCGCTCCACTGCGTCTGCACTTGCCCATGAAATACGGGTACAAGCAGATCAAACGTATCGGCTTGATCGCCTACACGAACGAAAAGCCGGACGACTACTGGACCGAGCTCGGATACGACTGGTACGCCGGTCTGTGAAAGATCTGTTTTAGGGGAAAGAAGTGGTGGAGGCGGCGGGAGTTGAACCCGCGTCCGAAACGGCTGTCAGCAGAGAGCATTCATGCTTTTCCCGGATTCATCTTTGTCTCGTGACCGACGCTTAGAACGGGCGAAGATGCGCCGGCCACCAGCCTGATTGATCTCATCCTTGGCGCCCAGACGGAGCTCCGCAGACCAGCCTACTGTGCGACGATCGCTTCCGGCCCGTAGGCGAAGCTGGGGCGATCGGCTACTTAATTAATTAAGCAGCAAGAGCGAACTGAGGTTCGGCACTTATAGTTTTGTGAGCGATTACGGGTGCACACACCCCGGCATGCCTCTTTGCCGCAAGCAATCCCGTCGAAGCCGTGACGCCCCCACTTGGGTGGCCGGCACCAACAATGCGTTGGGCTGGTGTCAAAGAACGAAACTACTTCTACTATAGATGCCCTTCGCCCCTGTTTGTTGCGCCAGGCGTAGAACACTGCAAAAGCGTGTTCAAATACCCGAATTGCGCCTCAAAAACAAACAAAAAAGACGCCACGAACTTTGTGGGCTCGTGGCGGGAGGCCAGTGACGCAACTTGTTCGAGAACCGCGTTCTCGGATTCTTCTCGCTTCGTTATGGATTCCCATATCCAAGCGATGATTTACTGTAGCACACTTTTCAACAGGTGCGCACGACTGCGGGAAAAACGTGGAAGCGTTTTCTTACCCCTTTTGCCGTTGTTCCCGCCTCGCCGCCACCCAGCCAGGCTTGGTCGTCTGCCGGCTACGGGCAATCGCCAGCGATTCTGCCGGCACGTTCTCCGTAATACAGGATCCCGCGGCAATATACGCTCCCTCTTCGACCGTTACGGGAGCCACCAACGTGGAATCCGACCCCACAAAGACCCGATCACCCAGTGTGGTCAAATTCTTGTTCACACCATCGTAATTACACGTAATCACGCCGGCTCCAATGTTCACTCCCGACCCTATGACGGCGTCGCCTAAGTAGCTCAAATGATTGGCTTTGGAGGCTCGCCCCAGTTTGACCTTCTTGGTTTCTACGAAGTTCCCCACATGCGCCGCCGCCCCGATCTCACTGTCAGGACGCAGATGCGCATACGGCCCCAACAGCGCACCCTCGCCCACGGATGCGTGATCAAGAATGCAGCCGTTCCGTACAAGCACCCCGTCCCCAATTGTGCTGTTCTGGATTACCGAGTACGACCGGATGCGGCAGTTCGCTCCCACACGCGTTTTGCCCAAAAGCTGCACAAATGGCTCAATGATGGTGTCCGCTTCGACCTCCACCTCCGCGTCAAAGACGCACGTTTCGGGGCGGAACACCGTCACACCACTGGACATCAGGCGACGTGCCGTGGCTTGACGCATCGAGGCATCCAGATGCATCATCTCGGCGATGGTGTTGGCGCCAAGTACCTCATCGACGCTGTCCGCCTTGAGGGCGACAACACGTAGGCCGGCAGCGCTGAGCAGGGCCGCCACGTCCGTGAGGTAGAACTCACCATGGGCATTGTCGGTGGACAGCTTATCGAGCTGCTCAAAAAGGTCGGTAGTGCGAAAGCAGTAGATGCCCGAGTTGATTTCGGGAGCCGAAAGCTGGTCAGGGCGAAGGGACTTCTGCTCCACGATGGACCCCACCTCCACCGAGCCGGCTGCTCTACGCAGCACACGGCCATAGCCGGTCGGGTCAGGTGGCGTGGCGGTCAGAATGGTCATTGCCGCGTGCTCGGCAAGATGAAGATCGCGCATCTGAGTAAGAGTTTCGGGACGAATCAGGGGAACATCGCCGGAAAGAACAAGAAGATGCTCAGGTGGAGCGTCCCCCGAGGCAAGGAAAGACGCTTTGAGCTGCTGTAGGGCATGACCTGTGCCGCGCTGCTCGGCTTGCAGAACAAAGCGCACGCCCGTGTGTTCGACGGCGGCACGGACACGGTCTGCCTCATGGCCGACGATGCAGTAAATGTGATCCAGCGGCGCCACCGCTTGGGCAGCAGCGATGACGTGCAGCAGAAGGGCGCGGCCGCCTACCTCATGCAACACCTTGGGCCGTTTGGATTTGAGGCGGGTTCCCTTACCCGCGGCCATGATCGCGACGCCAAATGCAGTGGTGGTGCTCATCACTCCGGTATGGTCTCACGGGCGGCAATCCTCCACGCAAGCCGGCCTCTGCCACGACGGTTGCAGGGAGCGAGGCAGCGGATGCAGAGCTACCTGTCACGAAAGACTCAGTTCACGATCGACAGAGCTCAAGGATCGCGTCGCCATACCGCTCCAGCTTGTCCGGGCCGAAACCTGAAAGCATTTCAAGGTCGCCGGCGGAGCTTGGCTGGCGGGCCGCGACCTGTTTCAACACCGTGTCGCTCAGGACGAAGAAGGAGGGCAGACCTGCTGTTGCCGCCTGTTCGGCTCGCCACACCCGCAGCCGTGACTCCAGTGCCTGTTGTGCTGGAGAGAGTGGCTGATCCTGCACCCTGGCTGGAGCCGGAGGGGGCCCCGATCTTCGTATTGATGGGGCCTTTGGCGGCATCAGCTCAAGCGGTTCCTTCGCTAGCTGACGCGAGGTGGTCACAGAACTTTGTGTAGAAGATGCTTTCGACGGCACTGGCTTTGAGCGAGTCTTCATCGAAGGAGCCTCGCTTGGCGGATCCGGCTCCAGGCCTTTGCAGAGGGCGAGCAGACTCGCACCGTACCGATTGCTCTTCTCCTGGCCGATCCCTCGAATGGCCTCAAGCTCCCGAACGCTGGCGGGTTGTTCCCTTGCCAGGGTGCGCAGCACCGAATCATGAAAAACCGTGAACGGTGGAAGGCCTTGGGCGCGAGCGGTCGCGAGCCGCCAGGTTTTGAGGCGCTGTTCCAATTGGGCCTGTTCCGTCGTCAGGAGCTCGTCCTCTACGTTTGGCTTGAGCTTTTGTCCTGAACGCGTTGAGCGCTGGCGAGTTGGCTTCGGGTCACGGGAGGCCGTACTGTCTGCCTCATGACGCAGCCAGATAGTGTCCAGTGCAGCCTCATCCAGGGTTGCCCCGTCGGCGGTGAGCGCCAGCTTGCGGTAGCTGATATCCCGGCCATCTTCGGCCCGGAAGGTATCGGTAGTGATGGTTAGAAGACCAGCTTTGCCAATGGCCTCGGTGAGATTGTCAAAGTGCCGGCGCTGCTTCCAGCCAAGTTCGGCGAAGACCTTGCCGGAAGATCGTGGAGTGGAGCTTAAACTGCGCAGCAGATGGCGTATGTCGGAACGCTCCTGCGCATTCGGTTGCCGTGCCGACGAAGCGGACGTGGTTTCAGGACGGCAGATGTCGCAGACACCACACGGGGTGCCGGCATCGGAGCGATCACCAAAGTGACCAACCAGCGCGGCCATGCGGCAGCTCGCGCCTTCGGCGTAGGTAACGATCTTGTCAATCTGCGCGCGGCGATATTGCACCTGCTGCTCGTAGCTCTGCTTCCAACCTGTCTTCTGGCTCAGGTGCAGGACGCCATCGAGGTCCGCTGTCACGGCACCCTGGACGAAAAGCTTGTCCACGCATTGCTCGATTACCTCGCGCTCCATCTTGAGCTGTTGCTGCAGCGCGGGCAGGCTGCTGCCGCCGTCACCAAGACCCTCCAGGACGCGCTCGATGTCGGGAATCGGCGGGTAACTCTTTTCGAGGAGGAACTCCTGGGTGCGGCGGTCGGCGAAGTTGTGAAGGAGGACGGCGCGGGATGGCTTCCCGTCACGACCTGCGCGACCAATCTCCTGGTAGTACGCCTCCACGGAGCCGGGCAGGGCGGCATGGATCACGGTACGCACATCGGCCTTGTCCACCCCCATACCAAAGGCGACCGTGGCGACGACGACGCCGAGTTTGCCGGAGAGAAATGCCCGCTGGACACGGTCGCGGGTCGCAGCGTCAAGGCCTGCATGGTACGCAGCCGCGGAGAAGTGTTCGCCGAGGCTTCCGGCCAGCTCTTCTGCCACCTTGCGGGACTGGGCGTAGATGATGGCGGGGCGCGCTGCCTCAGGGGCAAGGAGCTTGCGCATGAGCTCGAGCCGCTGGGGTTTCGAGGTTTCAAGCACTTCAATGTGTAGGTTGGTCCGGCGAAAGCCGGTGATGAAAACGGCCGGCTCCTGGAGGGCAAGGGCACGCAAGATGTCCTGCTGCACGGTCGGTGTCGCTGTTGCGGTAAGCGCGATGATGGGGGACGGCCGAAGGGCTGGGAGAAATTGACCCAGGGTACGGTAGTCAGGACGGAAGTCGTGGCCCCACTGCGAGATGCAGTGTGCCTCATCGATGGCGACGAGGGCGGGTTTGCGCTTGGCCAGCATCTCCGGAAAGCCCGGGACGCGAAGACGTTCCGGGGCGATGAACAGGAAGTCGAGGCGGCCTTCAAGGTAGGCACGCGCTGCTTCGCGGAGAGTTTCACGGGGGAGGCCTGAATGGATGCGCGCCACCCGGAGGTTCAGAGCGGCCAATTTGCCAGCCTGGTCGTCCATCAGGGCAATCAGAGGCGAGATGACAAGGGCGGTCCCGCCGCGAGCAAGCGCAGGAAGCTGATAGCAGAGGCTCTTGCCGGCGCCGGTGGGCATGACCAGAAGCACGTCGCGGCCGCTGGCGGCTGCCTCACAGACCGGTTGCTGGTACGGCCGGAACTCACGATGACCGAAGATGCGGTGCAGGAGGCTGCGCAGATCCTGGTCCGAACCGCTTTCTGCGGCGACCGCGGGAAAGGCAAGGGTTTCTGAGGACCGGGATGGAGACCGCGAAGGCATGCGACTCGGTTATCTTCGCATAATCTTCGTATACGGCACGCTCGGGGAAGGGCGGATTTCGCGCGCCAGTCCCGATCTGGAACCAACGCCGATGGCGCGTTTCGCTTCCAGCCGGTCAGCGATGGATGATGTTCAAGGACAAGAGCTACCGGCCCGCGGCTTTCGGCAGGCGAGTTTTCTCAATGCGCTACGAGCCCTGGCCGTACCAGATGCGTGCTGCCGGGCCGCTACGGATGCAGGGTATGGTGCATCCGGGGACCGAAGTGAAAGGCAGGACCGACGGAGTAGCGGTAAGAGACAACGCCGTGAGCCAAAACATCGTTGAAGGGGTGGTTCCAGGCGGCGTCAAACTGCACGCGCGCGCCGAGCCAGTGAGAGACAGGGAACTCGGCACCGCCACCGGCGCCATACGCACCAACCCAGTCCATGAGATGGCCACGCGGGGCCAGTTGCGCCGAGACCAAGGTGCTGATGAAGTCGTTGGGGTGCGGGACGGCGTTGATATGAAAGGCGGCCAGGGTTGGCCGCACGAACAGGGTAGCTTTGCGATAGTGCCGAATCACCAGCTGGCCCCCGGCAGCGAACGTTTGCGTTGTTGCGCTGAAGGGCAGGCTGAGCTGGTAGCCGGGGGGCAGTTCCGCAGCGAGCTGCCGTTGCAGAAGCACGGGGGTGAGCGAGGGTGTCAGCACACTGGAACCGTTGTGGATGCTGTAGTCGAAACCGAGCGTGGTCCACTTGGAAACGCTCACGCCGCTTTGCAGATGAAAGCCTACTTCGTTGAGGTTGTTCAGACCCGGTGTGTTCAGGTCCGTAAAGCCGGTGTACAGGTCATAGCGGGGGATATCTGTTTGTTGTGCGACCGCTGGAGCCGTGGCCAGGAGCGCGCTCCCAAGACAGCACAGGGTCAAAGATCGGAAAAAGGGCAACGTGGTGCTCCGTCAGGCAAAAGGGAACTGGTGTGCAGGTGAAATCCGGCTGCAGGTCGCTTTCCATTGAAGCCTGAGCCGCACTTTGCCGGAATGCCCCATACGTCAAGGCAGGTGTAGCTCTTGGGTGAGGCGATGCCTCAGGATGCACCAGAACTTTAGCGCTGTAGTGCACCGCGGGGACCGTGCATTCCGTCGTAGCCGAACAAGATCCAGCCCAAGCCGAAGCGAGACGTGCGTTCGAGAGAACAGGCAGTTGGCCAACAAAAGAGGCGAGCCGACCCGGCTCGCCCTGGAGGCTGGCGGAGTCTAGCGGGTCACTTTGCCTCGGGTGCCTGGCCCCCGACCTGCTTCGGCGCGGCGGAGGTGCTGGGCGCTTACCGCCTTTACTTGGATCTGCTTGGGCTTGGCTTCGGGCTTTTTGTTTAGCGTGAGACGGAGGACGCCGTGCTCGGACTCTGCCTGGACTTTGAGCCGTTTGGGCTGTCACGTGTATAGACGTTGCTAGAGAAAATCCGATTTACAAAATGTCATGGAGATACACTCAAGGTTTAGGCGCCAACCTGGGCTGAGGTGCCCGAGGTGTTCGCTGTTTAGCTCGCAAGCATAGGGTAGGGCCGAACCTAAAAGAGAAGGGCCCGCTTGGCAGCGGACCTTTCTAGGTGAGCGGAGCCTGTTTGGTGTTCAGGCGGTCAGGAGTTTGTCTGGCGTGATGGGGTAGTGACGGATCCGCTTGCCGGTTGCGTTGTAGACCGCATTGGCGATGGCGGCCATGGCTCCCGTGATTCCGATTTCGCCGATGCCGCGAGCGCCCTGCGGGCTGAACTTCGAGTCCGGAATGCCAACCACCGTGACATCGAGGTTGGGGATGTCGCGATTGACGGGCACGTGGTACTCGGCCAGGCTTTCGT
>CAXTRM010000062.1:10867-13068 GCA_964246625.1 uncultured Acidobacteriaceae bacterium
GTATTGGGGTCGAAGTGGGTTTCCTCTTCGAGGGCGAAGCCGACGCCCCACACGATGCCGCCCATAAGCTGGTTGAGACCTGTTTTGTGGTTGAGGAGGGTGCCGATGTCATAGGTGGCAACGACGCGACGAACTTTGACCATATTCGTGGTCTTGTCGACGGCGACCTCGGCGAAGACTGCGCCCCAGCTCATGTTGCTGCTCGCGCTCAGGGTTTCAGGCTGCTCCGCCGAGCCGTCCGTGGAGAACTCTGTCTTCCCCTTAACATATATAAAATAATTCAGCTCTTCGCCGATGGAGGGGTTCTTTTCGACGAAGATCCTGCCACCAGCGACCTTGAGTTCTTCGGTGAAGTGGCCGTGCAGCGGGCTTTGTGGGTCGCCGACGGCTATGTCACCCAGCTTGAGCTGGAGTTGCTTGCAGGCGGCAAGGACGGCAGGGCCGACCGAGGCAGCCGACTGTGAGCCGCCGGAGACCGGAGCCTTGGGCAGACTGGAGTCGCCCAGCTTGACGTCTACAAGGCTGAGGTCGACGCCCATGGCCTGTGCGGCTGTTTGCTGCATGATGGTGTAGGTTCCGGTCCCGAGGTCCTGGGTGCCGGAGCCGACAAAGACGCGACCGTCCGGAGACTGACGGGCGAGGACGCTGGCGTTGGAGCGGTAGGCGCCGTAGATTGCGGTCGCCATGCCGTACCCAATCAGCTCATTGCCCTCCGAGGTTTGCCCCGGGACTGGATTGCGTTTGGACCAGCCAAAGCGCTCCGAGGCCTGGCTGTAACACTCTTTCAGGTGCTTCGAACTCCAGGGCTTGTCCTCCGCGAGATTCTTGTCGGCGTAGTTGACAAGCCGGAACTGAAGGGGGTCCATCTTGAGCTTTTCGGCCATCTCGTCCATGGCGATCTCAAGAACCGCGGTGCCGGTAGACTCGCCAGGAGCACGCATGAAGGTCGGGACGCCGAGGTTGAGCGGGACGACCTTGAGGCTGGTCTCATTGGAACCGCTCTGGTAGAGGTAGCGGCTGACGCCGACAGATTCTTCGATGAAATCTTCCAGCATCGAGGCGTGGATGACGGCGTCATGCTGGATGCCGGTGATCAGACCGTTGCTGTTGGCGGCGATCTTGATCATGTTCCTTGTGGTGGGACGGGCACCGACGGGACCAAACATCTGTTCGCGGCCAAGGACAATTTTGACGGGCTTGCCGGCGATGCGGGCGGCCATGGCGGTAAGGATGACGTGGGACCAGGCCGAGCCCTTGGAACCGAAGCCGCCACCAACGATAGGACAGGAGACATGGACGTCGTCCTGAGCGAGGTTGAGGATACGGGCAAGGGACATTTTGGAGCCGCTGATACCCTGCGTCGTGTCGTAGACATTCAGCTTTTCGTTATCCCACCATGCGATGGTGGCATGGGGCTCCATGGGATTGTGGTTCTGAACAGGGGTGATGTAGGTCTGCTCGAGCTTGACCTGCGCCCCGGAGAGCGCCTGGGCGACGTCGCCGCGTTTTTGGGCATTGGGCTCGCGGCTGGTGGTGCCGGGCCAGCGTGCCTGGTCGAGGTGCTGGTCAAAGTTCAAAATGGCCGGTTTGACGTTGTATTTGACGTTGAGAAGGGGCGCGGCCGCCATGGCCTCATCGAGGGAGCGGGCCACGATAACGGCGATCGGCTGACCGTTGTAGTCGACATCCGGGTCCTGCAGGACAGTGAGGTTGCGCTTTGCCGGCGGCTGGGGCTTGCCGACCTGCAGCTTGGGTGCGTTGAAGGGGGTCAGCACGGCGACCACGCCGGCCGAGCGAGCCGCAGCCTTGTCATCCATGGAAACGATGGTGCCACTGGGTATGGTGGACTGCACCATGTAACCGTAGAGGAGTTCCTTGGCTGGAAAGGGTTCTTTGAACTCGGCGACGTACTTGGCGCGGCCCGTGACCTTGCCTACACCTTCGTAGCGGTGTAGCGGCTGGGGAAGCTCTTTGGGGGCGGTGTCCTGATCCTGGAAGTGCATTACGCTTGTGCTCCCTTGGCGGCCTGAGTGAGGCCACGCACGATGCAGTTCTTGGCCAACTCGATCTTGAAGGCGTTGTCTTTGTAGCCCTTGGCACCGCGCAGGGCGAGGTCGGCGGCTTGCTTGAAGGTGGCCTCGTTGGCGGGCTTGCCAATGAGGGCATGCTCGGCGTCAGGCGCGGTCCAGGGCTTGTGGGCG
>CAXTRM010000062.1:13078-15174 GCA_964246625.1 uncultured Acidobacteriaceae bacterium
ACGCCGCCGAGGGCCAAGCCTGCCGACCGGATGGTGTCACCCTCCAGCTCCAGGCCGGCCGCAACCGAGACGAGGGCGAAGGCATAAGACTGCCGGTCACGGGCTTTGAGGTACCAGGAGTTTTTGGCGAACCTGGCCGAGGAGGCGGGCAGAGTCACTCCCGTGATGAGCTCTTCGGGCAGCAGATTGGTATCGCGCGAGGGATCTTCCCCTGGGAGGCGATGGAAGTCGCGTACAGGGATAGAACGCTTTCCTTTGGGACCGAGTACCTCCACGGTGGCACCCAAGGCGGACATAGCCACACTCATGTCGCTGGGATTTGTGGCGATGCAGGTATGGGGCGAGGTGGCGCCGCGATCGGTCTGGCCAAGCACGGCATGGATCCGGTTAAAGCCGACCAGCGCCCCGCAACCCGAGCCCGCCTTGCGCTTGTTGCACGCTGGAAAGGCGGTGTCGGTGAAGTAATAGCAGCGCGTGCGCTGCAGCAGATTGCCCCCTGTTGTGGCGAGATTGCGCAGCTGTGGGCTGGCTCCCGAGAGCAGGGCGAACGACAGCAGTGGGTAGTGGGCCACGATGTCCGGGTGATTCGCGAGGTCGGAGTTGCGGACCGAGGCACCCACCTCACCGCCCTGTTCGCTGGCCTGCACCTTGTCCAGGCCGATGTGATTGACGTCGATGAGGGCGGAGGGCTGTTCCACGCCGTACTTCATGAGATCGACGAGATTGGTGCCGCCACCGAGGAATTTGGAGCCGTGGGCGGAGCCGGCGTGGATGGCAGCATCGGGTGCATCCGCGCGGGTGTAGATGAAGGGGATCAAGGGGTGTCTCCTGCGTACCTCGAGGGCTCTGCCCCCGTTTCGGTCAGTGTGCAGGCACGACGAGCATCGTGCCGAGTATCGTTGTTTGTATCCGGAAGGTGTGTATCCGGAAGGTGTATCCGGGAAAGCAACCGAGGCGGCGTCTGGGCCTTAGGCTGAAGTTTGTGCCACCGCGCGGACGGCCGCGACGATGTTGGGATATGCGCCGCAACGGCACAGATTGCCGCTCATGCGTTCCCTGATCTCCTCATCGGTCAGGGTGGGCCGTGTCGTCTTCCCGGTTTCAAAGCTCACCTGGGAAAGTTCGCCGCGCTTTTGTTCCTCGAGCAGGGCGGTGGCGGAGCAGATCTGGCCTGGGGTGCAGTACCCACATTGGTAGCCATCGTGCTCAAGGAAGGCAGCCTGGACGGGGTGGAGATGGTTCTCATCGCCCAAACCCTCGATCGTGGTGATCTCATAGCCCTGGGCAGCGACGGCAAGGGTGAGGCAAGAGTTGGCGCGGCGGCCATCGAGCAGCACAGTGCAAGCGCCGCACTGGCCATGATCACAGCCCTTTTTGCTTCCGGTCAGGTCAAGATGTTCGCGCAGGAGGTCTAAAAGCGAAGTCCGGGTGTCGACGGTGACCTGACGCTGTTGCTTGTTGATGGACAGGGTGAGCGGAAGCGTTTGCACACCGGCAGCTGCTGCCTGTTGTGCCGCAGCCGCGGGGCTGAGCCCGGCAGCGACGCCCGCGGATACGACTCCGGAGGCGGCAAGGAACTGCCGGCGAGTGAGTTGGAGCTGTACGTCTTGCTCGACGGCAGCTTCGTCCATTTCGATATCAAGCACTTCAGAACAAGGACTCAAGGCGGCCTCTCGGGAGAAACATTTTTTAGGCAGTGAAGAGAAGGGACGATCAGGCGTCACTCCACCTGGGAAGACGCGCTGTACCTGTACTTTGGATGCACACAAAGCGGGGCCGTCGCGGCCAGGGCTCTACCCATCTGCAGAGCCGTATGCAATATCAAGTCGGATCGCATGGAACCGTAGATGTGGCGTGCAAAGATGAGCAAATTAGGGCGCAAGGTGCGAGGTTTGAGCCTGCGCGGATGTTGCGGGGGCGGCTCCTGGTTTCGACCAGCCTTGCGTTACGAGTTCTGGTCGAGGGCGCTTCCTGCAGTCCGAGGGTGCGGGCACGAAGTCACTTCCGGGCTCAGGCCGGAGGCCGGCCAGGCTGGTGGCGAGCGCGGGATCACGGTAGAATAAGCTGTTACGGTTCAACGTTGCTTTTGGCGTAAC
>CAXTRM010000063.1:0-359 GCA_964246625.1 uncultured Acidobacteriaceae bacterium
TTCTTCTTGGGCTGTACATGTGGGGCGACCTGGCGCTTTGCCTAGGGGCGCTCCTGCTTGCCACCAATAACGAATCAAGCTTTTGGGCCAGGGGCGCGGCCGCGATGCAAAAGCCCGCGCGCGAACTCCTGCTATTTCTGTCGTTGCTGGGGGTATGGCATCTTTCGCTTCTGCTGGCGGGCTGTTACCGCTCGTTCAGGCTGGCCGGGCGCCGGGAGCTTGCGTCTTCGCTGCTGCGGGCCACGCTGTCCGCCACGGCCTGCACCGGGCTGTGGATGGGAGCCTACATCCGGACATACCATGGCGCGCTGCTTTGGTCCCGCGAGTGGACCGTGGAGCTTCTGCGCTGGATGACGTAC
>CAXTRM010000063.1:369-899 GCA_964246625.1 uncultured Acidobacteriaceae bacterium
GTGACGCTCATTTCGGCTACAGCGTAGTGGGCTTTATCGATGATGTGTGGCATGCGGCCCAGGTGCCGACGCAGTATGCGTCGATGCTGCTGAACCCTTTGCAGGCCCTTCCCGATCTGCTCCGTACGCTGGCGCTTGATGAGGTGATCATCGCCCTGCCGATCGCGTCGCGGTATGCCCAGATCCATGCGATCTGTGATCTATGCAAACAGCACGGCATCCTGGTGCGGTATGAGGCGAGCCTGATCAATCTCCACACGCAGCGTGGCCCGAGCAGCGAACAGCCGCTGCAGTTTGTCACACTGAACCATGGCGCGCTAACCGATTGGGCCCTGATCAGCAAGCGCCTGCTGGATGTTACCGTGGCGACCGTGGCCCTGCTGCTGACCGCGCCTCTGTTGATGTGTATCGCGCTCGCCATCAAGCTGGACTCGCCAGGGCCGGTGTTCTTCCTGCAGGAACGGCTCGGCCTGGGAAAGCGTGTGTTTACGATCGTGAAGTTTCGCACGATGGTGATCAATGCCGAGGGT
>CAXTRM010000063.1:909-11790 GCA_964246625.1 uncultured Acidobacteriaceae bacterium
TCTGCTCGCGAAGTTGGAGCACCTGAACCAAACCTCCGGGCCGACGTTTAAGCTGCAAAAGGATCCACGGATCACAGCGCTCGGTGCGTTTCTCCGCAAAACCAGCCTGGACGAGCTGCCGCAATTTGTAAATGTTTTGCTGGGCCATATGAGCCTGGTTGGCCCGCGTCCTTTACCGATGCGCGACTACCGTGGCTTCTCGGAAGACTGGCACCGACGCAGATTCAGTGTGAAGCCGGGAATCACCTGTTTGTGGCAGATCTCAGGAAGGAGCACCATCGGCTTCGACCGCTGGATGGAGTTGGACCTGAGCTACATTGACACATGGACTTTGTGGCTGGACCTGAAGATCCTCTTTCAGACCGTCGCGGCGGTGGTTCGCGGCTCAGGCGCCATGTAGGCGCAGGAGCAAAAAAGAGGGCCCGCACAAAGCCATTTGTGCGGCGACCTCGCAAGCGTAGCGTACCCAACTTGCTTATGGTTTCCGTGCTGCTGTTTACCGCATTGCTGGTGCGTCATCCTGCGCGAGCCCAGCAGAACGCCTCGTTGTATGTGACCAAGGAGGGCAACGACCGCAATGACGGCCTTTCCTGGCAGACAGCCAAGCTGACGGTCGCGGGCGCCGTGGCGAGCTTGCCGCACTATGGTTCGCTGGGCTCGGGTGGCACGCACTACGGTGTCGTGCATATCGGCCCGGGTGTCTTTGTGGAGCGGGGCCACCTGGAGCTGAACCAGGGGATCAGTTATGTCGGCAGCCAAGCCAATGTGCTTGGCCTGGGCACAACGATCCGTCTGGCCGACGGCGCTAATGCTCCCCTGTTTGCATACACAAGCGACTGGATCACAAGCCAGACCAACAACAACGCCTACAGCCACTACATCGCTCTGCGGGATCTGGATCTGGATGGCAACTACCAGAACAACACAAGTACCACGGCCAAGAACGATCTTGTGGAGCTGCTAGGGGGTGGGTACAACACGCACTTTGAAAACGTGACGTTTCAGGGAGCACGCCGGTATGGCCTGTACCTCGATGAGAAGCAGGTGAACTTCTCCTGTTATGTGTGCACCTTTGCGCAGAACCAGGGCGGCGCCGTTTATGCCAACGACACAGGGTCAGGCACCATGGTGACGTTTGTGGACACACAGCTGGATGACGATGGCGAAGATGCGATCACGATCAACACCGCCGATGAGAACTATGCCAACGGGGGAAGCTATGTGTTTCTGAACCTGAAGGCAGAGGCCAGCGCCGGTCATCATCAGCACATCATCCGACATAATCCGGCACCACGCCAGCTGACGTTTCCGCCGGCCATCAGCGTGATCGGATCCTATGCCTTCAGCACGGGGCAGGCGGATGCCATGTTCTATGAGAGCTCCAGCCTTGGCACGGAAGCGCGCTGGAATATACAGAATGCCTTTGCGCAGATGGGCTACAGCCATGGGGTGTTTCAGTCCGATAAGTCACACGTTACCTCGGTGAGCAACCAGATAAGCCAGATGATCTCAAACGATCCCTCAGCTGCCGCGCGCAGAGCCATCAATGGCAGCGCACCGGATCTGCAGCTATCCAGTGGTGTGACGATCACAGGCGGCGGCGACCCCACCGCCACCGTGACCGCAAACCCAGGCTCACTGTACCTGGATCATGTGAACGGCGCGCTATGGCTGAAAGAGACAGGCAACGGTACAGCCGGTTGGGTGCTCGTATGCTGCCGCGCCAAGCCATGAACAGAAGGAGCTAAGACCTTCTTCCTATTGGTGTCCCACACCCCCGCTGCTAGGTTGAGCGCAGAACCATGCGAGTGCAACGTAGATGAGCGGCGGAACAGAGAGTCTTGCCCGGGAAGGGCACCTTATGGGGAGTCAAGGCAAGCTGCGGTTGCAGGAGCCTGCATCTTCCCCGGAGAAGAGCCCTTCCCTGAGCTCCAGGCTGGCAGGCCTTGCGCAAAAGGTCACCGCGGGCCGGGAGCTTTCCGCCCTTTGTGATCAGGCCTTAGTGAGCGGAGCCAACTTCGTGACGAATGTCATGCTGGCGAGGTCGCTTGGGCTAAGCGGCTTTGGCATGTTCGCCCTGAGCTGGATGGTGGTGCTGCTGTGGAGCAACCTCCAGAATGCCATGCTGGTGACGCCGATGATGAGCATCGGGCAAAAGCAGGAACCAGCGTTCAAGCCGTTTTACTTTGGAGCGCTGCGAAGACTGGCCCTCGCCTTTGCGGTTGCCGGTTCGCTGGTGACCTATGCGGGGGCTACGGTGCTGGCGCGCTGGCCGCGGGTCCATGTTGTGGGGAGCTTTGCCTTGCCGCTGGCAGTGGCCACGGCCGCCTATCTGCTCCAGGATTTTGTGCGCCGGTATTTTTTTACGATCCGCTCGGGAACCTTGGCGCTGGCTTCGGATGCGTTGAGCTACCTGACGCAGCTGCCGTTGCTGTTCTGGGCGGCGAGCACGCACCATCTTTCCATCGGAGTGGCGCTTTGGACCGTGGCTCTGACGTCGCTGTTCAGCGCGTCCGTGAGCGCGGCATGGATGCGCGGCCTCCGCTTCCGCGCCGGCACGATACGGCCCATCCTGCATCGCCATGCACCGCTTGTGCGTTGGCTTGCCCCTTCGGCGGTTCTGCAATGGCTGTCGCTGAACCTGTTCATGGTGTTTGCGCCTGTGTACTACGGGGCCGCGGCTGCGGGGGCGTTGCGTGCCTGCCAGAATCTAGTCGCCGTTGCCCATATCTGGTTTCTTGGCCTGGACAACGTGGTGCCCCCTGAGGCGGCACGTTGCCTGCATGAGCACGGCGTGAACTCGATGATGGCGTACCTGAAGAGGGTGACCGCACGGTGGGGCGCGGTGACGCTGGGTTTCATGCTGGTACTGGGGGTAGCGCCCGCTTTCTGGCTGCATCTGTTGTACGGCGCACAGTATGTGCAGTACAGCTTTGTGCTGCGCCTGTATGGGCTGTTGTACGTGATGATCTTTGTGGGCACGCCCTTGCGCGCCGGTCTGCAAAGCATGGAGTTCACTGCGCCCATGCTGTGGGCCTACTTGGCGATGACGGTCTTTACTGCCCTGGTGGCGGGGCCAGCCGCCAAGTACCTGGGCCTGCTCGGCGTCATGCTGGGGCTGATCTGCACGCAGTTGATCTTCCAGGTCATTATGGGCGCCGCCATGTACCGGCGGGCGCAACGCCTGCGCGTGCAGGCAGGCGCGGCCCTGCCAGTCTGATCACCGGGCGTACTCCGTGCAGCGAGTGCAACTGGGCAAAAGACAAGACCTGAGTGCCAGGGTGAAGGCGCTCAAACGATCTGGCACCGTTGGAGGTTGCTCAATGAAGATTCGTGTTTTGCTTTCAGCGTATGCCTGCTTGCCGTATGCCGGCACCGAGCCGGGCAACGGATGGAACTGGGCCTTGCATCTGGCGGCCCGCGGCATGGACGTGCAGGTTTTGACCGTGGAAGAAGGCCGGGAAGCCATCGAGGCGTTCCGGGCCGAGCACCCGGAATTGCAAGTGTCCTTTTCGTATGTGCCCGTGCCGCGCTGGCTCAGGCACACCACGGGCAAGCACTATGCTTTCTGGCAAGGGGCGGCCACCAGTGTGGCGCGGCGCTTGCATCGCACCACACCGTTTGACCTCGTGCACCACGTCACGTATTCGAGCATCCACGTGCCCACGCAGCTTTGGCGGCTGGGGTTGCCCACCCTCTTTGGGCCTGTGGGTGGCGGGCAAACGACGCCGTCCCGCCTGGTGCCGCTGTTTGGCCGTGCGGCGCGGGCGGAGCGCCTACGAACGCTCTTCACCCGGGCGTTGCCCTACTCGCCATGGCATCGCGCCTGGCTGCGCAAACCAGCCGTGGTGTTGACGACCAACACGGACACCTACCGCCTGGCGAAGAAGCTTGGGGCCAAACGCATCGAGCCCTGGTTCGACGCCGCACTCCCGGACGAGTTCTTTGCCCCACGGACGGAGCCGTTCCATACAGCGGAGCAGCCCGTGCGCCTTTTCTGGATCGGCCGCATGGTGCCACGCAAGGCGCTGCCGCTTGCCCTGGACGTCCTGGCCCGCACCCGGCACGCCGCAACGCTGACCATTGCAGGCGATGGCCTGCCTGCCGAGCAGGTGCGGGAGATGATCGCAGCCCGCGGCTTGACGGAGCGGGTGCATTGGAGCGGGCGGCGACTCGACCGCGAGGAGGTCCGGCATGCATACCAGCACCATGATGCGTTGCTGTTGACCAGCCTGCGGGACTCTTGCCCGGCACAACTGGTGGAGGCCATGGGCCTTGGCCTACCGGTGATCACGTTGGACCAGGGCGGCGCACATGATCTTGTACCGCCGGCTGCGGGCATCAAGGTGCCTGTCACCACGCCGGAAGGCATCACGCGCGACCTTGCCTCTGCCATCGACGACTTCGCCGCCCGCAGCGATGCGGCGAAGGGAGCCATGGCCGAGGCGGGCTGGCAGTTTGCGCGCACGCTGACCTATACGCAGGGAGCTGAACTGTTTGAAGCGCTGTATCGGCAGCTTTTGCAGGCTCCTCAGGCGCTTACGGCGTTTCAGCCCAGCGCACGGCATATTCATGAAGCGGAGTCCTGGTCGTAGGTCCTTCTGGAGACGCATGAGAAGAATGGACCCAATCCTTTCCTCTATTGTTCCGTCTGCCGCTGGCTCATATAAATCAGGCTAGTCGTTCACCCCAGAGACCGAGCCGGGCAGCACAAGGCTCTCGAGGCATACCGCACCCATGAAGGACCGGCTGATCGCAGGCAAGCCAACCCGCTCCGTCCCTTTCTGGGCAGCCTTCGCTGCGGGCGTGCTTTACAGCGTGCCGTTCCACAAGTACTCGGTCCGGAATGCACTGGAGACCTCAACGGGCGTGCAGGGGGAACTGGAGTTTCTTTCCGTGGCCCTGGCCTGCGGTCTCATGATGCTTTGCACCCGGCGTATGCGCGCCCCCAGAGGAGTTCACCCGGCGGTGCTGTGGTTTGCCGTGTATGGCGTCCTGGTGGCTGCTTCGTTTTGGCGCTCGTTCAGTCCGGTGCTGAGTGCGGGCAAGGCCGTGATGTTCGGTTGCGCCTTGCTGATGGCCTACCTCGTGGCCAGGTCAGGCACCATGGTGGACTTCTTCTCCGGCGCCTACTTCGGCTTTGTGGGTTCTGTTGCCCTCGGGCTTGCCTGCTGCGTGCTGATGCCCGGCAAGTTCCACCTCACCGAAACGGACATCTACAGCGGCCGCACGCAGCTCACCGTATGGGCCACCCATCCGAACCAGCTGGCCGAGGTAAGTGGCCTGCTCTTTCTTGTGGCCATGCTGCTGCCGCTCGGCAGCCGCTGGTACACACAGCTGTTTCTGCTGGGCTTGAACTTCTTTGCTGGGGAAAAGACCTCGGCGATCGCCCTGCTGCTGACGACGCCTGCCATGCTGTTGGCGCATCCCTTTGCCTTCCGTCGCCGCCTTGGCCTTGCGGTCCTGGCGGCTGCTCTGGTGGTGCCGGCTGTTCTGTTTCTGCCCGGCGATCGAAGCCCCCTGGCAACCCATGGCTCATCGCTCCACCGGCTGGGCACGGCAGTGTACGGCTCGCAGGTCTACAACGAGATGGGCGACTTCGATGGCCGCACCGCGGTATGGAAGCGTGCGCTCTCGCTGGGGGATCGTTGCCTTCTACTCGGATTCGGCTTTGAAGGGGCGCGGCAACAACTGATGCAGGCGGTAAGTTGGGGTGGTCACGCCCATAACCAGTTTTTGCAGGCCATGCTCAGCGCCGGGGTTCCTGGCGCCCTGGCCTTTCTGCTCGGCATCGCCTATGCCCTGGCTGGTTCGCTGGGCCGGTCCTGGGCCTGGAACGTCCGTGTTCTGGCCCTGGCGGCGTACCTGTTCATCATCGCCATGACGGGCCCGGTTTTTGACGAGCCTGTCTTTCTGGCGGAGGTGGCCCTGGTCGAGGTCCTGTACTTTTCTCTCCATCGCCGACGCGTCGAGGCCATGGCACGCGAACCGGTGTGGCAACCCGAAGAGAGCAGCGCTATCAGCGGCAGCGGCCTCCCGCACGCTCCCCCCTTCGCGGGGGCCATGACACATGCCGAAGTGTGATGGGCAGAGTTCGCCTTCCACGCCTCCCTGATCTCCAGACTGACGCCCTAACCGTTCCACGGCACCTTGAGGACCTTTCATGCAACAGAACCTACAAAGCGGCGCTCCGTCGCACTCGATCATTGGCGTCAATGTTGTTTCCAGCAGCTACCAGGAGGTGGTGAACCGCAGCCTGCTCTGGGCTCGGCAGCAGGCCTCACGCGCCCTGTTCTTTGCCAACGTCCACATGATCATGGAGGCCTTTGACGATCGCGGCTTTCGCGATCTCCTGAACGGTGGAGACCTGATCAGCCCGGACGGCGTGCCCCTGGTCTGGGCGTTGAAGCTGCTCGGCAGGCGGAACTCTTCCCGCGTCTACGGTCCCGATGCCACGGTGGCCCTGCTGGAAGCGGCCGAACGTGAAGACATGCCGGTTGGCTTCTATGGCAGCAGTCCCGACGTGCTCGAGGCGCTTCTGGAAGCGGTACGAACCAAGTATCCTGCGCTGCGGATTCCCTTTGTGGAGTCCCCGCCGTTTCGCAGGCTCAGTGCGGAAGAGGATGATGCCGTGGTGCGCCGCATCCAGGCCTCCGGGGCGAGGCTGCTCTTTGTTGGCCTCGGCTGTCCGAAGCAGGAGCGCTGGATCATGGAACATCGGGGAAAGCTCCCCGTTGTCATGCTGGGTGTCGGGGCCGCCTTTGACTTCCTCGCCAACACCAAGCGGCAGGCGCCGCGCTGGATCATGCGGCTTGGGCTGGAATGGGCCTTTCGGCTGGCGGTGGAGCCGCGGCGTTTGGCGAGTCGCTACTTCCGGCACAACCCTCGTTTTGTGGCGCTGCTCACCAGGCAAGTGCTACGCAAACGGCTGGCTCTGCTGCGGGGCTAGCCGTTTGCCGGGTGGCAGGCTAGGGATAGATCCGGTTGAGCGTCCGCGGAAACGGTATCGTTTCGCGAACATGGTCGAGCCCACAGATCCAGGCCACACAGCGTTCGATTCCCATACCAAAACCGGAGTGCGGCACGGAGCCGTACTTGCGCAGGTCGAGGTACCACTGGAACGCCGACAAGGGCAGATGGTGGTCCTCGATGCGGGACTTGAGCAAGTCGTAGTCGTCCACGCGCTGTGAGCCCCCGATGATCTCGCCATACCCTTCCGGGGCCAGCACGTCGACGCACAGGGCCTTGGTCGGATCTTTCGGATCAGGCTGCATGTAGAACGCCTTCACTGCAGCGGGATAGCGGTGCACCATGACAGGTTTGGCGAACTGGTTTGCGATATAGGTCTCATCTGGGGAGCCGAAGTCGTCGCCGTAGGCATGAGGCTGCTCGATCTTACCGGCCTTGAAGGCCTCTTCGAGCATGGCATGTGCTTCGTCATAGGTGAGCCGGGGAAAAGGTGCGCTGGTATGCGCGTGGTGGGCCGGGTTTTCCGAGGCGCCCGTCGTACCCCCGGAACGAGGCTGTTCCGTCGGTGGTACGAGATTGTAAGCGGGCGGTGCTTGGTCGGTGTCGGTGGGCGCTACCACGGAGGTAGCAGCAGCCGGCGCAAGAACAGCCTCAAGCTTTTCAATGCTTCTGCCGATAACGATCAGGTCGGCATGGTGCTGTTCAAGCACGCGCTTGACGATGTGGGTCAAGAAGCCCTCAGCCAGGTTCATGAGGCCGTCAAGGTCGAGGTAGGCGACCTCGGGCTCAATCATCCAGAACTCTGTGAGGTGGCGGCGTGTCTTCGATTTTTCGGCACGAAAAGTGGGGCCAAAGCTGTACACCTTGCCAAGCGCCAGTGCCGTGGCCTCGATGTATAGCTGGCCGCTCTGTGTCAGATACGCCATCTCGTCGTCGAAGTACTTCATCTCGAAGAGTTCGGAGGTGCCCTCACAGGCGTTGGGCGTGAGGATGGGCGGGTCGGTGCGTGTAAAGCCGTGGGTGTCGAAGTATTCTGCCGCCGCGCGCATGATAGCGGCACGCACGCGAAGGATTGCGGATTGGCGCGGCGTACGCAGCCAAAGGTGGCGATGTTCCATCAGGAAGTCGACGCCGTGCTCTTTGCGGGTGATCGGATAGGGTGTGTCTTCGGCGATCTTTTGCGTGATCTCCACCGCTGTGACATCGAGTTCCACACCTGAGGGTGCACGTTGATCTTCCCGCACAGAGCCGGTTACCACAAGGGACGACTCCAGGGTCAGGCCCTTCAATGTGGCAAAGGTCTCCTCAGAGACCTGGGCCTTTGGAACTATGCCCTGCACGGTGCCGGAGCCGTCGCGAAAGGTGGGGAACAGCAGCTTGCCGGAGCTGCGGAGGTTGTAGAGCCAGCCGCGGAGAGTGATGGTCTGGCCGACGTAGTCTCGGAGCTCCGCGATCGTGACGATGGGGGCTGGCGTTGAAGGTCCCGGGGCGGAGGTGGAAGCTGTTGCGGATGGAGGCATCTCGTTGCCATTCTAGTCCGCAGGCAGGATCACAGCTTGCAGGCATACCACCACGGCACGAAGCAGCGTGTCTGGCGTACAAGGGCGAGCAGGGTAAGGCTCGGTGCGAAACAATCTGGATCCGCTGCCTCTTGGAGAGGGATCGGACAATAGAAAGAGCCCGGCGAACCGGGCTTTTCTGAGATGTCGCCTAGCCTTCCGGCTGGGGTGTTGTCCCAAGGGCGGCGGCCTGTTGCCCTTGCAGCAGGGTATTGGCATCCGGGTCCGGAAAGGGGTGTCGCTCCGCCAGCAGCTGCAACGGCTGAACAAATTCGTTGAGCACCTCTGGATGCAGGGCGCGCAGCCGTAACAGCAGTTCACCCAGCATCAGACGCACCGGCAGGCTGTTGGGTGTCCGCAGTGCCAGGTCAAATACGGTCCGCAGGGTCTCGCGCTCCCCTGAAATCAGCAGCGGCGCATGGCGGGAGGTGGCCGCACAGTTGATGCCGAGCAGCTGTTCCAGCAGCCGCAGATAAATGTTCAGCTCGGGTCCGCGCGGCGGGGTGTACCGTCCGCTTTGAGGCGGCTCGGGTGTGTCGCCGAAGCGGGTTACCAGGGGTATGGCCAGCTGCGGCCAGAGGGATTGCACCGAGTTGTACAGTTCGGCCCAGGTCAGGGTGACGGTTGCTGTGGCAGGTTCAACGGGCGGGATCGGGAAAGGCTCTTCATCGAGCGAAGGCACCGCCGGGCGATCTGCAAGGGATGCTTCACGGGCTGCCTCGGCGGACATCATCCCTGCGTTGTCTGTAGGCGAGCCGACCTGGAACTCGCCCGAGCTCGTCCCGGGATCGAGGGCTACGTCCGCTTCCGGCAGGGCTTCTGGTGAGTCGCTCCCAGGATCCGCCACCGCTGGCGCGGCGCTGACCACGCGCAGGGTGACCGTGGCGCCCTCGGCTGTGGCCTGGATATGTGTGGACACGGCAGCGCCTGCGCCGGCATCGCGGGCATAGGTCGCGGCAGCCTCGTCCGGCCAGGGCTGGCTCAACATGGCGAAGCCGGCGATATCGGCCCAGGGCACAAGGGTTTGAGTGTCCAGCATCAGTAAAGCAAAGGCATTTTCGGCCAGGTACAGGGGCAGCGCCCGGCTGAGGCGGCCAGCGCTGTCGGCCAAAGCCGCAAAGTCCTGGGTCGGCGGCTGGCTCGGGTCATGCTCCGGCAGGGTTACCGAAGAGCCAAGGAAGAGCACCGTGCCGCGACGCGGCTGCCGGGTAGCGTACAGCTCGCGACCCGGGGTATTGGGCGGTAACCAAACCGGTCCGTCGATGCGAAGCAGCTGAGGCTGCGGTGGGTTCTGGGCGGCCTGTGCCGCCAGGTCGCGACGACGGATCTCGACCTCCCATGCGCGCAGGGGTTCAGCGAGCTCCGGCCGATTTTGCCGCGACAGATCGCGCACCAGGGCCAATGCCTCGGAGGTCTGCCCGCTGTCCAGCGTGGCCCGCAGAAGATTGTTGCCGACGGCGAGCCCATGCAGCTCTGGGTCATACGCCGGACGAACCAGACGCAGGGCATCCTCCAGGAGCCCAAACTGGCCAAGGTCGCCGCTGATGCTTTGCAGCAACAGAGTCGGCGCTGGTTGGCCGCCGCGTTCCAGGGCCTGCTTGAACAGGCCGACGGCCAGGGTGCGGTTGCGTGCATCCAGCGCGCTGCGCCCAAGCCACAGCAAAGGCAGCCACGCACCGGGCAGGGTAGCGGCTCGCTCCAGGGCGGACTGCCAGCCGAAGTCGCCTTCGCGTTCGCGGCTGCGCGCGGCATACAGCCCCACCGCGCCATCGTCATTGGGATTGGCTTCCAGGGCGCGCCAGAGCGTGGCGTCTGCCTCATCAAAGCGGTTCTGGGTCGCCTGGGCCCGGGCGAGATGGGTCAAAATAGGCGCTGACGGCCCGTACTGGCCCAGGTACGTTACCAAAACGTCTTCTGACTCGGTCGGCTGGTTGGCGGCAAGTAGTACAAGGCCATGCACCGCGGCGCCACGCTCCGGGTTGGTATCGATGCTTTGGAGGTGTGCTGCCGCTGGTATCAGTTCGGTCGCCGCCCCAGTCTGGATGGCATCGAGCAGGATGCCCGCCAGGGCGTCCGGATGGTTTTTTGCCTGCTCCAGGGCCCTTGGCAGTAGTTCCTGCCGCCATTGCGTGACTGGGATCAGGACTTCGCGGCCAAACTCGTCGTAGGCCCGTACGCTGGGTTCTTCGGGCGCCTGCTGTTCGGCGGCGAGGTTGCCGAGAGCGGCTGTGTCAGTGGCGGACTCCGCGGCGGAAGGGGATGCCACGGGAATGGCGCCCGGCAAAGGCGGGGCAGGGATCGGCGTGGGCCTCGGCGTGCTGCTGGACACCCGCCAGGTGAAGAGGATGGTGAG
>CAXTRM010000063.1:11800-15166 GCA_964246625.1 uncultured Acidobacteriaceae bacterium
GGTCGGCGTGCTGGGCTTGGGTGCGGGGGCCTTTTTGCGGAACTTGTCGAGCAGACTCATCATCTTCCATTATCAGGGCTGACGACCGTTGCGGCGTCGCCCAGGCCAGGGTTGTCTTTACGAAGTAGCGCCGGCAGCCGTTGTCTTTACCTTGGTCGCGGCAGCTGAAACTCCACCCCAGCGGCACGGTTGACGCGTTCCGTGAGATCAAGATCGATATCCTGCAGCGGGATCTCCCGCAGACGAGGCCCGGTGACCAGCAAGGCGGAACGGGTCAGCGCGTAGTTGCGAATCTGCTCGGGCGGTCGACCGTCGCGGTAAAAGATCGTCACCGCATCTTCCTCGCGCATCGGGGCGGGCAGGGTCACCACGGTGACCTGCGGAGGAGCCGCATAGCCGTAGACGTAGGGTGCATACACCATGGGCTGGCTGCCGTCAGGTGACAACGGCGGGACGGGCTGCCCCGGTTCCGCATAGGGCGAGCCATAGGCAGAGGCTCCGGCATAGGGGTCGCCAGCGGGGGCTGCCCCTGCTGGCGCCGAGCCAGAGTTGATAGCGGGATCGGGGAACGGGGCTTCGCTGCCCGCCGGATAGTCCGGGGTGCCAGGGTAGCCGGAAGCGTCAGGGTAGCCGGAGCCCTCAGGGTAGCTGAAGTAGCCCGCGCCGTCAGCGTAGTCGGTACCCTCCGCGTAGGTGGGGACGCCGTAGCCAAGGACCTCCGACACATCCCATGGAACGCCGTAGCCGAATCCGACCAGGGGAGCGGGTATGTACACCGGCGCAAAGGCCCTCGGCCCGTTGTACCGGTAGGGACGATGGTAGGGGTACCGGCCCGTGCCGAGGCCGAACCCCAGGCCAGGACGACCGTACCCCGGCAGTCTGGTCCCCAAGCCGGATGGATAAGGGCGAAACACAGGGCGCGCGTTGTAGGGAACTCCGGGAAAGCGAGCCATCCCGGAGAGCCCAAGGGCCGGTCCGCCGGGGTGCAGGCCTGCCCCGAAAGTACGGCCCAACGCGGGGCCGCCTCCGTAAACGCCACCCGCGGCGTGCCCCACGCCGCCGCCACGCTGCGCAAGCGCTGGCACCGCAGCGCAGCAGAGCATTAACGCGAGGGCGGGAAGATGCCGCATACAAGTTCAGTCTACGCCTGCCGAACACGCGCTGCTGCGGGGCAAACCGGTCACCGCGCGCCGCTGCGCACGCCCCAACGCTTCTCGTGTCAGGCTCTACGGGCGCTTAGGCCTGCCAACGTCCGCTATGCCGTGGGGTGGGTGCCAGTATCTGGTTTGCAGGCGGGTGTACGGCCGATAGCGCCACGAGGCATGATGGTCGTCAGGTGGAACGGAGTTGACGGGATGACTGTGGTGGAAGAGTTCGTCGAGCTGAGCACGGCATGGGGGGCCATGCGGATACACATCACGCGCCCCTCAGCTGCCGGTCGCTACCCCGGCATTGTGCTGTACACAGAGATCTTTCAGGTCACAGCACCCATTCGCCGCATGGCCGCCATGCTGGCCGGCCATGGCTACCTGGTAGCCACGCCGGAGGTGTACCACGAGTTTGAGCCACAGGGCACGGTGCTTCCCTACGATCAGGCCGGCTCCGACCGAGGCAACGAGCTTAAGTATGCCAAGGAGATTGCCAGCTACGACGCGGATGCCCGCGCCGTGCTCGACCACCTGAAAAGCCGTGGGGACTGCACGGGCAAGCTCGGCGCCATGGGCATCTGCCTCGGCGGCCACCTTGCGTTCCGCGCGGCCATGCAGCCGGATGTGCGCGCAACGGTATGTTTTTATGCAACCGACCTGCACAAAGCCACGTTGGGCAAGGGGCAGCATGACGACTCGCTCCAGCGCGCGGGCGATATCCAGGGCGAGCTGCTGATGGCCTGGGGACGGCAGGATCCCCATGTCCCGCTGGAAGGCCGCATGGCCGTGTTGCACCGGCTCAACAAGGTGGGGGCACGCTTTGCCTGGCACGAGGTCAACGGGGCGCCTGCCTTTCTGCGCGACGAGGGGCCGCGGTACGACCCCGAGTTGGCTTATGGGCTGTACGGCCTGGTCTTTGACTTTTTCCATCGCCGGCTGGGTGCCGGGGACCTGACAGCCTGAGGCTTTCCTTCGGGACAGTCCGCCCGGTGTCGGTCTACGGCGACATCGGGCGCTTTTGCTTTGCCTGGACCTGACCCCGGCGGTACAAAAGGGTGGGCGCACGGAGCCTTCCGCCGGAAACGTCAGCCCACCTGTGACGCCCCGTTCCCTTCCACTTCAGGGCACGCTCTGGGGCACATGCGCGACCCTGCCCCACCTGCCCTCTCTGCTCTTTGCTCTGCTGCATCCGGGACCCAAACAGCTGCAGGTAACGCCCTGGTGGCGCAGCAACTCACGCCAGCGCAGTTCATCCCTGTGCAGGTTTGGGCGTGCAAGCAAGAAGGAGAGGAAAAGATGAAGAAACATGCGATTCGTCTGCGGGCTGCCTTGGCCCTTGCAGGGTTGTTCAGTGCTGGGGTTGCTACCGCGTCGACCCTGTGCGTCAGCAGCCATGGCAGCTGGCCGTGTTACGCGCACATTGCGGAGGCTGTCGCGGCTGCCGCGCCGGGCGACACGGTCCAGGTAGGCCCCGGCATCTACAACGAGAGCATCACCATCACCAAACCGCTCTCGATCACCACGGAGACAGCGATCGTGGATGCGACCGGCCTGAAGCGCGGCTTTCTGGTGGACGGCATGTCGGCACCGGGGCTAAGGGACGTCACCATCTCAGGCTTCACCATCCGAAATGCCGACTACGAGGGCGTGCTGGTGTTAAACGCCTCGGTCGTCAGCCTGTCCAACAACGTCGTGACGGGGAACAACAAAAAGCTCGCTGCCGGCAAGTGCCCTGGCCTTGAGGCCTTTGAAACAAACGAGGCTACAGATTGCGGCGAAGGCATTCACCTGCTGGGTGCGGACCATTCCATCGTGACCGGCAACACTTCGGTCGGCAACTCCGGGGGCATTCTGCTGTCGGACGATACCGGCGCGACGCACCACAACCTTGTCAGCTTCAACACGGTGAGTGAGAACCCCTACGCCTGCGGCATCACACTCGCCTCGCATGTGCCCTTCGGCACAGCCACCAGGCCCACGCCCATTCCCGGGTTCCGCTATGCCTATGGGGTGTACAGCAACACGGTCTATGGCAACCGTTCCACGCGCAACGGCCTACTCAATGGCGGCGGCTCGGGGCTCGGCATCTTTGCCTCGGCGCCGGGAACCATGGCCTACGGCAATGTGGGTCTGGACAACTACCTTGCCGAAAACGGGCTGCCCGGCATCGCTCTGCATGCCCATGCTCCGGTTCAAAACCTGACCGACAATATGCTGG
>CAXTRM010000064.1:0-15149 GCA_964246625.1 uncultured Acidobacteriaceae bacterium
AAGCTGGAGTCGTTCAGCCGCAGCTTTTCGAGCGCATCGCGCAGCATGCCATGCTCATGCGAGTCCACTGTGTACAGGCCGGCGAAGACCATGCTCTTAATGTCTTCAAAGCCCGGCAAGGCTTCCGCACAGGGCCGGTCGACATGCGTGATGGTGTCGCCCACCTTGGTATCGGCAACATTTTTGATGGTCGCCACAAAAAAGCCGACCTCACCTGCGGATAGCTCCTGCAGCTCCACCGGCTTTGGCGTCATCACGCCCAACGAGTCCACATCGAACATGCGGCCGTTCGACATGATTTTGATTTTGTCGCCCTTGCGTAGCCGCCCATTGATGATGCGGGCCAGCACGATCACGCCACGGTAGGCATCGAACCACGAGTCAAAGATCAGGGCCTGCAACGGCTTGTCGGCATCGCCCTTGGGCGGCGGCAGCAGGTGCACCACCGCCTCAAGAATCTGCTCAACATTGAGCCCGGTCTTGGCGCTGACCGCCACCGCATCATCGGCCGGCAAACCGACGGACTTTTCGATCATGGCCTTCGTTCGCTCGATATCAGCCGATGGGAGGTCGATCTTGTTGATGATGGGGATGATCTCAAGCCCATTGGAGATCGCAAGATAGGCGTTGGCCAGGGTCTGCGCTTCAACCCCCTGCGACGCATCGACAACCAGGAGAGCGCCCTCGCAGGAGGCCAGCGATCGTGACACCTCGTAGCTGAAGTCCACATGTCCCGGCGTGTCGATCAGGTTCAACTGGTAGTCGTGACCGTCGGAGGCGCGATACATCATGCGTACCGTGTGCGCCTTGATGGTGATGCCCCGCTCGCGTTCCAGATCCATCGCATCGAGCACCTGCTCCTGCATCTCTCGTGCCGTGAGGGAGCCCGTGAGCTCGAGAAGACGGTCAGAAAGGGTCGATTTGCCGTGATCGATATGCGCGATGATCGCAAAGTTACGAATGTACTTGGGGTCCATGCTGTCCGGCGAGGGCGAAAACCACTCGAAAGTCTAGAATAGCAGCGCATCGCGATGGGTCTGTGCTCCACGCCGTGGCTCTTCTTGGTTGGAAGCGTGTTGGGGCCTCGGCTGGCTCTTACAATCAATCGCAGATGGTACGCGCTCAGCACTCCCTTCCCTTGTTGCCTCGGCTGTCTCTTCGTTGGCCATGTTTGCGCGCTCTTTCCGGCTGCGCCATGTTGCTGCTGTTGGCGAGCGCAGGCACGGCGTCCGTGGCGCAAACCCCATCGCAGAACGGCTCTGCCGGCAGGCCGGTAGGCTCGACCCAGGCGAGCGGGGCAAGTTCGCCACAGGCGCCCTCGCAGGACACCTACGCGGCGCAGCAGCGTAGCCAAAAGGCTCAGGATGTGATCAACCGTGCCCACGCCAGCTACCAGTCTGGCGTAAGCAACTACAACGCAAACCATTTGGAAGCGGCACGTGCCGACTTCGATGCGGCGGTCGACCTGATGCTCTCCTCCGGCATGGACCTGAAGAGCGACCCGCAACTCTCCGAAGAGTTCGAACATCTGCTCGATCAGATCAACTCGCTTGAGATCCTCGCCTTGAAGCAGGGCAACGGCTTCAGTCCCAAGATCGAGGAAGCACCGCTGGAAAACACAGCCGATGTCACCTTTGCTCCCAACCCCGAGTTGGTCGCCAAACTGTCCAGCGAACTCAATACCGCCTCCGATCTCCCACTCGTCATCAATGACCAGGTCGCCGGCTATATCGGGGTCTTCTCCACGTCCAACAGCTTCCGCGCCCACATGTCGGCTTCGATGGCGCGTCTCGGCAAGTACCGCACCTTGATGCAGAACGTGCTTCGCGAAGAAGGTGTGCCGCAGGATCTGATCTACCTTGCGGTGGCCGAGTCAGGCTTCCAGGCACAGGTCGTCAACACGCGTACGGGCGCCGGGGGTATGTGGCAGTTCATGACCTACACCGGGCCGGAGTATGGCTTGACCCGCAACGGCTTCTTCGACTACCGCTTCGACCCGGAAAGAAGTACACGTGCCTATGCGCGCTATATGAAGGTGCTGTATGGCATGTTCGGCGACTGGTACCTGGCCATGGCAGCCTACGACTGGGGCCCCGGTAACATCCAGCGCGTCGTCAGCCGCTCCGGCTATGCCGACTATTGGGAACTCTACCGGCGCAGCCTGATGCCTGCGGAAACACGTGCCTATGTACCGCAAATCCTTGCTGCGGTGCTGATGGCCAAGAACCCAGAACGCTATGGCTTGAACAAGCTGCCGCCAAGTCCGCCGGTGATCTATGACACCGTTACGGTCAGCGATGCCATCAGCTTGAACCTCGCTGCCGACCTCACCGACTCAAGCGTGGCAGAGATCGTCGCTCTCAATCCAGCGCTGCTTCGCTTGGCCACACCGCGTGACGTCGCCTATGACCTCCATCTGCCGCCAGGCACGAAGGACAGCTTCCTGACACGGTTGAAAGACATCCCTGCAGAGGACCGAAGCTCATGGCGCTTCCATGTGGTCAAAGGCGGGGAAACCCTTGAAGGCGTTGCAACCAGCTTTCACGTGAGCGCGGACAACCTGGCTTCGTATAACGAGGTCACGCCCACCGAACCCCTCGCAGCTGGTGATGAGCTCGTGATCCCCCTCACGACGGCTTCAAGCATCACGCCCGGTCAACAGCGCTATACCGTGCATCGTGGAGACACGCTCGTCTCGGTCGCTGATCGCTTCGGTGTCACCGTGGAGCAATTGCACATATGGAACACAACCTCACGGCTCACACCAGGCCGTTCCATCTATGTGGCCGAGCCGATCCGTCTTGCACCAGGCGCACGTGGACGCCGCGCAGGGGCAAGAGGTCATGCGTCCACACGCAGTGCTGCACGTAGGTCTTCCTCACACCTTTCGGCCGCACGATCTGGCTCTTCCTCGCGCAAGCATCGTCGTTAGCAAGAAGCAAACAAGACCAGCGCATCCACCTCGATTCACCATGAGGGTGAAAAAACGGCTTGCACCAAAAACAGTGCTTGCTATTTGTGCAGGCGCGGCGTACATCTGTTGCTATCTTCGCGAGGAGATGCTCTGTGTGCTGTTCGTCCATCCACTGCACACACGGTCTGAACGCATGACGTGCAACATCGCAGATCACCACGTTTCAGTTGTACGCATCGGAGAGGCTCATGATGGTTGATGACGAAGTGCTGAAGCTCTATGCCGCGCCCGCAGATCTCGAAGACGAGGACGACGAAGAAGACGAGATCGATCTCGACGAAGACGACGACGAAGACGAGGAAGACGACGACGACAGCGACGATGAGCCCGCGGACGACGACGATGCTGACGAGGACGACAGCGATCCCGACGAGGTCGATGCGGCCGAGGAAGAAGAGGACGAGCTCCTGGAGCCCGAGCAGGAACCCGGGCCGGATGTTGCTTCTCGCGATGAGTTGACGATCAAAAAGGGCAGCACCCATCCGGAAGACGCACAGATGGACGCGATGCCCAACACGCCGGTTGATCCCTATGATCCTCCTGACGCACTGTCCCGCCTGCCGGAACGGGATGGGGCCATGCCGGATGTGGGGGACTCTCTTCGCAGCTCAGCCAACGCGGCCCGGGAGCGTCAAACCTCCTCCTCGCAAAGCAGGACGAACGCCTCCCCGGCAAAGCGGAGCCAGGAACGGCAGGCATCTGCCGCCAGCAAAACACCAAACAAGACAACGGCCCAGAAGACCCAGCCCGCGAAAGCCAAAGGGACCGCTAAGACCGCTGTGGCCAAAAAGACAGTGGCCAAAAAGACGGTGGCCAAGAAGACAGCAACCAAGAAGAGTTCAGGTTCCGCTGCAAAGTCCGCCAGGACTCTGCGGAGTGGGGCTGTCTCGAAGGGGACAGCAAGCAGAAAAGGCAGTGGCAACAAACAATTCACCTCGAGAGGTACGAACTTGGCAACCAAGAAAGCAGCCGAAAAGAAAACCACGGCAAAGAAAGTCGCAGGCAAAAAAACGGCTGTGAAGAAGACCGCAGCCAAGAAGACAGCGGCAAAGAAAACCGTTCCAGCGAAGAAAACAGTGGCCAAGAAGTCGGTGGTGGCCAAGAAGACAACCACCAAGACCGCGGCCAAGAAGAGCCCTGCGAAGAAGACAGCAGTGAAAAAGACAAGCGCGAAAAAGACCGCAACCAAGTCAACCCGCTAGCCCAGGCGCTCGATCCCAAAAAGAACGCCCGCGCCAGAAGGCGCGGGCGCTTTTGGCTCTATCGACTTACTTCATGTTGCCGATCGCTGCTAGAACATCAGCACTGTGCCCCGCAATGTCCTTCACCTCCCACACCTTCACGATCTTGCCCTCGGGCGAGATCAGAAACGTATCGCGCATAGCGATCGCGGTGGGGGTTCCGTTCATGTTTACCTGCTTCACCGGAACCCCGTAGGCATCAACTGCCTTGTGGCTGGGGTCGGCTAGCATCTTGAAGGTGAACGAGTCTTTCGTGCACCACTGCTTGTGGCTGTCCACCGTATCCATGGACACGCCCAGCACCACTGCATTCAGGGCCTGGTACTTGGAGAGATCCCTTTGGAAGTTGTGCGCTTCCAGCGAACATCCTGAGGTCTGGTCCTTTGGATAGAAGTACAGCACGACCCACTTGCCTTTGTAATCGCTTAACGCCACCGGCGCGTTCTCCTGCGAGGGCAGCGTGAAGTTCGGGGCGACCGAGCCAACGGGAGGCATGTCCGCGGCAAAGGCAAACTGCGCGGGCAACGCCATGGACAAAGCCGCCACACCGGCAGCAAGGCTAGATATGGAGCGTCTCAGAAGCATCGTCTCAAAACTCCTTCGGCGCGGGGCAGAACATCCTGCAGCGCTACCTTCTCTCATCCTACGCCTAGGCCGCTCGCGCTTTGCATGAACCTGCCCCTGGCAAAGGGAAGCGGCACGTACGCATCAGGCCGTGGACGAGTTGGCAGCCCCAACGATCGCGATTCCTGCTTCGTTCGCCGCATCCACCATGCCCTCGCGATCGAACAGCAGCGTGCGTCCGGCTTCCACGCATAAGCAGGTGGCGCCCGCGAATCGCATCGTTTGGATCGTCGGCACGCCAACAACCGGCACATCAAAGCGCATGTCCTGTTTGGGTTTCGCGACCTTGACGACCGTAAGTCGCCGCTGCAACGTGCTTGCCTCGGCGTGGAGGCCGCGCATCAGCTCGCCCGCCCGCAGGATCGCGGCGTCCGTGCCTTCCATCGCCTCCACCGCAATACACGCCCCTGCGGCCACCACCACGGTTTGGCCCAGATCAAAGGCCGCAATGCCACGGGCGATTTCCAGGCCGTAGCGAACGTCCTCGCGCTCACCCTCATCCGGTTCACGCCTGGTAAGCACGCCTGCCTGCGCGAGCATGGGCTCCAGAAATGCCGTAGACGACATCAGGTGAATGCCCTCATCTTCCAACACCTTGGCCACTGCGCCCAGCAGCATGTCTGTACTTCGCGTCCGCAGATTCAGGAGCAGTTTTGCCAGGCGCCAGTCGGGCCGGATGCTTGAAAAGATGTTCTTGTGCTTCACCTGGCCAGCCATCACAGCGCGAGTCACCGCTTCGCGCTGAAACGTCTCGATCAGCCGCGACAGTTCGCCCAGGGAAAGCCAGTGCACACGGATGCCGTCAGGATCGCGAGCGGCTCGCTGATCCATCTCAGGCTCGGTCTCTTCCTTGATTGCGGCCACCACCACAGGGATGCCCTGGGCGCGCGCCGCCTCCAGTAGCAGGAACGGAAAGCGTCCATTGCCTGCGATCAGGCCCAGCACAGACAGGTCCGGCATAGGCTACTTGATCACTCCGCGTTCACTTCTGGCGATGAACTCCGCGAGGTACGCGACGCGTTCGCCGAACTCCCCTTTGGCCACCTTGTCCCTGAGCACATCCAGTGCCTGCGAGGTGTTCAGGTGTGACACCTGCAGCAGCCTGTACGCGCCGCGCAGCTGCTGCACCTCTTCGGGCGTAAAGCCTCGGCGTTCCAGCCCCACCTTGTTTAAACCAAAGGCCCGGTTCTCACGACGCACGCTCGTCAGCGAGTACGGCAGCACGTCCTGAGTGATGGTGGTGCCACCCCCGACATAGGCGTACCTGCCAATGGTGCAGTACTGATGCACAGGATTGAGCGCGCCCACGCTGGCAAAGTCCTCCACCGTGACATGCCCAGCCAGGGTAGCTGCGTTGGCCAGCAGAACGCCCTGGCCAATCTGGCAGTCGTGGCCGATGTGCACATACGCCATGATCAGGCAGTCGCTGCCGACCCGTGTGATTCCGCCACCACCGTCTGTGCCACGCGAGATGGTTACGGATTCACGTATCACCGTGCGTGCGCCCACCTCGCAACGTGTGGGCTCCCCCTTGTACTTCAGGTCCTGCGGCGCAAGGCCCACAGCGGCGAACGGATAGATCTCCACCCCGTCCGCCAGCTTCGTGTGCCCATCCAGCACCACATGCGAGACAAGCCGGCAGTGCTCGCCCATCACCACGTGCTCGCCTACCGTGCAGAACGGACCCACGGTGCAGCTCGCGGGCACCACAGCACCTTCGGCAACAACGGCCAGCGGATGGATATGGGCCGCTTCCTGCGGCTTGGAGGTACCGGCATTCGCGCTTGCCATGGAGGTCCCTTACTGCGCGGCCTGCTTGCGCGGGCGCGGCACCAGCATGCACGTGATCACCGCTTCGGCGGCCACAGCCCCTTCCACAGTACAGGTACCCTGCATCTTCACCACACGCGAGCGCCAGTTCAACACCGTCACCTCGATCCGCAGCTGATCGCCCGGCACCACCTGCCTGCGAAAGGTGGCCTTGTCGATACCGGTAAACACCATCAGCTTGTTCTCCCGATCAGGCACCTCGGTGAGCAGCAGCGCACCGCCGGCCTGCGCCATGGCCTCGATCGTCATCACGCCAGGCATGATCGGGAAATCAGGGAAGTGCCCCGTGAACTGGGGCTCATTGGCCGTCACGTTCTTGATGGCCACAATGCGCTGCTTGCGTTCCATGTCGATCACGCGATCGATCAGCAGAAACGGGTAGCGATGCGGCAGGATCGCCATGATCTCAGTGATGTCCAGCCTGCGCTTGGACGCGGTCTCCGTCCCGTCTGGCACAGCCGTCTTCTCGGCATCTACCGCCGTGGTCTCGTCACTCATAACCGGCCCAGAATACCAGCCGGCATCACTTCCTGTTCAGCGGCCGGTCAGGGTCAAACAGGTCCGGTGCGAAGGGCAACCCATATTGCACCTTGGTAAGGAATCGCTCGCTCACCATGTCACCGTTGCGGTATTGCGTAATGGTGAGCGGCGTCATCACACCTTCCTCGGGCTGCCAGTCGTCGAAGCGCTCCAGGTCGGTGTCGAAGTCCTTATACGTCGCATCGCGCCACTGAAACGTGAGGCTGCGCGGAAGGTGGGTCTCCTGATCCAGCGCGAGCGTGATCGCGTCGTTATCGCCCGTTAGCACGCTGACCTTGTCCACCAGACGGCGTTCCTCCATCCTGCTGCCTTCAAACGTCACCAGGGTGTCCGGCCGCTTCAGCCAGTCGCCCACCACCATATCCAACGTGTGACGTCGGCGCCGCTGGAAGTCTTCAATGTCGACCTTGGGCAGCTCCTTGCGGCCTCGAAACGTGACCTCATAGCCCTTGTCTTCTGTCCAGATCACGGCCACATCCCGTTTGCTGGTGGGGATAAAGACGCCCTGCTTGGACACAATCACCAAGCGTTCACCAAACGGCTGCAAGCGCAGAGACTCTTCAAACTGCGTTTCATATGGATTGGGAGCACTCTTGTAGAACGTCGCGCTCTTGCCTTCCAAACGCTCCGTGCCCCGGTGCAGCCACTTGTCTCCACCAAGCGCCTGCACCATGGCGTCCAGCAGCTTGCGGCCCTGCACCTGTTCCCCGCTGGGGGGCTCTGAAGCCGTTTGCGCGCCTGCAAGCGTGCTCAAGGCGAAGATCAGGGTCACGCCCCTCCGTCGCCATCTCTTTCCTGTGTCGCCCACATCCACCGCCATTCACGTTCTAGGGCTACTCATCCCACCAGCACAGCGCCGCCATTCACATTCCAAATCTCGCCGGAAACAAACCCGGCCCACGGCGTGCATAGAAACACAATCGGCCCGGCAATCTCTTCCGGTTCCGCGGCGCGACCCAAGGGAATCAAGCCCAACGCCTTCTTGGACGCAGCAGGGTCGCCCAGGGTTCCGGCAGACATCTCGGTCCGCACCCATCCCGGTGCGATGCAGTTGCACAGGATCCCTTGCGGCCCCAGTTCGCTCGAAAGGCTCTTGGTCAGGCTCAGGAGAGCTCCCTTGCTGGCGGCGTAGTCCGCATGGAAGGCTTCGCCACGCTGTGCCGCGGTTGAAGCGACCAGCACGATGTGCCCCCGCACACCACGCTGTGCCTGCAACGTCGGAAATTCCGGCCCAGGGTCGGTCGTCGCGCTCTCCGGTGCTGGCCAGGCGATATGGTCGCTGTACACCACCTCTTCCAGCATCTCGCGGGCATGGGCGTCACCCTCCGCTTCGGTCGCCGCCGTCGCCTCACCCGGACCAAACCCCAGCACGCCTGCCAGGGTGGTCTCGTCTGTCAACGTGGCAAGCGTTTCTTGCACCACCACCACGGTGGACTTTGGCGGCCCAAGCATCTCTCGCGTTGCCGCCCTCACCAGGCCGAAGACGCTGTCGAGGTTGATGCCCAGTGTGCCGCGCCACTGCTCGGTGCTCATGGCCGCGATGGGCTGGTCGTGGGGCGGCCACACGCCGTGGTTCACAACAAGGATGTCGAGGCTTCCAAAGGCCTTCACTGCCGCCAGTACAAGGGCCTCACCGTCCTCCACGGTCGCCAGCTCCTGCCGCACGGCCTGGCAGAACTCCGGTCCGCCGCACGCCGCCACAAGCTCACTGGCTTGCCGTTCCGCCGTTCGGTAGCTAAAAACCACGCGGGCGCCCGCCTCGCGTAGCAGCCGTACCGTGGCCGCGCCAATGCCTCGCGACCCTCCGGTTACCAGTGCCACCTTGTCTTCCAGTTGCAGCGAAAGGCCGCTCATCCTGCCACATCTCTCATACAATCAGTCCCGTGATGCCGATCCCACCTCGGCGCTCTGCCAGTTCTAGCAGACCCGCTTGGTGCTTTGCCATGGCAAGCTTGTACAAATCGTCGCCACGCGGCAGGGCAGATCGCCTGGGGCCCACACTCTCGGCACCCAATCCGTTCCAAGGAGATGCATCGTGAAATACGTCGTCATCGCTGTTCGCGTTCTGCTGGGAGCCGGCTTCCTCTTCTTCGGACTCAACATCCTGCTGCACTTTCTCCATATGCCGCCGATGGCAGGCGACGCCGGCACGTTCTCCGTTATCCTCGCGCAACACCACTGGATGAACTTCGTCGGTGTCGTCCAGGTGGTTGGGGGATTGCTGTTGCTGGTCAATCGCTTCGTGCCTCTCGCGTTGGCGCTGCTTGCGCCCATTCTCGTCAACGTGCTGCTCTTTCATCTTCTGCTGCTCGGCGGCACCGGTGTTGGTCCGGGGCTGCTCTTCACCGCCCTGGAGCTGTTCCTTCTCTTCATCTATCGCCGAAACTTCTACGGTCTCTTCGCCATGAACCCGGAGGCGGACGTCACGCGGCCGTAGAGCCCGCAACAAACAGCTGCAAGCGAGCGCCACGCACCTCACGGCGAACCGAGCCTCGCCCGCGTCCGTGCGGGTAGCCGACCCAGCACATAGGCGTGAGCCGCCGACAGCTCCGCCTCCCACTCCTTGCCTCGCAAAGCGTTCCATGACGACGCGGCAACCCAGTGCGCCCGCGCGAGATAGGGAGCAGGGCAAAACTCCTCGCGCTCCAACAGCTCCGCTGCTCGCTCCGGCCCTGCCGCAAAGGACATCACCAGGCCGCGATCCAGTTGCAGGTCGATCAGCGCAAACATCTTGCCGCCATGCGCCTTGTCCCCTACCCAGAACACGAGGTTGTCACCCCATTGCATCGTCTCGATAACATTGGGCAGCTTAAGCATCCATGCCCGGGCCACTTCGGCGTCCATGGAGCGCAGTGTACGCCTGCGCTCCATGCAAAGCCGTGCACGGGCTCATCGATACCGCTAGTGACTCCGGTTTGCCCGGGCCTTGTTGCCGCCTGCCCTGCGCAGCTTGCTGCCCGCTGCCTCACGGGCGTCTTCCTTGCGCTCGCCGGCTGTTTGGTTAGGCTTCGGCTTGCAGCTTCCCTTGGTACCGGCTTCCTTGCCCGGCACGCGCTCAAACCCGGGCCAGCACGCCGGACCCTCGCCCGTCGAGCGCTTCTGCTTGATCAGCGACTCTTTCTTGCCCTTGGCCTGCGCCGGATTCATCCTGTTGCGTACCGTCTTGCCGCTGCCGGACTTGTGTTGCTCATATTGCGTCACGTTGGTACGCTTCACGCCCGTCTTCTTGGCAGTCGCCGGTGAGGTCTTCACGCCCGTCTTCACACTGCTGCTGCTTGCCTTCTTTGCGGGAGCTCTCCTCGCTGCGGTCTTGTCGGTTGCGGTCCTTTTTGCCGCGGTCTTCTTGGCGGCAGTCTTCTTGGCTGCAGTCTTCTTCCCCGGTGCCTTCAGACTCACGCTCTTCTTGGTGGCGCTCTGTTTTGCCGGGCTCTTCTTCGCCGTTGTCTTTTTCGCGGCGACCTTCTTCGATGCAGTCTTTTTTGCTGTGGCCATGCTTGGCTTAGAAGCAGGCCAGTGTCTTCACGTCCATGCCGCGCCCATCTATTTTTGGCCCAGCGCTGCGGAGGTTCAATGCAAGCGCAGTCGAATCGGGCCCTTGGCTGTGGAAGGATCCACCACGTGGCCTTGCTGCACGATGTCTAGGACGCCCTTGGCCACCAGCCGTCGAGCCGCTGCGCGTGCAGGCTCCATCAGCGGCTCCCATACCGATCGATCTTCGTTTTTCGCCACCCCGCGCGCAGCCTCACTTGGGCATATGGTCTTGCCGGCGCCCCGCAGCTTCAGCAGCCGCACGATCTCCTGTTCCAGCGCTTCGTCCACGGCCCCGACACGGTGCTTGCGACAGGCATCGGAACAGAACTTCACCTCCGCCCAGTTCTTGGCCCACTGCTTGCGCCAGGTCATGGTGCGGCCGCATGCAGCGCATGTCTTGCTTGGTTGCGCTGCCTCCTCTTCCACTCGCCTTCGTCGATCCGGCATTTGTCGCCCTTCACCAGAGTGCTGGCACTAGCTGCCACACTCTCTTTGCATCGTATGCGTGTGAGCTCGATCCCATCCACGCCCCTGCGCTTTGCCAGCTGGAACGTCAACTCCGTCAAAGCCCGCCTCGACCATGTCACCTCCTGGCTCGCCGCCGTTGCGCCGGACGTGCTCTTCCTCCAGGAGCTCAAGGGTCTTGAGTTTCCTGCCGCTGCCTTTGAGGCTCTTGGCTACGGCAGTGCGGCCGTTACGCAGAAGACCTACAACGGCGTCGCCATCCTGTCCCGGCTCCCGATCGAGAGCCTCAATACCACCCTCGCCGGCGACACCGAAGACAGCCACGCCCGTTTCCTTGAAACGCGCATCGGCGGCATTCGCGCCGTAAACATTTACCTGCCCAACGGCAACCCCGTGGGCACCGACAAGTTCACCTATAAGCTCGCTTGGATGGACCGCCTGCGGACGCAGATGGATCGCTGGCTTGCGGAAGCAACCCCGACCCTGATCGGCGGCGACTTCAACGTCATCCCCGAGGACATCGACTGCGATAAGCCCGCCAATTGGACCCGCGACGCCTTGTTTCAGCCTGAAACCCGCGCGCGCTACCGGGCCATGCTCGGCACCGGCTATGTTGATGCCTTTCGCGCCCTGCACTCGGACGAGACGGGCCAGTTCACCTACTGGGACTACTTCCGTCAGGCGTTTGAGCGCAACCGCGGCATTCGCATCGACCACTTCCTGCTCTCACCGTCCCTTGCCCCACGCCTTCGCAGCTGCACCATCGATCGCACCCCAAGGGCGCAGGAAAAGCCCTCCGACCATACACCGATTGTTGTCGAACTTCACCCGCTTCCGGCCTGACGAGGCGCCTCGTCACCAACGACTTCTATACTGCAAGGGCCAGCATGCCTTCTGAAGCCACCTCGCAAACGCCCGTCACCTCGCCCTTCGCTCCGGTGGAGCAACAGCTCGATCTCATCACCAAGGGCGCGGCCGAAATCCTTCCACCTGCGGAGGCCGGCGCGCCCGACGCCCTTCGTGCGCGTCTGGAAGAGGCGCGCCGCACCGGTGTTCCTTTGCGCATCAAGGCCGGCTTCGATCCCACGGCGCCCGACCTCCACCTCGGGCATACCGTGCTCATGCGCAAGCTCAAGCACTTTCAGTCGCTCGGCCATCAGGTCATCTTCCTCATCGGCGATTTCACGGGTCTTATAGGCGATCCCACCGGTAAGAACCAGACCCGCAAGGCGCTCACGCGCGAAGAGCTGATGGAAAACGCCAAAACCTACCAGGATCAGGTCTTCCGTATCCTCGACCCCGCCAAAACGGAGGTGCGCTACAACTCCGAATGGATGGGTCCCTTTGGAGCTGATGGCCTCGTGCGTCTGGCCGCCCAGTTCACTCTTTCGCAGATGCTTGAACGCGATGAGTTCCATAAACGCTTCCAGGATGAGCAGCCCATCCACATGCACGAGATGCTCTACCCCATGGTGCAGGGCTACGACTCCGTCGCCCTCGCGTGCGACGTCGAGCTCGGCGGCACCGACCAGAAATTCAACCTCATGCGCGGCCGCGATCTCCAGCGGCACTTCGGCCAGAAGCCGCAGATCGTCCTCATGACACCGATCCTTGAAGGACTCGACGGCGTGCAGAAGATGTCCAAATCCCTCGGCAATGCCATCGGCATCCAGGAGCCCGCACCCAGCATGTACGGCAAGCTCATGTCCGTTTCGGACGAGCTGATGTGGCGGTACTGGATCCTGCTCACCGACCTGCCCCAAAGCGAGATCGACCGCATGCAGGCCCGCGTAACCTCCGGTGAACTTCATCCCATGCAGGCAAAAAAGGACCTCGCCCTCACCATCACGCGGGAGTTTCATTCAGAAACCCAGGCGCACGAGGCCGCGGAGGACTGGTCTCGCCAGTTTCAATCCCGTGAGGTCGCCACCAACCTGCCTGAAGTCACCATCCCACGTGACTCGGATGGACTGTTTGTATCGAACATCGAACATGGGCCTCCCCAGATGGAGGTCCGCATGGCAAAACTTCTGCAGCTTGCCGGGCTTGCCGCTTCGGCTAATGAAGCGGGCCGCAAGCTCGCCGAGGGTGCCGTACTTGTGAACAATCAACGAGTTACCTCGAAGCTCCTGCCGGCTGGCGATCTCGCCACAGGCGCCGTGCTCCGACTCGGGCGGCGATCGGTGCGGATAGCGCTCCTGTAGAGCCTTACGAACCGGAAGTAACTAAGGTAATATCAGCCCTAGCAAAAACACTTGCCCTGTATCGCAAGCACTTGCTGAGCAGAGGTGTGTCGCTTGAGGCCCGCGGCGCACTCGATCTACGGCCAGCAGCCACGAAAGCTATGACGATCGTGGACGGCGTCGCATCCCTTGGTCTGTCCGGTCCCTCCTGGGATCGGCGTAGCGCGACAGTTCCTCTGACTGAATCCGGAATAGCCCGGCTGTGCGCCTTTCACGCGCCCATCAGTCCTCTCACGCGCCTCTTGCGTCCCCACAGGGACTTTGGCCGGCGTGTTGCACATCCTTGAGTGATCGCAGCACAGGTCTGTTACCTGGACCCGTTCGCTGCCGTGCCGTCGCTCCGCCGCAGGATCCACCTGGTTCCATGCACCACCTCTGAGCCCTGCTCAGAAAACCCGTGCTGTCCCTCTGTCACCCAGAGTAACCCATAGCGGTTACCTTTACGCGCGAAAGTTACACTCCGCATCCGGCGGTGTGGGAGTGCCTGTCCAGTGACGGCCTTGCCACAGTGGATGCAGAAAAGTCTTACCCCCCTTGGGCTGTACTGCGGTTCCGGTCCTTGGCACCTCACGAAATTTTTGGGTAGATCGAATGAAGCGTTCCTTTTCTCTTCTGTTACTCGTCTTGGCTCTGTTGATGACCAAGGCAGCCTCGGCCACCACGTGGTTTGTTCGCGCGGATGGCGGGGGACGGTTCTCGCAGGCCCGCGAGGCCCGCGGCTTCCCTGCACAGCAGATCGGCTGTGACGGGCAGGCCGACATCAGCTACGCTGCGGCCGTCGCAGCCGGCAATGGCGCCACCACCAACCTTCACTGCGCGTTCAATGACTACCGCTACCTTTGGGACAGCCAGGTCGACTACAACACCCTGCAATGGGTCATCGCCGGCGGCGACACCGTCATCCTCGACAACACCCAAACCTGGCGCGTGGGCTACGACACCGACGGCAGCACCGGCAATGAGCCCTGGTGCTGGGGCTGGAACGGCGGTCCTTACGGCTGCGTCAACCCGACCATCCCCGCTGGCACGGCCACCAATCCCACCCGCATCCTTGGCCGCAACTACGCCAGCTGCAACGCCGGCGTCCAGCCCGATCCCTCCAAGATGACCACGCTTATCGGCGGTCACGGCACATGGGACGCCATCAACCTGGGCGGCGCCAAGCACGTGCAGGTGGAGTGCCTCAACATCACCTCGCACGCTGCCTGCATGGATCACGGCAACCCGATCCCCGATGGGCTGGCTTGTAGCAAGAGCCTTCCCCTCTCCGACTACGATGATGACGGCATCGGCACCGACAACCAGACCAGCGACATCCTGCTCCAGGACCTCTGGATCCACGGCCACACCGACCGTGGCATCAAGGGACCCATCGGCGGCCTGGTCACCGCCACGCGCGTCGACATCTCCACCAACGCCATGGCCGGATGGGACTTCGACAACGGCTTTGGCACTCCAAACATCAACGGCGTGCTCAAGATGAGCTACTCCACCATCGAGTTTTCCGGTTGCATGTCCATCTATCCGAGCACCATCCCCACCTACTGCTACTCGCAATCGACGGCGGGCTACGGTGATGGCATCGGCACACCGGCCAACGACGCCATGAGCGTCTACATCGATCACTCGATCTTCCGCTACAACACCCAGGACGGCGAAGACTTCGGCCACATCGACACCGGGGCCAACACCCTCCAGATC